>JAWVYU010000258.1:0-7410 GCA_033722575.1 Ketobacteraceae bacterium | reverse complement strand
GGCTTCAGCGAGCAGGTAACCCTGGTGGCCACACCCGACGCCGGCTATGAATTCAGCGGTTTCAGCGATGCAGAAAAAAACTGCAGCAACGGCGCTGAAGACTCCCTGACAACGGCCACCTGTGTGACCACCGCGTCCATGCCGAAAACCATCACCGCCACCTTTGTGGACCCCACCATTGGCGATCCCTGTCCCGACGATGACGAGGACAACTGCCTGGAAAACCCCAATGGTGACTTTGATGGCGATGGTGTCAGTAATCAGGACGATGTTTGCCCTGAAGACAATCCCGACTCCTGCCCGGCAGGCGACCTGGATAACGACGGCGTTGCCAATGAAGACGATGCCTGCCCGCTGGATGCCGATGACAATTGTGACGAAGGTGATCTGGACGGCGATGGTATTCTGAATGCTGCGGACGTTTGCCCCCTGGATCCGCAGAACAACTGCCTGGAAAACGCTGAGGGCGATTTTGACGGCGATGGCGTCAAGAATGGCGATGACGTTTGCCCCACCAAAAACCCCGACAGCTGCCCTGCCGGCGACCTGGATGGCGACGGTGTCAGCAATGCCGATGACATCTGCCCGCAAAACGCCGAAGACCTCTGCCCCGCCGGTGATACTGACAGTGATGGCATTACCGACGCCGAAGACCTTTGCCTGGACGACGCCAGCAATAACTGTCTGAACAATCCTGACGGTGACCTGGACGGTGACGGCGTCAGCAATGCCGATGACATCTGTCCCTCGGATAACCCCGACAGCTGCGACGCCGGTGATCTGGACAACGACGGTATCAACAACGGCGACGATCCCTGTCCCACTGATGCCAGCAATGCCTGCCCGGCCGGTGACATTGATAACGACGGCATTATCAACAGTATTGACCTGTGCCCCACCGACCCTGGTAACAACTGTCTGAACAACCCCGACGGTGACCTGGATGGTGATGGCGCCAGCAATGGCACGGATCCCTGTCCTTCAAACAACCCTGACAGCTGCGCGGCCGGCGACCTGGATAAGGATGGCGTGAACAACGCCAACGACAACTGCCCCACCGTCAGCAACGTCAACCAGTCCAATTACGACGGCGACAGCCTGGGCGATGTCTGTGACCCGGATGATGACAACGACGGTGCCCCGGATGGTAATGACTGCCGACCCTTCGACAGCAGCATTTACCCCGGTGCCCAGGAAATTCCTGACGGCAAGGACAACGACTGCGATGGCGCCATTGACGAAGGCACAGAATTGCGCCCCCCTCTGGATCTTCGCAAGGTGGATTCCGGATGCTGCCATACCTGGGGTGAGTTCGAGTGGACTCCCACCCCCTTCAATGACGGCTATGAAATCCACATGGATGGGTTCTTCGGCGGTGGCTGCCTGACAGATCACAGTGCGGTGATCGAAGGTCAGGTGGGTCGTGGCCGGGTGACGGCGTTCGGGTTGTGTCTGGGCTCCCAGTACAACGTGAAAATCCGGGCCCGTCGCGACGGTCGCTGGAGTGAATGGTCTCCCACCATCCGCATCCGGCTCTGATCTGAGATGAAAAATACCGGCCACCACCACAGGTGGCCGGATCTTACTTCGTTACCTGAAACTTACGCCCAGCCACCATTTTATCCAGCTCTTCATAAGGCACTGCCGGACTGAAATAAAAACCCTGCACCAGCTCGCACCCCAGAGAACGGAAAAACTGCATCTGTTTCTCGCCTTCCACTCCTTCAACCGTACATTCAATACCTAAAGAATGGCTCAGGGAAACTATCGCTTTCGATATGGAAATATTGTCCTGGTCCCCGGTATCACAGGGAATAAATTCGCGCGCCACCTTCAGATGATGCAGCCTGAGATGACGCAGGTACTGCAGCGAACAATAGCCGGTTCCGAAATCATCGAATGACAGACGTATGCCCAGGGACCTGAGACGGGCAAATGTTTCAACGGCATTCTCGGGAGAAGAAATCAACAATGACTCGGTGAGTTCAAACTCCAGGTCATTGGGGTTAAAGCCACCTTCACTGACGATCTGCGCCACCTTCTCCAGAAACTCCGTGTTGCGGAATTGCAGCGGCGAAATATTAACCGCCAGGCGCACCCGTTTCTTTCCCTCGCGCTGTCGTGACCGCAGCTTCTCTACTACCTGCATCAGCGCCCATTCACCCAGCTTGAGAATCAAACCGCTCTCTTCTGCAATCGGAATGAACTCGCCGGGAGAAATGGAGCCCAGATCCTCGTTATGCCACCGCATCAGCGCTTCGGCCGCCACAACCTTGCCGGTTTTTAATGAAATCTGCGGTTGAAAATGCAGGTAAAGCTCATTCTTTTCCAAGGCTTTATGTAACCGCACTTCAATTGCCAGATGACGATGGGCCTGGCGATTGAGTTTGGGCGTAAAAAAGCAGTACTGGCCCCGGCCCTCCGATTTAGCCACATTCAGGGCTGAGTCAGAGGACTTTAACAAACCTTCCGCATCAGTGCTGTCTTCAGGATAGATACTCACACCAATACTGACACCCACAAAAATTTCCTGATTATCCAGCCAGAACGGTTCGGCGAAGGTTTTCAACAGGTCATCGCATAAGTGAGAGGCACGGTTTACAATATCGCGCCCCCCCACCAGCAGCGCAAACTCATCACCACCAAAGCGTGCAAGAAAAGAATCATTATTCACATAACCCTGCAACCGTTCCGCCACCTGCATCAGCAGCTGATTCCCGATCTCGTGGCCCAGGGAATCATTAATATTCTTGAAACGATCAAGGTCCAGCAGCAGCAAAGCAAGGGAGGTTCTGGCCTGGCTGGCCTTCTGGATTTTCTTCTGCAGCAGATCCAGCAGCAGGCTCTGGTTCGGTAGCTGGGTTACGGGGTCATTGTTTGCCAGGTACTCCAGTTCGGACTGATAGGCAACCCGGTCACTGATATCATTGTTCAGCTCCAGAACCGCCCAGGGTTCGCCGTGGCGGTCTCTGGCCAAAGCCCAGTGGCTGTCAACGGTAACCACCCGGCCGCTGGCACAATGGTGTCGCAGCTCCCCATTCCAGAAACCCTGGCTCAGTACATCATGGATGATGTCATCAAGATCCTGGGGAAACTCGGTTTTCAACAGGTCATGGGAAACCTGCCCCAGGGCCTGCTCCCGGCTCCAGCCATAAAATTTCTCAACCCCGGCATTCCAGAAAATGATCTTGTCATCCAGATCCCTGGCAAACACAATGGGCAGCTCCAGCAGCTGATTCTGGCGCTGCAGCTGCAATGCATACTGTTCCGACTTTTCTCGGGCGTTCCTGATTTCACTGACATCAACAAAAGTCACCACCAGCCCGGCAATAGGGCCCTCATCTATACGGTAAGGCAGCACACGGCGAATATAGGTCTGCCCGTCATTGGTGGTGACTTCACTCTGATGCTGAATACCTTTAGCCAGCACTTCGCAGGCCGAGTCCAGCAAATTGTAGCCCTTGAACACATGGGCAATATCCGTAAAAGGTCTGCCGATATCATGGGGCTTCAGGTGCATAATCCGTGTGGTGGCCGGTGTAAAGCGCATGATATTCAGATTCTTGTCCAGAAACACAGTGGCAATGTCGGTGCTGCTGATCAGGTTCGCCAGATCATTGTTCACCAGTTCCAGCTCATAAACCTTGGCGTCCAGCGTGCTGTTGGTGTTCTGCAATTCTTCGTTCAGTGACTGCAATTCTTCCTTGGAGCTTTCCAGCTCTTCGTTGGAGGACTGCAGCTCTTCATTCATGGCCACAAATTCTTCATTCATCACCCGAAGGTCTTCGTTAGCCAGGCGCATCTTGTCGATGGTTCGCTGCAGATCTTCCCGGGTGGACTGTAACTCCTGTTCCAGCTGCATCACCAGCCAGCTGTCTTCCGGCTCCGAATGGCTGACATTCAGCTGGGTATTACACTGCTCTTCAATCGCCAGCAGGATGAACCCCTTGCCAATGGCTTCCCTTACGGGAGATCCATGAATTCTTACCAGCGCATCGGCGAAAGGAACCTGGTCGATTTCGACTTTGGTATCATCTGATCGCACTTTACTGATCAGCGGCCGGATACGGGATCGCAGGGCAGGGTGTAGCAAATTGAAAACATGGTAGCTTGGCGCCCCTTCCGACAGGCTTACATATCGCTTGACCTCGCCCTGGGTGTAAATTACGTCGTTCTGTTCATTGATCAGCAGCAAAGCGGGGCTCAGGGTATCCACAATGCGCTTGAAGTCCCTCTCGGAGGCGTAAAGCATTCCCCCCGATTCCACCGCTTCAATATCAGTATTGAAAAATCTACTCGGGGTGCCGGTGTTCAACAGCAGCTTGTTCCGATCCTGGGAGAAATTTCCGATATTCCTGAAAATTCGCCATTGTTTGGATATCACCTCAAAGCGGTTTTCCTGCAAACCGATGGTTTCCGAGGTCCCCAGAAACAGCATCCCCCCCTTGTTAAGAACCGCACTGAACAGGGACATCAGGTTTCGCTGAACCGGTTGCTCAAGATAGATCAGTACATTTCTGCAGATAATCATGTCCAGACGGGAAAACGGCGGATCCGAAACCAGATTATGCAGGGCGAACACGATGGAGCTGCGCACATCCTTTGAAATACGGTAGCCATCGCCCTCTACAATAAAATACCGCTCGAGCAGTTCCCGGGGCAAGGAGCGCACAGACTCCTCGTTATATAGGCCGGCTCTGGCAACATCCAGAGCGGAAGAATCAATGTCGCTGGCAAAAATCTGTATGGGTGTGGACAGGTTGTGCTTTTCCCGATAAGCAAACAACAAAAGAGCAATGGAATAGGCTTCTTCACCGGTCGCACAACCGGCCACCCAGATGCGGATTGCCTGATTGTCTTCCTTACCCTTGAAAAGTTCAGGCAAAGCCTGTTCCTGCAGCACTTCGTAGGCTTCCGGGTCTCGAAAAAACTGCGTCACACTGATCAGCATGTCATTGGCGAGCAGCTTGCGTTCCTCAGCGTTCTCTTTCAGGTGGTCAAGATACAGGTTGTGGGAATCAATGCCTGATATCGACATGCGGCGGTCAATCCGGCGCTTCAGGGTCGTGGACTTGTAACCGCTGAAATCATTGCCTGATTCCTTGCCTACGAGTGCAAGAATTTCCCGTATATCCGATTCAGATTCCATTTCCATTCTTTTTACTTCACTGTCGTTGCTGTCAGATTTTTTGCTTAAATAGGTTTTTAACGCCAGCCCGATCTCCATGGGTGGCAATACCAGATCTGCATGGCCCAGCTGTATAGCCGCTTCGGGCATACTGGGAAACCGGGCATGGGATGGTGACTCCGCAATGGTCAGCCCCCCTTCATTACGGATCTTTACAAAGCCACGGGCACCATCCTGCCCTGCACCGGACAATATCACCCCTATGGCATGACTGCCTTTCGATTCCGCCAGCGAATAAAACAATTTATCGATAGGATTGGAACGAAAGCGGGGCTGTCCCTCGGGCACCGGTGTCAATACAATTTTACCACCCCGGATTTCCGCCAGATAGCCGGCAGGAACGCAATAAATATAACCCTGTTTTAAGGGTTCATCAGATACCGCCTGCAATATAGTGTATTGGCTGGAAAGCCTGAGAATCTCCGTGAGGCGACTGGTTTTGGACGGGTCCAGATGCTGCAGCACCACAAATGCGCAGGGCAGGTCCAGAGGCAGGCTGTGAATCACCTGCTTTAATGCCTCAAGGCCGCCTGCCGAAGCACCAATAGCCACCACAGAAAACCCTTGATTATCTTCCTGCATTTATTCCGCACCTGAATGCTATCAGTTTCAATCCATCCGCCACAGGATATCCTAAAGTCCGTGACAGGTTTCGCCAGTTTATTTTTGGATACTTCCACAGCAGGTGCCGGGCAACACCCAGTTGAGAATGATTATCATCATATCGAGAGGACTCCCGCAACCGGTCCGGCGCGGGCCGTGGGGCACGGTAATGCAATCAGCCCGCACCGGCTCACCTGCTATCCTTGCTACTGCAATGGTGTCAATGTCCGAAGTATAGTCAACAGGGCTCCAATTTAGAACTTGAGCTGTGTCAGGTCTCCGCCGCGCAGCACCTCATACCCCGGCTGACTTGCCAGCCAGGTGAGCACATCCCCGAACGCCTGAGGCCTGGCAATATAATATCCCTGCGCCACATCACACCCCAGAGCGCGTATACGCCGCAGGGCTGCTTCAGTTTCAATGCCCTCTGCCACCGAAACCAGCCCGAAGCTTTTGGCCATGCGCAAAGTCGTTTCCACTATGACAGGGCTTTTCTGTTTTTCTATGCCGGTAACAAAACTGCGATCAATCTTGATTTCGTTCAGCGGCAGACGGCTGAGGTGAGATAATGAAGAATACCCGGTGCCAAAGTCATCCAGGGACAGGTAGAATCCCTGCTGTTTCAGATGCATGAGACAGGCCATGGCCTTGTCCGGATCATCCATCATGGCGGTTTCAGTGATCTCCAGCCCAAGAGAATCGGCGTCAACGCCCTTGCGCTTCAGGCTCTGGATCAACTGTTCGGCAAAAAATGGCTGCTGAAGATTCTTTGCCGAAATGTTGATAGAAATATGGGGGTGAAGGTCCCGCTCCCTGAAAAACTGAAGATAGCTGATGGCCCGCTGGATCACCCATTCCGTCAGTTCATTAATGACGCCGCTTTTTTCCGCCAGCCCTATAAACTCATCGGGCGGCACAAAACCGTGGCGTGGGTGCTCCCAGCGCAGCAGCGCCTCGAAGCCAATGACAATGTTGTCATGGAGGCTCAGTTTGGGCTGCAGATACAACTTGAGGTCATCATGGATGATAGCGCTTTTCAGATCCGCCATCAGGGTAATCCGCTTTTGCGAATAGGGATCCATTTCCTCGCTGTAACACAGATACCCAAGCCCTCTGTCCAGCGCAGACTCCACCGCCACCTGGGCTGACTTCAGCAAGTCATCAAAACGCCGGGTCTTGTCATCGGCATGGGAATAACCTATGCAGGCGCCCACATCAATACTCATGTCGTTGTAGGCAACAGGATGATCGAATACGCTCAGTACCCGGTGACAAAACCGCTCCACCAGTGATTCGTGCTCTGACTCCAGCAACACGATAAAGTTGGCGCCTTCGAGGGTGCCGAGGTGCTTCTCGGCATCAAAACCCGGGCCATCGGCCATACCCCCCAGACAGGATTCACATTCCGTACGCAGTGCCAGCGCCACGCGTACCAGGAGCTCATCGCCCACCGCATAACCCAGGGTTTTATTGATTTCCTGAAGCTGCTTCAAATGCACTATGACAAGAAAGAAGCCCTTACCCGTCTCGCGGTGATCCAGCCGTGTGTCGACGTACCGGCTGAGCTTTTCGCGATTCGACAGGCCGGTCAGACGGTCTCTGAAGGCAAGGTCATAGAT
>JAWVYU010000257.1:0-7410 GCA_033722575.1 Ketobacteraceae bacterium | reverse complement strand
GGACATCACCGCTGATTACGAGAACAACCGGCTGATGATCTCCGGGCGCGTCCGTGTGCCAAGGGCGTTCATCAATATCAAATCCCTGCCCAAAAACAGTGTGGGGGTTTCCAGTGACGTGGTCATTGTGGATTCGGAGCAGCAGCAGACGGAAATGACGCCGGTGTACGCCAATGTGGAGATGCGCCTGGGAAGTGATGTATTGTTTCGCGGCTTTGGACTGGAAAGCCATTTGCGGGGCAATATGCGCCTGGAATATTCCCCCCAGCAGTTGCTGCAGGGGAATGGTTTCGTGAAACTGGTGGATGGAACCTACAAAGCCTACGGCCAGAACCTGGAAATTCGCAGCGGTGAGCTGATATTCGTGGGTCCCATCGATAATCCCACAATATACGTGGATGCCGTACGCGCAGATATTACCGATGCGGTTACCGTTGGGATTCGTGCGGAGGGGCCGGCGAAGAATCCTTCGGTAACCCTGTTTTCCCAGCCGGCCATGTCGGACAACCGTAAATTACACTACCTGGTTACGGGGCAGGCCCCGGGAGAAGGTGAGCCCCGGGATTCGGGTGCATTGCTGAGCCAGGCAGCCATCAGCCTGGGGGCTGCCACCGGCGAGTCGGTGCTGCAGGATTATGCCGACAAGCTGGGTATCCGCAATTTCCAGATCAGCGCCGGGGAAGGAGAGAGTGGTGCCGAGGTGCAGCTCAGTGGCTATATCAACCCGCGCCTTTTTGTGCGCTATGGCATGGGCATGTTTGAGGAGGTCAATTCACTCACCATGCGCTACAAGCTCACCCGTAACCTGTTCCTGGAGGCGGTGAGCAGTACCGCCAGTACCCTGGATCTGTTGTGGACCTTCAAGGTGGGTAAATCCGAGCGAAGCCTGCGGGAATAACCTCCCGCCGGGCGGGGCGCATTTGTGGATTTCATTGTTTTTGTTGCACTGCGAAATAGGGTAAAATTGCCGGTTTACTATCTCTTTCCAAAACTATTACGGTTTGTGTTATGTCCTCAGCTCCCGTCAGCATCATTATGGGCTCGCGCTCTGATTGGCCCTACATGAAAGAAGCCTGTATTCCGCTGGAACAGCTGGAAGTGGACTTCGAGACCAACGTGGTGTCGGCCCACCGCACACCGGATCGCATGCAGTCCTTTGCCAAAGAGGCCCGCGACCGCGGAGTGAAGGTGATTATTGCCGGCGCGGGTGGCTCTGCTCACCTGGCGGGCATGGTGGCGGCTAACACGCCTTTACCGGTGGTGGCGGTGCCCATGCCCAGTCGTCACTTTGCCGGGGTAGACAGCCTGATGTCCATGGTACAGATGCCCAGGGGTATTGCGGTGGCAACCCAGGCAGTGGGTGCTGCCGGTGCCTATAATGGCGGGCTGATTGCCGCCCAGATACTGGCGCTGTCCGATCCCGCGCTGGCCAGTCGGCTGGACAAGTGGCGGCAGGCTCAGACAGATGCCGTGCCCTGGGAGGTGGAGTAATGCGGGTAGCCGTGTTTGGTGTGGGGCAGCTGGCCCGCATGATGGCCCAGGCCGCACCGGAAGACGTGACCTTCAGTTTTATCCGCATGCAAGGTGAATCCACTGCGTGTGTGGAGGGCCTCGGGGATATTATTACCCTGGAAGAACACCAAAATGCCGCAGCCCTTTACGAGGCACTGGGCCGGCCCGCAGTGGTAACTGTGGAAAAGGAAGCCGTGCCGGTAGACTCATTACGGGCGCTGCAGGCCTATTGCGCCGTGCACCCCTCCCCGGATGCTGTGGAAGTTACCCAGCATCGCGGTCGTGAAAAACAGTTCCTCTCTGATCACCAGATTGGCACCACCCGGTTTGCCGTGGTGGACGCTGCAGGCCAGCTCAAAGACGCTGCTGCCGGGCTCGCCCGGCCCCTGTTTGCCAAATCCATGACCAGTGGCTACGACGGCAAGAACCAGTGGCTGATCAAAACCGACCAGGACCTCGAGGCGCTGGCCGGTGCCTTTCCTGATGGCGGCGTGATTCTGGAAGAAATGGTGTCCTTCACGCGGGAAGTATCCTTCATTGCCGTGCGCAATACCGCCGGCGATATCCGGTTTTACCCCGGCGTGGAGAATCTTCATCGGGGCGGCATACTGGTAAAGTCTGTGGCCCCGGCCAAGGATCTGAGCAATGGCGTTCGGGATACCGCGCAAAGCTGGTTGCGCCGCCTGCTGGAAACCTGGGACTACGTGGGCGTGCTGACCATGGAGTGCTTTGAGACCGATCAGGGGCTGCTGGTAAATGAACTGGCGCCACGGGTTCACAACAGCGGTCACTGGACCATGCAATCCGGTATCACCAGCCAGTTTGCCAACCATATTCTGGCGATTCTGGGCAGACCGCTGGGCAATACCCAAGTCAAAGAACATTACGGTATGGTCAACATACTGGGGGAGTTTTCCGAGGCTGAGCACAGGGAGCTTTTGTCGCAGACACGGGCTGATCTTCACTGGTATAACAAATCGGCCAAGCCCAAACGCAAGCTGGGTCATCTCAATTGTCATGACGCCTCAAGGAAAGCGCTGGAAATGCGTCTCAACCGGTTGCTTGAAGCCTTGCATCCCGCCCGGCCGGGGCAGGCTCAGGGCAAAACCAAATTTGTTTCGTAGTGGCCGGCGTTTTCATAGCGCCCTGCCATAAGCAACCCTGCTTTTTATAATGGTTTTGCTTTAAAACCATTCCGGGCGTGCCATATACCGGCAAAAACCGTTAATATTTTTGCAATGTCTGCCGATAACCAGCGGTTTTTGGTCACCTCTTATGGTTCAGATCACCTCATCCGAGACCCTGGTGCCCGGCCTTAATCGCCAGTCTTCCAGACTGACACTGGAACAGGTAGGCCGCGCCCCCCCCGCATCCCCGGGCCCCGAGGAACAAACCCGGCGCCTTTCAGACCTGGGTGTTGCCTACGATTTGCTGCTCGGATCCCGCCAGGAAACCACTCTCGCGGTGGCCAATGCCAACCGGGGCCTGTCTTTTATCCAGACCGCCACCAGTGCCCTCAATGAAACCATTTCTGCGCTCAACGAATTGCGTGGCATTGCCGTTCGTGCCGTCTCCGATGATGTGTCTGAAGAAGAGCGGGAAGATCTTCAGGAAAAAGCCGACGAGCTCATTGAAAAGGTTAACCGGATTGCTGAATCCACTACCTTCGAAGATAAAACCCTGTTCGATGGCAGCCTGGATACCGTGAATTTCGAGGTGGGTGGCAGCAGTGACGATGTGATTTCCCTGGTGGCCCTGAAGGCTGACGCCATTGGTCTGGGGCTTGAGCGCGGCGCCTTGCTCACCCAGGGGGATCGCGGTGCGCTGGAGGAGGATGAAGCCGGTAGCCGCGGTATCCAGGAAGGTAACGCCGAAGCCGGAGACATTGAGCGTCTGGCTATCCGGCTGGAAGGTCAGGCGCTGCAGCAGAGGGTGGATATTGCCGACCCCGCCTTTGGCGGGCGTATCCGGTCCCAGCGCGATACGGCAGCCCTGACGGACCCCCTGAATCAGGACTACGGCAGCGGCATTGCGAAAAGTGCCGCAGAACGCATTAATGCCATCCGGGAATCATTGCCTGCTTTCAGGTCCCTGTTTGCCGATGCCGAAACCCGCTTTACGGGGAGCGAGGTGGCTGATGAGGATTTTTCCGGACGTGTTGATGAGCAGGCCGCTTCTGCCATTGCAGCAGGTTCACTCAGGACTGGTGATCTGACTATTAACGGGGTGAAAGTGGGCGGCACTGCTTTCCAGGCAGGGGATGCCTCAGGCACCCTGGCGCGGGAGATTAACCGCAATACTGGCACCACGGGAGTGACCGCGTCAGTTAACGATGCTGATGAACTGGAGCTGGTGGCAGCAGATGGACGCGATATTGTTATCAGTACCGCCTCTGCGGCGGTAAATAACCGTTTGTTTGGTGGTGGTGAATCACGTTTCAGTGCAGCCTTCAGCAACCTGCGGGTTACCGGCACCCTGTCGCTGTATTCAGACCAGGAGCTGCGCATTCTGGGGGCGGACCGGGCGCTGGTGGGCCTGGATAACAGTGAAGCGGATGGTACCGCACGGAATCAGAAAACCGATAACAATGTGGCGGGTTTCGATGTGTCCAACAGTGCGGCTGCCCGGGAATCCCTGGATACCGTTGACGCGGCTTTTCGTCAGATCCGCAATTTTCGGCGCTCCCTGGAAAATGCCGGACGCGCCTTTCAGCAAAGCCTGGACTCGGTAGACCTGAGTGTGGGCCGTGGCAATCAGTCCGATGTGATCGCCAATCTCTCCAGAAACCTTTTCAGGGACGGTGCCGGCAGTGCGCTGGCAGCACAGGCCAACGCCGATGCCACCAGCACCCTCTTTTTTTTACGGCAATAGCAGAGGCTTCTCTCTCCTGACCGTCATCAGAGCCGCCCCCCTCCCGGCAAGCGCAAGAAAATTGTTAACTTTTCGTGATACTTTCGTGAGGATATTGAATCCCCGCGACTTCCATAATGGGTTCCGAGACGCATCAACCAACTGATCAGAACGGAACGAGGAACCTGTTATGAAACGGATCAATGCTGTTGCAAGATTGCCGGCCCTGGTGGCCGCTTTGTCCGCGGCCCCTGTCATGGCGGCGGATTTTGATGTCAGTATCCAGAATGTCACCCGGGGTATTTACTTTACGCCGTTGCTGGTGGCGGCCCACGATAGCGGTACCCGCCTTTTCAGCATTGGCTCTGCCGCATCCGCCAACCTGCAGGCCATGGCGGAGGGCGGTGACATCTCCGGCCTGGAAGCGGATCTGACCGCCGTGGCAGCCACCCAGAGCAATAACCCGGCGGGTGGGCTGCTGGCACCCGGCGACAGCACCACCGTAACACTGAACACCGACGGTGCCCCTGCCAACACTCAGCTCTCCATTGCAGGGATGCTGCTGCCCACCAACGATGGCTTCGTGGCGGCCAACAGCCTGACATTGCCCACCGCTGCGGGGGAATATACCTATTACCTTAATGGCTATGATGCCGGCACCGAAGCCAATGACGAAATACGCGGCAGCGGCACACCGGGGCAGGCGGGTTTTCCGGTGCCCGGCCCTCTGGACAGCGCGGTGGGTACCAATGGCACTGGCTTGCCGGCCACGGCCGAGGGCTTTGTTCATATTCACCGGGGAGTGATAGGTGATACCGACGCCAGCGGAGGGCTGAGCGATATCGACAGTACCCTCCATCGCTGGCTGACCCCTGTGGCCAAACTCACCATCACCGTGCGCTAGCGCGCAGGAGGCGGATATGAACACGACAACACTGAGAACCCTGACCAAAGGCTGCGGGACCCTGGCGCTGGCTCTCGCTACCCTGAGCCTGGTGGCCTGTGGCGGAGATTCCGACAATGACGATGACACATTCAGCTACCGGATTTCCCTGACGAATCTGACGGCTGGCCAGCCTTTGTCGCCCTTGGCAGTGGTGCTCCATGATGCAGACTGGCGGGCGTTGCAGGTGGGTGAACCAGCCTCGGTGGCTCTCGAAAACCTGGCGGAATCCGGCGCGGTCAGCGACCTGCTGGCCCAGGCAGAGGCTGCCGACAGCGATTATGCCACGATGACCGGCGCGGGCATCATCCTGCCCGGTGCCAGTGAAACCCTGGAAATTGAAACCGACGCTTCCGGAACTTTCTTCCTGACCCTCTTGTCCATGCTGGTGAATACCAACGACGGGATTGTCGCCCTCAATGGTGCTGATCTTGAGGGGCTTGCAGTGGGTGACCAGCTGACCCTGGATCTGATGGCCTATGATGCCGGCACCGAAGCCAACAGCGAGTCCGCCGATACCGTGCCGGGTCCGGCGGCCACCGGCGGTTTGCGCGAGGGCTTCAATGCCAGCCGGGATGACATTCGTGATGAAGTGTTTGCTCATGCTGGTGTGGTCACCAGTGACGACGGCCTGACAAGGTCGGTGCTGACGGAAGCCCATCGCTGGCAGTCGCCGGTGGCCCGGGTGGTTGTCCGGCGGATTGAATAATAATATTGCCCCGGGTGTTGGCGCGCCCGGGGCCGGCAGCAGAGGAACCTTGCCATGAACCCTTCAGCTCCCACCTGGTCTCCGGTTGTGCCCGCCAGTCGCAAAGCGTTTCTGGTGATTGAAGATGAAAAGGATATTGCCGAACTGATCGCGCTGCACCTGGCAGACCTGGATGCGGATGTTACCCAGACCCACAACGGCAACACCGGACTGGAAAAAGCCCTGTCCGAATCCTGGGATGCCGTAGTGCTCGATCTGCGTCTGCCGGGAATGGATGGCATTGATATCTGTCGCCAGTTACGTTCACAGGGATTCCAGCAACCCATACTGATGCTGACCGCCCGCTCCACGGAGCTGGATCGGGTGCTGGGTCTGGAGATCGGTGCCGATGATTACATGACCAAACCGTTTTCCGCACTGGAACTGCAGGCGCGGATCAAGGCACTGTTGCGCCGCTCCTGCGGTGTCCGGCAGGCATCGACGGGGACGGAAACCGATCGGCTGAGCTGTGGTGAACTGTTGATTCAGAAGCGGGAAAGAAGAGCTTTTCTGGCCGGCAATCCACTGGATCTAACGGCCAGGGAGTTCGATCTGCTGTGCTTTTTTGCGGAAAACCCGGGGATTGTTTTCAGTCGCAGTGATCTGCTGGACAAAGTCTGGGGATACCATCACCAGGGCTATGAGCATACGGTAAATTCACACATCAACCGCCTGCGCAGCAAGCTGGAAAAAGACCCCGGCCATCCTGAATTTATTCATACGGTCTGGGGTGTGGGTTACCGGTTTATGGATCATGCTGCGTAGGCTGCCGCTTCACTACCAGCTCACCATCAGCGTGCTGGCGCTGGTAATAACGCTGTCCGTGGGTTTTGTGCTGATGGCCCTGTGGAGCAATCAGCACTATCACAACGAAGCAACCCAAAAGCTGCATCACTCACTGGCCAGTTATATTATCGATCACCAGAAAGCACCCTTCATCAACAACGGTACGGTTAACCACAAGGCGCTGCAGCAGATCGCCATGCAGACCATGGCCATCAATCCCCTGGTGGAAGTGTATCTGCTGGACCGGAACGGCCAGATCCTGGGGCACGCCTTGCCAGATGCCGAAGTGAAACTCGCGCGGGTTGCCATGGAACCCATTCGCAAACGCCTTGCGCAAAGCGCGCAACAGGCAGCGCTGATTTACGGGGATAACCCTCGTGCCCACGGTGACCGGCGATTGTTTTCAGTGGCAGAGGTCAGGGACCAGGGGGATCTGGCCGGATACCTGTACGTGGTACTCAACAGCAAGGTGGCCGAATCGGTGACCTCACAACTGTCGGGCAGTCATGTGGTTCAGGTGAGTCTGGTGGCGGCGTTTTGCCTGCTGTTGCTGGTGGTGGTTTTGCTGGCG
>JAWVYU010000256.1:0-7424 GCA_033722575.1 Ketobacteraceae bacterium | reverse complement strand
TTTTTGCGAGGGCTTGCCGCTACTCCTGCCATAGCCGCGGTAATTGAAAAAATAGAATTCACTGGCACCGAATTTATCCAGCTCATCAAAGTTGAAAGTGACATCTTCGGCGTTGCCGCCGAAATACAGTAAAACGCTGTCACTGGTTGGGTCCTGATTTCTAAAATGCCACCCCTGCAGCTGGTGACCATGGGAATCAATGGTGATTTCTTGCGCTCTGAACTCTCCATAACGCGGATTATTCGCATCAATAGGGTAAAAAATCAGGCTGTCCTGAAAGGAAAAGAGCATAAGGCCGCAACAAACCAGGGTCAGGAAAAGATTCGGAAGCATGATGTGCACTATCGAACACTACAGGAAAAACCGCAAGTGCGGCTTTGCTCAGTTATCAAATGCAAACCAGTATTTGCCCGGCAAATCCCGGGTTTCCGGAGTCAGGTGGTTATTCTCAATCCAGAACAGGCGCCGCCCCGGTTCATGCAATATCTGGTGAGCCTGTTGCACCACCGGGCTGCTAAGGTAAAACGCCATAAAGGAGCCGTCATCGTAGGCATTGTTCAACCCTCCTTCCAGCGCCTCGGCAAGGGGAGTGTCATCCTTGGCAACAAAGAAAAAAGACGCCTGCCGGAATGCCAGAATCAATGACTGTTCCACCGCAAGACCAGGCAACTCTTTGCGAACCAGTGCGAGCTCAGGCTTGATTTCATGGGCGGCCCGGGAAATGGCCTGAAAACGCCCGGCGTTCAGGGCCCGGAACAGACTCTTATAGGGCATTTCGATTACCTGAAAGCCCGCATCCTGGAGAATCTGCACATCCGACCATTTGATACCCTGGCCGATGGAATACCGGGTGAACTCCGACAGGTTACTGATGCTGCTGAAGAGAGGCTGGTCCTGGGCCCGGATCATCAGAATCCGGTAACCAATGAGGCCACGAAAAACCGGGATCCTGATGGGGCGCATCTGTGCCTCGAACTCCCGGGAGGTGCCCATGTAGGCCACATTCACCAGCCCGTCGGAGCGGATACTGCGGATAATTCTTGCGTGGGTCAGGCCTTCGCCATCAACCGGGGAGAGATCGAACCGGCAGCCGCTCTTCTCCAGCGCCAGCCGGAGTAACCCCTGCCAGTATTTTTCGTAGTCACTGAGCTCAGATTGAATGGTGCGGGTCGGGTAGCGGACTTCCAGAACTTTCTGTTCGTCACATGCCAGCGCGGCACTATTCAGAAGGCTGAGCGCCAGACTGATCACGAAAAACCAACTAGCCCCTTTCTCTCCCACCGGTGTCTCCTGAAGCATATACGCTCTTTCAGTCTAGCACCCGCCGGGGCCTGACGATACGCTTCAGGGCTCTTCGGTTTCCAGTGGCACCAGCCCGAGCTGTTCCACCAGCTGCCAGGCAATCTGCTGTGATCCGCTGGGAGTCGGGTGATATTTGTCGCGCCCCAGCACATTCACTTTCTGGATCACTTCCTGCCCTGCGCCATAGGTTTCGATAGCGAACACCCGGTCGTCCTGATCTGCGAGATCACGGTAGCTGTTGTTAAGCCTTTCCACATAGGGAAAGCACGCCCCGATAAAAGAGTCATTGGATTCCGCGGGGTAATAGGTCACCAGCGCGATGTTGGTATCGGAGGTTGCCTGGATATCGTCGATCACATCCGCCATACCCTGCTTGAGTTCATCAATCTTGGCAAGGCAGGCCTCATGGTTCACACTGCCATTGCAGTCACAGGCGGGCAAATCAGAACCCTCAACTGGCTTGTTGGCGATGATATCATTCAGCCCGCCGTTAACAATGACGTACTCGTAATCCGTGAGTTCATCCACCGGGGGAATGTACTGCTGTCTGATTTCAAATAATTTTGCACCGGTCGCGGCCTTGCTCAGCACGCGGTCATTCACATCGAACCCGATATGATGTCCAACGCTTTTACAGGCAATATTATGGTAGGCGAGTATCGAATCCCCAATAACCTGATAGCGATAATCCGCTTCGCCATCCAGATTCCTGTCAAGGGTCGGAATCTGATCGTACTCCTCACAAAGGCTGCTTCCCCAGAAACAGCCCGATAATGCCAAGCAAATTGGCAACGTAACCAGCCTGGTTAACTTTTTCATTTTAGTTCAGTTCCATTGAATCGGTTGCACAACTAAAACAGACGCAAATTGTATAACCCAATTATTTTTTGTAAATAAACGAAAGTCCCATTTGCGTTACGGTATGTTATTTATCAAACAATCACTTCAGTTAATGCTTACTTTAAGAACAACAATTATCGATTTGTACAAGTAACCACTTCACAAGGTGCTTCTTATTATATTGGCGGTGGCTGTGATGACTATCTATCAAAAGGAAGACGGTTTGCAGGCAAAAAAAAGCCCGCTTGGGAGGCGGGCTAAGGGAATGCCCGATGAGGTCCGGGCGAGAAAGTACGCTTACTAAACAAACTCTGTATCGTCGGCACAACGATGTTCGTTTGAGAAGGAGACCAAACCATTGCTTTAACCTGTCTCCCTTCAGCATGAGGCTAGATTAGCAACATAATTTAGAATAAACATACTAAACTGTCAGACAATTTTCCCAGCGAATCAACATCTTAGATTCCGCTGTATACAGACGGTATATTCCGATACGAAAGTCTTATCATGCCCCCTGAAAAAGCCTAACTTTCGATCAGTTTTTCCTCTAAACCAAGACTAATGTACTAATTATTTCCCCCGATAGCGTTTTCCTGTGGCTAGACTGAAAATGAAAGAAAATGAATCACGGGGCCAGGCAATGCGGCAAATTGAAATCACCGGAGGCAACAACACCAGAAATTTCAGACTGGTAAAAACCGAAGTCCCCACGCCGGACAAAGGTGAAGTCGTTATTCAGGTTAAGGCCGCCGGTGTCAATTTTGCCGATATTCTCATCCGAAAAGGACTGCACCCGGACTCCCCTGAACCACCGCTGGTGCCCGGCTTCGAAGTCTCTGGATTAGTAACGGCCATTGGTGCGGGGGTGGAGCCCGGGTGGATTGGCGGTGAGGTGATGGCCATTATGCCCAGGGGCGGCTACGCGGATTACGTTTCGGTACCGGTGGATCTTGTGTTCAGGAAACCAGCGGAGCTGACTCATGAACAGGCTGCCACAGTACCTGTTGTTTATCTAACCGCATGGCAGTGCCTGGTGATCATGGGATCGCTCAATGCCGGAGAAACCCTGCTGATTCATAACATGGGTGGCGGCTTCGGCCTCGCCGCCCTGGATATCGCCCGTCATATGGACGTCACTATCATCGGCACCGCCAGCCGTCACAAGCATGAATTCCTGAAATCCAGGGGCGCCCACCGGCTTATTGATTACACCTCGGGAAACTGGAAAGACGAGGTTCTTGAAGCCACACAGGGAAAAGGTGCGGAGCTGATCATTGATCCTATCGGCGGTACCCACTGGAAAACCAGCTATGAATGTCTGCGCAACACCGGCCGCCTCAGCCTGTTCGGCATTTCCACGGCCCTGAATCATGGCAAAGGGCGCACCCTCTCACTCATTAAAACAGCAATGCAAATGCCCTTTTATCACCCGTTGGGTTTAATGAACGGTAACAAGGGTGTGTTCGGTGTCAGTATGCAGAACCTGTGGCAGGAGCGGGAAAAATCGCGGCAATGGATGTCCTGTATCTGTGAAGGCATTCAATCCGGCCGTTACAAGCCTCACGTGGACAGAAGCTTTTCCCTGGAAGAGGCCGGCAAGGCACATCAATATATTGAAAACCGCGAAAACCTGGGGAAAGTGGTGCTGCTGAGCTGAATCAGAGCCACTCCATATCACAGTAAATCAGTTCGCCGTCAAAGTTTTCCAGAATAGTGTTTTCCAGCTGAGATTTGAGGCGCTCCAGCAGTTTGCGATCCGTGGATACCGAGGTACAGGCCATCTGGGCTCGCTGCCAGCTGTCCTGGTGGCCAACCTCGGCCACCGCCACGTTGTGACGTCGGGACAACTTGTCCTTTATACCACGCAGGGCCATGCGCTTTTGTTTCAGTGACTGGCTGTAAGGCAGATGCACTTCGAACAGGATAACGACAACGTAAAAACTGGGTTGCATAATTCACTTGCTGACCGGAATGGCTTATCAGAACTGCGAAGTATAACTCATCTCCAGCAGAACCCCCTGAACCCTGGTAGAAAAATCCATACCGGCATAGGGGTTGTAGATGAAGTTGGTGGCCTGGTCGGTGCTGTTGGCATTGGTACTGCTGCCGGCAGGCACATCCGCCTCAGCCAGCAGATACCCCAGCGCAACATCAATCCGGTCTTTACGCTTCCACTGGAAACCTGCCCCAATGCTGAACAACTCCGCATCCCCTAAAGGCAGCAATACGTCCTGTTTGTGAGCAGGGACCGAAGATTTGCGGGGTTCGTAACCCAACCGCAGCACCGTGCTGTCGGAGTAGCGATATTCCAGGCCAAAGGCCCAGTTCCAGATACTCTCGTAATGGCGGGGAATCGTCAGGGTCTGCAATTCAGCATAAGGAGAAACCAGTGTCGCCAGCTTGAGAAAATCCAGGCGTTTGTCGAACTGCACTTCCAGCCCCTCCCATACTCCCCAGTCGGTCCACTTGGCATCAAGATTCATTTTCCAGGACGGGGTTAACTGCACGCTCACTCCCGTCGCAAAGTGAGCCGGTGTTTTCAGTTCCACTCTGGCCTTGCCGGATTCAATGCCGTAACCATCTTCAGCGCTACGTAAACCGGTGGGAAACGGCACCAGCGCGTTGATCAGGCGCCAGGCATCGGACTCATACAGTCCCGAAAAGAAATTGATCCACTCCTCGCCGTAAGTGAGCTGATAGGTACCCACCATTTCGGCAGTGCTTTCGAACTGATAAACAAAACCCCAGCTGAACCAGGCAACCGGCTCCCAGAGGGCACCCATATTCAGGTTCCACACCAGATTGTCTTCGGCATCGAACTCCAGCCTCGCGACATCGGTGTAAGGCCCGATATTGCCGCCACACAGGTCGATAAAGGGGTCGGGGTCATCAGGGTCGGGGCAAAGCCCCTGATTCTGCAGTTGCCCCACCAGCTCGTCCGCCAGCACCAGGGCGAAATTGGGCACCCGTAGTTGCGTGGCCGCCGCGGCGCCCTGCCAGGACAGCCCCAGGGACACACCCACAGCCCAGTCATCATTGAGCCGCACCCCCACCGAAGGCGAAAAATAGGTGATCTTGACCAGAGAAAGCGCCTCCCCCATAAACCGGGCCGGATCATTCTTTTCGCGGATGTAACCCGCAGCCATGGGGGTATAGACCGCTGTGGCGAAGGTGACGCCGGAGTCCGGTGGACTGTAACTGGCGCCGCCCGTGGGTGCCACCAGAACAGGCAACGGCCATTCCTGCACTCCTTCGGTAAAGGGCAGCTTGAGACCGATGGTGGAGGTTTCGCTGGTGGTGTTGGTGGCCTCGTCCTGGTAACCGAAATCGTCGATCACTGCCTGGGTTCGGGCATCATGATTGCCGAAGGCCACCCGGAAATTCAAACCCGCCGTCAGCAGCTTCAGCTGGGACTGGCGCCCTTCCAGCCGCACCAGTCCCGCCGGATTGAAATGAATTGAATCAATTCCCGGCGGATCTGCGGTAACGGCATTTCCCAGCGCCAGTGCCTTGGGGTTGCCCAGCGTGATGTTTTCCACAACTGCGCACTGTCCAGTTGTGGCCAGGGCCAGCAGCAATCCGCCGGAAAGCCCGGCACATGCCCACGGCTGATGAATGCCCCTGTTCATCGGTAACCCCCCGGCGCTTTCCTGCGCCCATCCCTGTTGTGTTTTTGTTATTTTGACGGCCGGGTACCAGCCAGTACTGACTGGTCAGTCTACATTGTTAACGGGTAATGGTTAACGTTTTTTTGTAAATTTATTTTACTAAATAGCAGTGCCGGACTGGTTGACTGCCAAATAAATTGTGAACAGTTGCGCGGGGTTACGCCCGGCCCCTTGAATCCATATGCCTAGTCGTCATATTGTAGGGAGAAGGGAGAAGCCAAGGCACTAACAATCGGAACTAAACCGACTATAATCACTCTAATATTTAGTGCCTTTTTTCAACGACTTAATTGAGGGAATGCCGGGACCGACAATTGATGATCCCGCGAATCCATTACCAGGTAACGAATCTTTATGAAGTTTAAAACCCCTGTTAAGGCAAGTGTCGCTGTTACCGCCTGCTTTCTGTTCTTTGCTGCGATATTTCAGGCCAATGCCAGTTATGAACTTACCAAGCTGCAACCCACGCGCAAACAGCAGCACGCCAGCCTGGACGTGGTTACGTTGCTGAAACAGCTCCACTACAACAAGGTGAACATGAACGACGTCATGTCCGAGCGCGTGTTCAACCGCTACATTAAAGTACTGGATCCGAACCGCAGCTATTTTCTGAAGCAGGACATTGAAGACTTCAGCAAGTTTCGCTACCAGATTGATGAAGCATTGCAGAGTGGCAATCTGGCACCTGCCTTTCTGATCTTCAACCGCTACCAGGAACGGCTGGTAAGCCGACTTGATAAGGTCATCGCGTTTCTTGAAAAAGGAGCGGACCAGTTTGACTTTACCAAAGACGAAGAATATCTGCTGGACCGCAGCGAGGCAGAATGGCCCGCCAACGAAGAAGAAATGGAAGACCTGTGGCGCAAGCGTCTCAAGCACCTGGCGCTGCAACTCAAATTGCGTGGTAAAACACCGGAAGAAATCCAGTCAACCCTGGTGAAACGCTTCAAAACCATGATGAGCAGGACCCTTCAGGCGAACAATGAAGATGCGTTCCAGATTTATATCAACGCCTTTACCCACGTTTACGACCCCCATACCACCTACTTTACACCCCGTGAATCGGAAAACTTTGACATCAACATGAGTTTGCAGCTGCAGGGCATTGGTGCAGTACTTCAGAGCGAAGATGAATACACCAAGGTTGTTCGACTGGTTACCGGTGGCCCGGCTGCCAAGTCCAAGCAGCTCAAACCGGCGGACCGCATTGTTGGCGTGGGCCAGGAAGGCGAGGAAATGGTCGACGTGGTTGGCTGGCGACTCGATGAGGTGGTGGACCGCATCCGCGGCAAGAAAGGCACTACGGTCAACCTGGAAGTGATTCCCTCCACAGCGGAAAACGACTCCATTACCAAAGTCATCAGCCTCAAACGGGATACCGTGAAGCTGGAAGACCGCGCCGCCCAGTCCACGATTCTGGAAGTGCCCGATGAAGAGGGCACGAAAAAATTTGGCATAATCCACATTCCGGCGTTTTACCATGATTTTCAGGGCATGCAGAATGGCGACCCCAACTATCGCTCGTCAACCCGGGACATGAAGCGTCTGATTACCGAACTCAAAAAAGAGGGTATCGACGGCCTGATCATTGACCTGCGCAATAATGGCGGCGGC
>JAWVYU010000255.1:0-7457 GCA_033722575.1 Ketobacteraceae bacterium | reverse complement strand
GGTGGAGCTTAGCGGAGGAACGGAGAGAGCTCACCGATGGAGTGTCGAGGTTGATCCGTCCCAGAGCGAACTTGCAGTGAGCTGGCGAAGCAGACAGAGCTAACGGAGATCGCCCTTCTCCGTTTGCTCCGTTGCCTCCTGTTCAAAGTCCATTTTTTTAGAACGTTGGGGTTAAGTGTATTTGGATCGCCCGTTGGTCAGCAGTGCGATGGCGCCGCCCGCCACTATCGAGGCAACCGCAGCGACCGTTGCCGTACGGACCATACGGAGCGATGGGTTTGGCTGTGGTGGCGCCTCGCGCAATCGCGAATCTACTGCGACAATCCCGATGAAGTGGGCGCCGCCTCCTTTGATTACCTGATGTACAGTGGTTACGTTACCATGGCTTATTTCTGGGCGCTTATGGCTCAGAAAGCTCATGAAAAGCTGGCCACCGGCGAAGGGGATGAGGATTTTCTGAAAGCCAAGATCCAGACTGCTGAATTCTACTTCGAGCGGCTGTTGCCCCGGGCCAAGGGCCATGCCGAATCCATGATGGCGGGCACCAAAAGCCTGATGCAGATGGACACGGAACATTTCAGCTTTGACTAGCCAGTTCCAGCCATGAACCTTCCAGCCCGGGCCTTTGCCCGGGCTTTTTGTTTCAGAATCAGCCACCTGCGACACCCGCCAACACCTACGCACATTAGGAAACGGTTCTGATTCCCAGTTGTGAATCAAACACACCCGACACCGCTTACCAATTGTGACATTTTAACACTTGATAATCTTTCTCATTTACACTAGATTTACACTCAACGGCACAGCCAAAGTTCTGGGTTTTTTGGAGTAAGACCGAATGCTTGTTTGCATATGTAACCGAATCAGCGAAAACGATATCCGCGATGCCGTCTACGATGGTGCCAGCGGCTACAAACAGGTCAGAAGCAATCTGGGTGTGGGCAATTGCTGTGGCCAGTGCGCCTCCTATGCAAAAAACCTGGTGAAGGAAACCGTTTCCCAGCTGCAACTGGCAAAAATCAATCAACTGGTAACCGAGATAAAACTTTAAGCGAACCCTTATTTCGCCCCTTCCCGCAAACGCTCCCTGCAAACGATAGCGGTTTGCGTTTTAATTTGTATTTCCATCTTCCCGGTTTTCCTTTTCATTCCTTTTCCCAGCTTCTATCATGCATGGCTTAGCTGTCTGGTTTCTCTTCCTTTTGTTTTTTTGCAAAGGAGCATTGCATGAAAGGCGCATCCAAAATCATCAAGCAGCTTAATGCCTGTCTGGGCAATGAGCTGATTGCTATCAACCAATATTTTCTTCACGCCCGTATGTGTGGCAACTGGGGACTGGAGGAACTCAACGAAAAAGAATATAAAAAATCCATCCAGGACATGAAGCATGCCGACAAGCTGATTGAGCGGATACTGCTGCTGGAAGGTCTGCCCAACCTGCAGAAGCTGGGCAAGCTGCTGATCGGTGAAGACACCAAAGAAATTCTGGAGTGTGATCTGAAACTGCAGCACCAGGTAATGAGCGAGCTGAGGGACGGCATCGCGCTCTGTGAGCAGGAAGCCGACTACGTCAGCCGCGATCTGCTGCAGAAAATTCTTCATGATGAAGAAGAACACACCGACTGGATCGAGACGCAGCAATCCCTGATTAAAAATACCGGTATCAAAAACTATCTTCAATCCATGATGGGCAGCGATTAGGAGTTCTGATTATGAAAGGCGATCCCAAGATTATTGATACGCTGAACAAGCTCCTGGAAAGTGAACTGACCTCCGTTGATCAGTACTTTATTCATTCACGGATGTATGAAGACTGGGGGCTGACCAAGCTCTATGAACGCATCGGCCACGAAATGCAGGACGAAATCGGCCATGCCGACCGCCTGATCCGACGCATACTGTTTCTGGAAGGCACGCCGGATCTGAGCAAGCGCCAGCCACTGAAAATCGGTGACAATGTAAAGGATATGCTCAGTAACGACCTGCAGCTGGAGTATGACGTGGCCAAAATGCTGAAAAGCGCCATTGCGGAGTGCGAGAGCGCCCGTGATTACGATTCACGTGCCATGCTGGTGGAGATGCTTGAGGACACCGAGGAAGATCATGCCTACTGGCTGGAAAAACAGCTGGGCCTGATTGACGCCATCGGTCTGGAGAATTATCTGCAATCGCAGATGTAATCTCACGGCGCCATCGCACTACAGAACAGGCCACCCACCGGGTGGCCTGTTAGTTTTCATCAAATCAGAAATTTTCGGAGAGCAACCGGCAGCTGTTGAGGCCTCACGCTGTCTGCCTGCCGGCTCATGTCACTGGAATTATAGGTATTCCAGAACAATACAGGGCCAGCTGCGGATTCCAGCTGATCCAGAAATGCAGCGCCGGCTTTGGCGGTGTAGGTTTGCTCCAGGGCAATGCCATGTCTGCCGAACAATTCAATGGCGCAGGCACCCTCTTCCGTGGCCACACCGTAACCGTCACCATAATAACTGTCCACCAGCCAGGGTTGCTCAGGTACCGGCAGATCAGTGCGGTAGGGCTTCAGAAAGCTGTGCACTTCTTTCATCAGACCATACACCGTTCCCGGGGTACAGGCAGCAAACGGGCCCAGTTTAGCCGGCGCCACCCGCACACCCATCACCCGGGTTTTCATTCCCAGCAACTGGCAGCCATAGCTTAACCCCGCCAGCGTGGCACTGGAGCCCACGGGGCAGACAATGATTTCCGGCTCGGGGCAATGCCCGGCCAGCACCTGATTCTGAAACTCACAGGCAGCATTGACGAACGCCAGGGTGCCATAAACGTTGGAACCACCGGCAAACAGGAAATAACTTCCGCGCTCCAGATGGAAAGGACTGGCGTAAAAAGCCAGTACGGTTTTGAAAAGGGATCCCTTGTAGACAAGCCGGGCACCGTAATACTGCATCAGGCGGAGGTTTTTCCGCACGGTGTCTGTCACAGGCTGGTCGAACAGATAGATAACGCATTCCAGCCCGGCGCGCTGACACATCATCGCAGTGGCCACACCATGATTGGTACCGATGGCACCGAAGGTGACCAGTCGCCTGGCAGATTTTTCTTTGGCATCGGCAATGATAAAAGCCAGCTTGCGGATTTTGTTGCCGCCGTATTCCTCATGACTCTGATCATCCCGTTTGATCCATGCATTGCGACTGAAAGGCAGTGCTTCCACCGGTGTCGGGAACAGCCCGGTGTTCTCCATGGTGATGATTCCCTTCAGTTCGGGAATCCACTCCAGTAACGGATAATCCTCCGAATAAGCCGCGGGCACTTCTGCCCTCGCTCCGGCACCGGTCTGCCCCGATGTCAGTGTTCCCGGTGAGTGAGTCATTGCGTCTTACCCTGGTCCGGCTCACAGTGGAGCGCGTACCCCATCACATCGTGCACCGGGTTGCCGGTTGCACCTGCTCCCCGCAACCCCGAGTAATACAGACTCATGGTGATGCCCTTGAGCGCCAGGTTCATCAGCCGCAAGGGGCCGGCCATCCATTCCGGATAGCGGTGATGGTTATCCATCAGCGTCAGCAACCATTCAATCATGAACCCCGGCATAAAACGCAACACCAGCAACAGAACCCCCAGCAACTGCCGGTCGCCGGGATCCACCTCCGCCAGTACCACGTCCGCATGATCAAGGCAGGCCGTCTGGGAAAACGACGGCAGGTTGCCGTTGCCGGGCATGTAGCGATTGCCAATGCGTTCCAGGCTGGCCAGTTGCATAGCATTAAAATAGCGTGATCGGTACTCAGCCATGGGATACAGCCTCTCGGGTAACAGGGGCCACCGATACGCCAAAATCCCTGAGAATCAGTTCACTGGCCCGGTGGCTGTTGGCCATGATTGTCAGTGAAGGATTAATACCGGGCGCGGACGGAAACACCGAACCATCGGCAATGATCAGGTTTTCATGACCGTGTACCCGGTAATCTTCGTTCACTACGGAGCGGCTGGCGGTTTGACCGATGGCGCAGCCCCCCATCTGATGAAGGCTGAAATTGAAATTGGACGTGATAAATTCACGGGCCTTCAGGCTTTCATAAATATCCCTCACCACTTTGACACCCGCCATGCCACGCTTCAGATCCTCGCCTTTTATGGGCTTGGTAATATCCAGTTTCCCTTTACTGTTGACCCGGATGGTGCCGGGCACCACATCGCGGATACAGACTTCCATACTGGCCATGTAGCGATATTGCTCCATCAGGTTCTGATGGCGACGGCCATGAAAAGGCATCAGCATGGTGACGCCAATGGGCCCCACAAACACGTTTTCCAGCTTGAAACCCGCTTCGCGAAACCGCTTGTCACTGGATTTTACCGACTGCAGGGCGCCTTTGTGAGCATTCACCGGTTCATCGAACAGCGCCAGGTTCATCCACTGGGGGTGACTGAAAAAGTTTTCCCCCAGGGCAGGCAGACGGTTTTTGAAACCTGAGCGCAGCAGAATGCGATTGGTTCCCAGGGTGCCTGCGGCCACTATGCATAGCCTGCCATAAAGAGTAACCGGCTCGCCATTCTGCAGGGCCTTTACCGCCACCTGGTGCTTGCCGTGGATTACTTCCGATACTTCGGTGCCGGTTCTTACCTCAAGGCCCTGATCCCTGGCCTTTTGGTTAAAGGTGATCAGCATGCTCTGCTTGGAATTGCGCCGGCAGCCTCCCAGGCAGGCCATGCAATCATTGTTTTTGACATCACAGTCTGCCTGACCGCGGCGCAACGGAGCCCAGTCGTAACCCAGGTTCTCAAAGCCCCTGACGTACAGCTCCGCATTGCGGTTCCATTCATCCCGGGTAATGGTATGGAGGGCCAGTTGCTCCTCAATGGCACGATAGTGGTGATCCATGCCCGATTCAGAGAACACTGCCACGCCGGACCTGTCACGCCAGTCGTCCAGCGCCAGGTCATCAAACCGGTCCAGCAGCGCCTGATTCACCACCGTGCCCCCACCCAGCACCTTGCCCCGCAGGAACAGCAGGTTTGCATTGCGGGTGCTGTCCATGCCGCCACCCCAGTAAAGGCGGGAATTGGCATAGAGTTCATTGCGGGGAAAGTTCTGGGCAGAATAAGCCTGGCCCGCCTCCAGCATGACGCAGCGGGCCCCTGCCCTGCTGAGGTAATAGGCCAGCACGCTGCCGGAGGCACCGGAGCCAATAATGATAAAGTCATAAAACCTGCTCATACCCCTGATTCCTGCCATTGGCTTTGCACACATTAATGGCACGATAGTACCAACAAATAACGGAACGTGAAACCCTGTGTTTACCAAACAAAACAAATCCGATAAGGATTTTAAATGTCTGTCAGCTGCTATGCTTGGTATATGACTGTAGCCGTTAACGGAAAACCATGACCACCCAATTCAACTCACTGCTTCAATGTGTCTCTTATTATCACCGCCAGATTGACGAAATGCTGATGCTGCATCAGGAGGCGGTTATTGTTCAGGATATTCCTCTTGCGGACGAGGCACTGCGCCTGTTCACCCGGCTGCTGAAAACCCATATCGAACTGGAAGACAAACTGCTGATCCCCCAGCATGAAAAAATCCGGGGAGAAATACGCTGGCGCACCCGGGTGTACAAGGATGAACATACCAAGCTTCATGAGCTGTTGAACAAACTGCAGATAATGATAAAGAAAGCCCCTGAAGCCTCCGAGCTGCGGCGCTGGGTCATTGAATTTATCGATTACGAGCGCACTTTCAAGAATGTCATGGAGCATCATGAAGAAAGAGAAGAAAAGGGACTGCTGCTGGAACTGGATCATGCCCTGGACCAGGACACACTGAATCAGATGATCACCGAGTGCCATCTGGTGTGGCAGGAAACCTATGACGGCTTGCGGGACGACATTGAGGATATTCGCAAGCGCCTTCCCTGATGTGTTCTTCGCCTAACGACGTATTGACAACAATCCCGTGACTTCCTTAGCATCGTGTTCTTGTTCTTTATACCCGATGGGATGCCATGACGACCGCGCAGTGGCCAGCAGCTGATAAATTACAAGCTTTACCGCTCAACCACCACCAGAGTGGCTGGCTGGTACTGTTTTTCAGCGTTGCCATTCTGTGCCTGCAGTTACTGAGCGTTACCCATAACCATCAGGAAGAACCTCCTTCACTGGCAGACACCTGCCTGATCTGTTCCGCCAACAGCATCAGTGGTGCCGCCAGTGCATTGCCCGGCACGCTGTTCCAGCTTGTCCTTGCCAAAAGCCAGGCCATCGGCGGACTGCATCCTGCCGGGGACCCGGCAGGCCAGCCTCCGGCTTTTTCTCAGATCCGCGCCCCTCCAGCCAGCCTCTGAACAGGTCAACACCCACTGATTCATTACAGGTGATGCAGTCCTGTCTGCGTGGCCCCCTGTGGTGATATAGACATTCCTGTAAAACACGCGGGCAGCGCATCAAGGATTCTGCCCGTGCTAACTGGTTGGATACAACAATGAACAAATATCTGCATTCTGCGCTTTTCTGTGGTGCCTGCTTTACCCTTGCTACCTCCCCCGTGACGGCCCAAAGCCTGCCACAAAACAGTTTTAACCCGAAAATTTCCCTCATTTTTGACGGGGTTTACTATCAGGATGGCGAAGACGGCGAAGGTGCTGAAATGACCACCGATATTCCCGGCATCAGCGGTGGCCACGGGCACGACGAAGAAGGTGAAGGCGAGGCCCATGCTCATGATGGCCATGGACTGAATGAAGGCTTTAACCTGCGCGAGCAGGAGCTGACCCTCTCTGCTTCCATTGACACCTATTTCGATGGCTTTGCGGTGATTGCTTTCAGCGAAGATGACATCGAAATCGAGGAGGCTTATTTTACCACCCGGCGTCTGCCCGCAGGCCTGACCCTGAAAGGTGGCAAATTCTTTTCCGGAATCGGCTATCACAACAGCCGCCATGTGCACAGCTGGGATTTTACGGACCAGAACCTGGCCTATAACGGCCTGCTGGGAGACCATGGCCTGGTGGACAAGGGCCTGCAGCTGACCTGGCTGCCCGCTCTGCCGGTTTACACCCTGCTGGGGGTAGAGTGGCTGCAGGGAGATGAACAGGAGCGCTTTGGCACCATCGTGGAGGAACCCGAGGAAGCTTTGGGACTGAAAGAAAAAGACAGCGGCGCTCGACTGGCAACGCTGTTTGCCAAGGTATCACCCGCGCTGGGAGACAATCATGCCCTGCAGGCAGGTGTCTGGTTCGCCCGCACCAGCCAGGATCAGCAGATTTTCCACCATGAGCACGAAGGCGTGGAAGAGGAGTTCGGCCTGGAAGGTGACGCCGAGCTCTGGGGCCTGGATCTGGTTTACAAGTGGGATTCGCCACAGGCCTACGGTGCCGGTGACCTTGAAGTCCAGGCCGAGTATCTGGTGCTGGAAAAAGAATGGGACATTATGTCAGGAGACGAAGCCGGTGAGCAGGTCACCGGTGAGCAGGACG
>JAWVYU010000254.1:0-7474 GCA_033722575.1 Ketobacteraceae bacterium | reverse complement strand
GCCATTAACGGATGCCCGGAAGGGCTTGCGTTTGGGCAAGTCGGTATTGCGCCATTGGTGAAGTTGCTGACGCAGCTCCGGAGAAATACTTTCCAGTGAGTGGCTTTTCATGTCCGGCATGCCAAACATTTTCCAGCAGGCTTCGTTAATCAGTCTCACCTGGTCTTTTTTATCCACCACGATAATGCCGGTGCGCATGCGCTGGATAATGTGGTGGTTCAGTTCTTCAAGCTCCGCCACCTCCAGGGTTTTCTGTCGTGCCAGAGCCTCGCTCTCCCGCAGCCGGGCGGCCAGCTGCTGGGCGAAGAAAGATGTAATAAAAAATACTGCCCCCATCAGGCCTGCCTGCACAAAATCGTCACTTCGGAAGGTGCTGGAAACAATGGCCGCATACAGGGACTGATACAACACGGCAATGGTGGCGATGGCTGCAAACAGGGTGGCCAGCTTGCCCACCACCAGGATGCTGCCGCCGGCAACGGCGATCACCATCAGAATTGACAGATTGCTGGAGGTCAGGTCATTGGCATATTCGAGAATGGCGATGGCAAGAATATCCACGAAGATGATAATGAATATCTGCACTTTCAGGCCGCCGCCCATGCTTTTCTGCACAGTGAAAAAATTCAGGATACAGATCAGCAGGTAGGTTACCGTGGTGGCAAAGTAAAGCTTGGCATCAACTGTTTCCAGAACCCTGTCGGTGGAAAAAAACAATAACGACAGCAGCACGGCTGCCAGCAGGAGCCGGTAGATCAGGTAAACGCGAAGTGGGCGCCACTCATTCTCCGGTGGTGAAACAGGCTGTTCTGTGGATGCGGCAAGTAGACTCACCCGGTACCTCGCTTAATACGGCCGGTCCTGCCTGTGTCCGGGTGCAGCCGGACTGCAGTAACGGGGTGCTGACTCAGCTGCCTGGGTCATCTCCCGAACTGTGGTCTTCCAGGTAGGACTTTTTATGATCCTCACAACAGAAGTGTAGCGTCTGATACTGGATGCTGTCTTTTTCGGGCAGATGCACGCCACATTTGGCGCAGCGTTTCATGGTCAGAGGGGGCTCATCCTTCGCTTTCGCGGCGTCTTTGGCGTTTTGGTCGCCGGTATTGCCTTTCTGGAGCTTCTTGTAGAGGCTGTAGGCCAGCCCGCAGATCACAACGAAAAGTATGAGACGGAACAGCATGGTAGTTAAGGCCTTGTTTGTCCGGTGGTTTCTGAGGTATTCGGCAAATCTGTCCCATTGTAACCGATAGCAGGGATAGTGGCAGGGCCAATCTTTGCTTATTGACCTGATTTCGCCGAGAATACGCCAGCGAGAACCCCGAGAACCGGGCCTGTATGCGCCGGGCCCCGGCGAATCAGCAGACGAGTACAAAAAATGGATACCAGAAACTTGCGGGTCACTGTGGCTCAGCTGAATTTTATGGTGGGCGATATTGCCGGTAACGCCCAGATGATTCTGGATGCAGCCGTTGAGGCCTCCCATCAGTCATCGGATCTGATCATTTTTCCTGAGCTGGCGCTGACGGGTTATCCGCCCGAAGATCTGCTGCTCCGGCCCAGCATGGAAAAGCGCGTCACCAAAGCCCTGGAACGTTTGCTGGCAGAGCTGCCGCCGGACCTGTATGTGTTGCTCGGTTACCCGAGGCAATATGATAACAATCTGTATAACGCTGCCGGTGTGATCCATCAGGGAAGGCTGATTGCCGAATACTTCAAGCAGGAGCTGCCCAATTACCAGGTGTTTGATGAGAAACGCTATTTCAGCCCCGGTACCGACCCCTGCGTGGTGGAGATCTGCGGCATCCCCATGGGGCTTACCATTTGTGAGGATATCTGGCATGCGGGTCCCACCGCCCGGTCCGCGGCGGCGGGTGCCAGGCTGATGCTGAATATCAACGCATCTCCCTATCATCTGAACAAATCCGGACTGCGGGAATCCCTGGTAAAACAGCGGGCCACTGAATGGGGTATGGGAATTCTCTACGTGAACCTGTCAGGCGGCCAGGACGAGCTGGTATTCGACGGGGCTTCAATGGTGGTGGATCATACCGGCCATTTGCTGTTTCGCGCGCCGGAGTTCGAAACCAGTCTTTATCATCTGACGCTGGCAGTTGGTCAGAATGACGACAGAGTTACCGTGGCCATGGAACACACCCAGGTAACCCCTTTCTACGAAACAGAAGCCAGTGTGTATAACGCCCTGGTGATGGGTGTCAGGGATTACGTCAACAAGAACGGATTCCGGGGTGCGGTGCTGGGTTTGTCGGGCGGTATTGATTCGGCGGTAACGCTGGCGGTGGCGGTGGATGCTCTTGGACCGGAGCGGGTGGAAGCCGTCATGATGCCGTTTCGCTACACCTCCCAGATGAGCCTTGATGATGCGGAAGCAGAGGCCAGCCGCCTGGGGGTGCGCTATTCCGTGCTGCCCATTGAATCCATGTACGAGGCTTTTATGGGGGTGCTGGCAGAGGAGTTTGCCGGCATGAAAAAAGATACCACCGAGGAAAACCTGCAGGCCCGGTGCCGGGGTGTGCTGCTGATGGCCATATCCAACAAGAAAGGCTATATCGTGCTGACCACCGGTAACAAGAGTGAAATGGCGGTGGGCTATTCCACTCTTTACGGCGACATGGCCGGCGGGTTCGATGTGCTCAAGGACGTGCCGAAAACCCTGGTCTACCGCCTCGCCACCTACCGTAACCAGGTGACGCCGGAAAACCCTCCCATTCCGGAAAACGTGATTCACCGGCCGCCGTCTGCGGAGCTGGCGCCGAACCAGAAGGATCAGGACTCCCTGCCGGAATACGATGTGCTGGATCAGATTCTGGAGTTGTACATCGAGAAGGATATGTCCGCTCACGACATTATCGAAGCAGGCTTTCCGGAAAAAGATGTGCTGCGCGTGGTTCGTCTGGTGGACCTGAACGAATACAAGCGGCGCCAGGCGCCAGTGGGTGTCAGGATCACTGCCCGCGGTTTTGGGCGCGACCGGCGTTACCCCATCACCTGCCGCTGGCCGGCAGGTGAGTAACCGTCTAGTCCAGCAAACCGAAGGTCATGACATTCAGGAGTGAAATGTTGCGCCGGCTGCCAGGGCTGTAGTCAAGCCTGCCGTCGTCGGTGAGCTCCGGGTGATCGGGGTAATTGTAGGCCAGTACGTTCATGGATTTTTCTGCCAGATCATCCAGACCAAGCTCCAGATAGGCTTTGGTCTGCAGCACCAGGGCTTCAGGGATCGAGGGTGTTTTGTCGAAATGCTCGATCACATGGGCGGACCGCTTGGCAACAGCGACGTATGCTCCACGTTTCATGTAATAGTTGGCCACTTTTATCTGATAGGCTGCCAGCAGGTTACGCAGGTAAATCATGCGCTGCCGGGCATCCTGTACATACTGGCTGTTGGGAAAACGGTTTATCAGGCGGTTGAAATCATCAAAAGACTGTCGGGCCGGCCCCATATCCCGCTCTGAAAAATCAGTGGGAATAAAGCGCTCAATCAGGCCCCGATCCACGCTGTAGGATGCCAGCCCCTTCATGTAATAGGCGTAATCCAGCCTGGGGTGGTCCGGGTGCAGGCGGATAAAGCGTTCAGCGGTGGCAGCGGCTGCCTCATAGTCCAGCGTGCGGTAATAGCAGTAGATCAGCTCAAGTTGCGCCTGTTCGGCGTATCGGCCAAAAGGATAGCGTGATTCCAGCTGCTGCAGACGTTCCACCGCCTGCAGGAACTTGTTGTTATCCATGGCATCCTGGGCTTCTTCGTAATACTGGCGCTCGGTCAGCTGCTCCAGCTGGGAATGCCCGCTGGAGGTACAGCCCACCAGGGCCAGGGAACCGGTCATCAGGGCGGTCGCCATCAGGGCGTTCGTCAAGCCATTGCGCAAAATGTTCAGCATAGAATTCCTGTAGCATGGAAGAAACGGATCAGGCGAGCCATTATAACGACAATCCCGGGGGATAACAGTGTATTGGCTGAGCATCTTGCCGCCGAATCACGTAAAATAGCGCACTATTGAGCACCAGCACGTTTCAGACAAACCTGCAGATAACCCTGACCGCCCGAGCATTATGACCGAAACCATCAATTTGTCCGCCACCGTCCCCGATCACCTCGCCGGCAAACGTTTTGACCAGATCGCGTCGGAGTTGTTCGCCGACTATTCCCGTTCCCGGATTCAGAGCTGGATCAAATCCGGAGAGCTGACGGTGGATGGCAGAACCCGCAAGCCCAAGGAAAAGCTGGTGGCGGGTGAAGCCCTGCAGATTCAGGCCGAGCTGCAGGAGGATCAGAGCTGGGAAGCCGCAGATATTGCACTGGATATCCGCTACGAAGATGATGCCCTGATAGTGGTAAACAAGCCCAAGGGGCTGGTGGTGCATCCCGCCGCGGGTCATCATAACGACACCATGCTCAACGCCCTGCTGAACCACTGCCCCGGACTGGCGGTGCTTCCCCGGGCAGGTATTGTGCACAGGATCGACAAAGACACCACGGGGTTGCTGGTGGTGGCGAAAACCCTGCCGGCCCATACCTCGCTGGTAGAGCAGCTCCAGGCCAAGACCATGCTCAGAGAATATGAAGCCATTGCCTGCGGTGTGATGACCGGTGGTGGCAAGGTGGATGAGCCCATTGGCCGACATCCCACTCAGCGCACCCGGCAGGCTGTGCATCACGCCGGCAAGGAAGCAGTTACCCATTACCGGGTGATCGAGCGGTTCCGCGCCCATACCCATATCCGGGTTCAACTGGAAACCGGGCGTACCCACCAGATCCGTGTTCACATGGCCCATATCCGCTACCCCCTGCTGGGAGATCCCGTTTACGGCGGGCGCCTGAGAATACCCAAGGGCGCCACCCAAGAGCTGATAGAAGCGCTGCGCGGCTTCAGGCGCCAGGCGCTTCATGCCCGGATCCTGGGCCTGCAGCATCCCGTGACCGGAGAATACATGGAGTGGAGTAGCGAACTGCCGGAGGATATGCAGTCCCTGCTGACCGTATTGCGGGAGGATGCCCGTGAGGAATAACCCGGCCAGATGTGAGCGGCGCTTATGCTGATACTGGAGAAACAAACCCGGTGGCTGACTCCTGACTGGCCGGCGCCAGCCAGCGTAAAGGCTCTGGTAACCACCCGGCTGGGGCATCTCAGCAAAGCCCCGTTTGACGGATTCAACACGGCGGCCCACGTGGGCGATGACCCGGACAGTGTTGCCTTGTGCCGGCGGTTTTTTCTGCAGCAGACCGAGGCACGGCAACCAGCCCAGTGGCTGGAGCAGGTGCATGGGACTGACGTTGTGGAGGCCCGGCCCGGGCAGGCCGAAGTCACCGCGGATGGCTGTTTTACCCGGCAAACCGATATGATATGCACGCTCCATACGGCGGACTGCCTGCCGGTGTTTTTCTGCGATGGAGAAGGTGAGCAGGTGGCGCTGGCCCACGCCGGCTGGCGCGGGCTCGCCGAGGGGATACTGGAGCGCACCCTCGAGACCTTTGCCTGCCCCCCACGGAACCTCATCTGCTGGCTGGGGCCCGCCATCAGCCAGCGGCATTTTGAAGTGGGCCCCGAGGTTCGCCGGCGTTTTTATGAGTCTCAGCCAGTACCGGAATCGGCTATTATCCCTTCCGGACGGGTCAGCGAGCAGGGGGAACATTATCTGGCGGATCTGTATCAGCTCGCCCGGGCCCGTCTCCTCCATGCCGGTGTGACACGGATAAGTGGTGGCGATTTCTGCACCTTCAGTGATCCCCGTTTTTTTTCCTACCGGCGCGCCAACCCCACGGGGCGTCTGCTGTCGGCCATCTGGATTCAGTCCTCCTGTTGATTTAAATCAACCCCTCCTTACTTGAATTTGGCGTAAAACACCCTATCTATTGGGGTATGTCTTGGGCCGTCCCGGCCGAATCGGAGGAGATAATATGCGAATTGACCGTTTAACCAGCAAACTGCAGATGGCGTTGTCTGATGCGCAGTCAGTTGCCGTTGGTCGCGATCACAGTGTGGTGGAGCCGGCCCATTTGCTGATGGCCATGCTGGACGACGCCCAGGGCGTCGCCAAACCCCTGCTGGCCCAGTCCGGCGCCAATATTGGTCAGCTCAAAGACGAGCTGACTGCAGCCCTGATGCGCATGCCAACAGTACAGAATCACGACGGCAATGTTGCCATGTCCAATGAAATGATCAGGATTCTCAACCTGGCAGACAAGCGTGCCCAGCAGCGCAATGATCAGTACATTTCCAGCGAAGTCGTGGTGGCCGCCATGGCGGACGACAAGGGTGCCGTGGGCCAGATTTTCAAAAAGCTGGGGATCAGCAAACAGGATATTGAAACCGCCATTGAAAAGATTACGGGTGGAGAAAAAGTGACAGATCAGAATGCAGAAGAAAACCGTCAGGCACTGGACAAATATACCCTGGACCTGACGGCCCGGGCGGAAGAAGCCAAGCTGGATCCGGTGATTGGCCGTGACGATGAAATCCGCCGCACCATCCAGGTACTGCAGCGCCGCACCAAGAACAACCCGGTGCTGATCGGTGAGCCGGGGGTGGGTAAAACCGCCATTGTGGAAGGCCTGGCGCAGCGCATCATTAATGGCGAGGTCCCGGAAGGCCTGAAAAACAAGAAAGTGTTGTCGCTGGATATGGGCGCGCTGCTGGCGGGTGCCAAATACCGGGGTGAATTCGAAGAGCGGCTCAAGGCTGTGCTGAATGAGCTGGCGAAACAGGAAGGTAATATCATCCTGTTTATCGACGAGCTGCACACCATGGTTGGTGCCGGTAAGAGTGACGGCGCCATGGATGCGGGTAACATGCTCAAACCGGCACTGGCGCGGGGTGAGCTGCACTGCGTGGGCGCCACGACCCTGGATGAATACCGCAAGTATATCGAGAAGGACGCAGCGCTGGAGCGGCGCTTCCAGAAAGTGCTGGTGGACGAACCGACGGTAGAGGATACCATCGCCATTCTGCGGGGCCTGAAAGAGCGCTACGAAGTTCACCACGGCGTGAATATCACTGACTCCGCCATCGTGGAAGCGGCGAAACTGTCGCACCGGTATATCACAGACCGGCAGCTGCCCGACAAGGCCATTGACCTGGTGGATGAGGCTGCCAGCCGCATTCGCATGGAAATGGACTCCAAGCCGGAAGAACTGGATCGCCTTGAGCGGCGGCTGATACAGCTGAAAATGGAACGTGAGGCCCTCAAGAAAGAGGAGGACGAGGCTTCCCGCAAGCGTCTCGACAAGCTCAACGAGGATATCACCGGGCTGGAACGCGAGTACGCCGATATGGAGGAGATCTGGAATACCGAAAAGGCCTCTCTGCAGGGTTCACAGCAAATCAAGGCGCAGCTGGAACAGGCACGCATCGAAGTCATCGTTGCCATCGACCAGACCAACTTTGATGCCTCGCTCTTCCAGCAATTCGACGAGATTGTCGATGGGTTCATCGCCCAGTTGCCAGGCGTCCCGCAGACGGTC
>JAWVYU010000253.1:0-7487 GCA_033722575.1 Ketobacteraceae bacterium | reverse complement strand
GGCCAGGTTATAGAGCATCGCCAGAAACAGCATGCCAATCACAGTGCCGCACAGAAACTGGCTTTCAAGTAATTGCCATAATAAACCTTCAGCGGGCGTTGCCCTGACACTGAACTCAAAAACCTGTTGCGTGGTCAGGCGTACGTAAAGGGTTTTTTCCGGGACAGACGTGTCCAGAATAAAGGTGAGGTAACGGGCAGGCTGGTAAAAGCTGCTGTCGGGGTCTTTTCCAACAGGGTAAATCCATTGCCATTTGCCGCCCTGGAATTGCGCGGCGCGGCCTTCGATTCCCGTATTGGGCAAGAGTTCAAGCCACAGTCTGTTCAGGGTGGTTTGCTGCGGAATTTCAAGGCGCAGCCACAGGGCGGCGCCTTGCATGCCGCTCCAGTATTCAGGCTCCCAGAACTGCAGGCTGACGGACTGGTTTGGGGCGGTGGTCCACTTCTCGCGGGGCGTTGTGCTCACATCGCTCAGGCTGAGAGTGCCGTCGGCATCCAGCAGATAGGCCACGTCCAGAGGCACCGTGACCTGTGCAGTTGCCTGACAGCTGAAAAGTACCAGCGCGGCAAATATCAGGTGCCTGACGGCTGTGATTGTTGTATCGACACCCACAATATGTGCAGCTGCCCCCTTTGCTTGTGAGGTAATCCCTAAAGATAGGCGGGCCAAGGGATGCTGACAAGCGTGCCGGACGAGGTACGTGACGGAAATCAATGTGATTTCTGAAACTGTCAATCTGTCTGACAGAGTCGCGGGCAGCCTACAGGCCCACCACCCGCCGTAGTTGCTCCTTGGGTAAAAAATCGCTGTCGACCTTGGCCACCCGGCCTTTATCCCCCAGCAGAAAGACGTAGTTCATGCCGGATGCCCGCACAAAAACCCCGGTGGTGTCCCCGGATTGCCATACCTCGTAATTATTTTCGCTCAGAAAGATATCTCTGAAAGACGCCAGCTGCACCCGGTTGCAGTCGCTGTTCTTGATAACGCCAAACACATGGGAATAGAAGGTGGCCGGGTCGCATTGGTACATCACAGAGGATTCGTTGGTCATGTCAGTAAACGCCAGATAGCGCTTTCCCTTTTCCGGGCCATAACGCAGCACCAGAAAATTATCCCGCCCGCCATTGGAGCCTATTGCCACCATGTTATCCGGCACGGAAAAACTGAAACCACTGTATTTGAGTTCAATCAGGCTGGTAGCGGCCTGAGCAACGGTGGCCAGGCCGAAAAACAGCAGGCTTGTCAGAATTCTTGTTGTTGTCATGCTGAACACCTCGGGAATATCTCAGAATCCGGGAGTTAGTGTACACCAAAGGGGATATTCAGGTGCTATCTGAAGCTGCAGTTACCGGGCGCAACGCTTTCGGTTTAGACCAAAAGTCAGGGCTGCACGAAAAGCGCCATTCCTTTTTGCGTAACCTGTCTTTTTTTCAACCTGGAATGACCGACGAAGAGCCAACACCCTATGAAATTACTGGTCATGGTGGATGCCACTCCCTATGAGCTGATTTCCAATAAAGACAGCCACTTAATCAGTAAGGCGCAGGGCAAGGTGTTTCATTACAGGGAGCACGCCCATCAGTTTTCCCGGAAAATCATCGATCAGAACCTGGATGCCGTAAACCAGATCAAAAGCCTGCTGCAGGTGCCGTCGGGAGACGGGCAGCCACACGTGGCGGAAACGCTTGCTGAAAAGCTGTTTCTCCGGCAGTTAACGGCGCAGCTGGGGCCTGGTGGCAGTGGCCTGAGAAATACCCGGCCTCCCAGTGTGAAAGCCAGGGCTAAACCGCCCGAGGCGTCGGATGCCGTTATGGGCAGCACACTTCTGTCCCACTCCATGCGCGCTTACCTGAAAAAGGGTGTGGATAACGGTCAGTCCGCTGGCCAGGCTGTCAGCGCCAACGTGGGCACCACCACCAGCGCTGGCACCAGCGCCAGCGAAAAAGGCATCGAGGTGGTCAAAGGCCAGGGGCCCCGGGATTATCAGGTGGTGGTGGAAATCGCTGGCCGCAGCCTGTCCTCCAAGCAGAGCATTGAGCTGCTTTGCGGCAATGAACGCCCCGTAAAAAAGTACAGCAGCAACGATCACCGTAGCGAACACCGCAGCCTGTGCCGGTTTTCCAATCTGGAAAATACGCCGGTGGACCTGACGCTGGCCATTCCGGTGAAAGGCCAGACCCAGCCAATGCGGCTGCCATTGGCCACCGGAGTTGTTCCCAGTGCCCGGGGCACCGATAAGCCCGTTTGGGATAACCTGCTGGTGCCGGTAAAACCACTGCAGTTTCTGAACGAACACCAGCAAAAAGCGCAGGCGGATATTTTGCAGCACGGGTGGCTGTATGTGTTCTGGAAAGGCCGGTTATGGCGCGAACTTGCCGTGAACCGGCACAGCGCACTAAGCGATGTTAATCTGTCATTTTATCGCAGCACCAGGGATAACAACCGGGCGGCTGAAGGCCACTGGCTGGATGCGGTATGGGTGCCTTATCTGATCAAAGGAGAAGTCCAGACTGACCTGCTATTGGCCGCCAGCCCGGTGCAGTGGAGCTGGACTACCATTGAACGCATGGAAGCCGACAGCGCCTTGATCAGTGAAAGTTCCGCCACCCTGGACGCGCTTTCTGCCTACACCGAATCCCGTTCCTTCAGTGACAGTGCCGTTACCAGTGGCGCCATTGTCAGCGCCACTGCCGTATCCAGTGCAGGAAAGAAACACCTGCAACGACAACAGCGGCAGCGCATATCCACTGCATATTTACCCAAAACCAGTGCCCGGTTGACGGTGCAGCTCACCGATCAGCGGGGCAAGCCCTGGTCAAATGCGGATGTGGTGGTGACCCTGAAGGGAACTCAAACACCCCTGAAAGCCGATGCCAGCGGCTGTATTACAGTCCATGTCCCGGCTGACTGTGACAAGAGCGACCTGAAGGTGGCCATATCCCCGGATATTCCCGAGCAATCATTCAATGCCAGGCTGAACCAGCTCGATGCCGTGGATACGGTGGCGGGATTGCAGGCGAGACTCAATAACCTCGGATTAAACGCCGGTCCCGTGGACGGCATTATGGGCAGAAAAACCAAAGCCGCTACAAAAAAATTCCAGAGTGCCCATGGCCTGGCAGTGGATGGTATTTCCGGCCCCAAAACCCAGCAAAAACTCACAGAGATACACCAGTCCTGATGCTCAAAAATCAACGCGACGCTCACCTGACACTCGACAGCCCGAACACCCTGGTGATTCCCAGGCCTCAGAGCCTGAATATCCGCATACCGCTGCCGCCTGCGCTGCAAGGCCCTGTGAAATTCCGTTGCGATCTGGAAGGCAACGTGATTGAAGGCGTGCTGGATCAGGATGGCCGGTTGCAGGTTCCCAATGCCCACCTGGCATCCACCGGGCTGCTGGAAGTCTGGTGTTTTGGCGAGGACCAGGAGCCACTCACCTGGGCCCTGGAGCTGGACATGCTGATTGAGCCGGACACAGTGGCTGGTCTGCAGAGCCGGCTCAATAATCTGGGGTATCAGGCGGGCCCGGTGGACGGCATTATCGGCGCCAAAACCCGCTCCGCCACGCGCAACTTTCAGTTTGAGCACCAGCTCAAAGCCGATGGAGAGGCAGGGCCGAGAACAGTGCAAAAACTGAAAGACATTTATGGCTGTTAAAGGTGGTACAGGATGAACGCTGAATTCCAACCGGAAAAAACTCAATCTGCCACCCCGGAGAAACCGCCAGTCCATCAGGTAAAGCTCAGCGATGACGCTGGCCCTCAATACATCAATACCCTGGCGCTGCCGCCGCTTTACTACGCCGTTTTCCCCCAGTGCCTGGCCCCCGCCTTTGAACAGCCCGAGCTGGAAACCATTGCCTATTCATCGCAACTGGTGGAGGAATGTTTGGAAAACTTTGCCGACACCCGTCTGCAACCCAAACCATTGCAAAACGGTTACCTGTACCTGTTTGTGGACGGCTACCTGTACAGTGAGCACCAGGTTATTACCCCTGAGGATGGCCGGCCAACCACCTATCAGCCCATTGATATTGAAACCGACCAGGGAAAGGATATTCGTAACACCCTGTTGGGCTCTGAACAGTCATTTGTGCTGGCGCCGTTAAATGCCGGCAAGGTTGAAGTCGGGTTTTCATTGTTCCAGTGGTCCTGGCTGCGTATTAATTCCCTGGGTGGGCTGCCGCCCGGTTCCCGCCACAAGGGCCCGGCCGCCAGTAAGCCCGACAACCTGAGTGACAGGGATCAACGCCTTAAAGCCCATGGCAACGAATCCAAACAGCGGCGTCAGGCTGAACAGCTTCGAAAAGAACGGCTCAGCGATATTACCGAAACCCAACATGGTCAGGCCCTTGATTATCAGGCGTTCGTCACTCCGGCCAAAGACAGCGATGGGCTGATGGGACAGCTGAATCCGGCGCTGACGCCGCTGGTCACCCAGCCCATGCCGCCGGAAACCCTGGTGATGGGCAGCATGGCCTGCGTTGTTCCCGATGCTTTCAGTGTCAGTGATGAGCTCAGCTACCGTTACAAGCTGGCCTGGCAGTTAATGCCCCATTTGATTTCTGACCTGAGTAATCCGGATCACCAGGGGGAAAAGGCCCGGGAATTTCCCTATGCAACCTGGTTCGACTCAGCCCTGTTGATCAATAAAGAGATACTCAATCCCGATTCTGATAATGCCACGGCCTATTTCAGTCATCCGTTAAAGGAAATGCGCCACAAGGTGCATCGCGCCAGGATTGAAGAGGCATTGGGCATTGCCAAGCGGGCCAGACTGGTGGAACTGATCCGCCTGACCAAACAGCACCTGGTGGCGTTTCTGAAAGGTGATTACGGCTCCAGCCCTTACCCGGAGTTGCAGCGCAACGCTCACCAGAATCTGATGGCCACCTTCTATGATTACCACTTTCTGCCCATCAGCACCCAGGCAGAAACCCCCGAGCAGCCCATCCGTGAGCAGCTGCTGGAGCGTATTGGCCATATCATTACCAAGCTGGCAGAGCACCCGCGCAGTTATGATATTACCCTGGATGGCAGCATCAAGGAGCTGCGACAGTATTACGAAGCCGCCGATCAGGATCCGGGGCTGCAATGGGTGATAGACTTTATCAGTGGGAAAGATCCTCTGTGGCAGGTATTGGTACCTCTAAACGACCCGGTTCGCAGCTATACGGAATTCAAAACCGATGACGTAGCCCAGCCCGACTTTTTTCAGGTAACCCGCCGCAGCGTGCAGCTGGCCAGCCAGCTGATCATGCAGGTAACTGCGGTGAGCAAAGCCAGCGTACTGGTGCTGGAAAAAGCCATTGATGGCGCGAAAACGCTCATGAAAACCCATGCCGCCATTGATATCACCCTGGCATCCATTGAAAGCAACGCCGAAATTTACCGTCAGCAACGGGATATCTGGCGCAAGCAGCCACTGGATATCGATGCCGACAGCAGCAAGCAGTTACTCAGCCAATACCTGCGCAAAACCAAACCGGTGGTGTTTACCGAGCTGGAAGGGGCCAACGTGGATGTCATTCGCCAGCAGCGAGCCGGAGAGCGCGCCCAGCTGGAACAGACTCTGGGTCAGCAGAAAGCCGAGTACATCAAACAACAGCAGCGGCTACTGGCCAGCGAACAGGAACTGGCAGAAGATGACTACCTGGACTTTAAAGCCTCCCTGTCGCGGGAACAGCAGCTGCAACTGAATGCCATAGAGCAGCAACAACAGCTGAATTATGAGGCGAACGAAGCCTATAACCGCGAAAGCGTTGCACTGGACCAGCAACTCCGGGAACTGGAAAACGACCAGTCCCAGGCCGGTGTTATTCTGGACCGTGAAAAAAATAACCTGAGCCGTATCCAGCATCAGCAATCCCAGGCCCGGGCGGCCCTTGAAAAACAGCAGGGCGTTCTGGCAACAGCCAGTCAGGAGGCTCAGCAGCTGCGCCAGCAAAAAGCCGCTACCCTGGCAGCCATGCAAGAGTCCATGATCAAAAACCGGGATTACTACGCGGCGCAATATGGCGAAGCGGGCGCCCGGCAAATGGTGGCCAAAATGCAGGAGGCCGCAGAACTGTCTGCACAGTCCTACGACAATAAAATTGCTGCAGCGGAAAACCGGATATATCAGGAGCAGCAGCGCCTGCAGCAACGGCAAAGTACACTGGATTACTACCAGAGCAGTCTGGAGCAGCAACAGCAAGTGCTGGAACAGGCGCAGCAGGGGGTGGCCCAGGCACGTCAAACACTGGATGACAGTCTGATGGAGCGGGAACAGCTGACACAGAATCACCGCATCAGCCAGCAACAGCGGCGAGCAGAGCTCGACCGCCTGAACGCCGAACTGGAGCAGGGCGATCAACAGCGACAGGCTGAGAAAAACAGACAGTTCAAGGAGCTGAAGCACACCAAGCAAACGCAAAAGAGCGGCCTGGAACAAAACATCAGCCAGTACGAAAAAGAACAGGCGCTTCAGTTAAGCCGGTTTGACAGTGGCACGGAAAACCAGGTGGCCGAACGCCTGGCTGCTGAAAAAACCTTTGAACAGGAAAAAGCGCAGGCCATCGAGCAGGCCAAGGCAGAAGACAAGCTGGTATTTGATTTAACCCAGCCCGGCGAAGAGGCGCGGATGCAGCAGTACAACCGCCTTCAGGCCCAGCAAACGCCCCGTAAAATTGCCATTGCGGAATCCCGGGAGCAGTTTCAGCTGTTGCTGGAGCAGCAGGCGCTGCAGCGCCAGGGCCACAAGGTTGAGCTGCCCGAAGGGGATCGATGGCTGCTGGATGCCACGCTGATCGATCCGGAAACCGGTCGCCACCTGCATCAGTATCTGGACAGGGAAGTGGTGTTTGCCGTTGATACAGACCAGATCACACGGCTGGAAAACCTCATCGTCAGCGAGAATACCGTATCCGACGTAATGTCCACGCGCAACCTATGGAGCGCTTTGGGGGCTGCCCTGAGTCTGATGGAGGTGTGGAACCTGCATTACCTGATCAGGGATAGCGACGGCAGCTTCTATGGCCGGCTCAATGTCGTTGGTGGACTGCTGGATACCAACGCTGCAATGACAGCGCTGGCAGAAATGATGTCCAAGCTCGACAAGGATAAAATCCGCAACCATGTGCTGGTAAAAAATCTCTCCAAACCCCTTCTGGTCGCCTGGTCCGGTTTGCTGGCGGGCGTGGCCAGCTGTGTTATCAGCAGCTTGGATATTTACCGCACCCTGTATATCCGCTGTGGCGATGATGCCTGGATGGCCCACGCCATCAGCCTGGCCGGCCATATTTCGTTGACCGTGTCGGCCGCCATGGCAGTGGTTGCCGTCCATAAAGGTGTTGCCGTCGGCTCTATTACCGTACTGGGGCTCACCGCGGGGGTATACCTTACCGCCGGGCTCGGCCTGTTGCTGCTGGGGGCCTATCTGGCCTATGCCGTATGGCAGGAAAACGACGATGCCCTGGAACATGTTATTGCCCACGGCCCCTTTGG
>JAWVYU010000252.1:0-7493 GCA_033722575.1 Ketobacteraceae bacterium | reverse complement strand
TGGAAATTGATCGCCGCTATGGCAGGAGCATTAATCACCGCATCGGGAGTCACCTGGAGATTTACGATACTGAACAGGTAATCAAAGGATTCACCCGCTACCGCCTGCGCCGCATATTCAATGGAGCTGGCCGGAATCTCGCGACGCTCTGCCCAGGACACTACCTCGGGATCGTCGGATAGGACACCTTTGATCAGATGCCCCCGTTCGATCAGCTTCTCACCGCATTGAATCAGCAAGGAGCGTGCGCCCAACAGAAAACAACTTAGCCTTGAATAATCTGACATAGTGAACTCTTTATCGCACTGGTATCGCAGCACTGCATCGTGTGAACGGAGCAACCGGAAGTCGGTTTTCATGGCATGCCTGATGCCAATGAAACAGCCGGGAGCAAAACAAGTAGACGCTCTACAGATGTCTATTTACTTATCTGTCACTGACCGCCTGTTCAACTGATACTCCCCGGGAAAGACCCAAATTTTGACGGCTAGCGCCGAACAAAACAAGGCACAGAGGACTTTTCGTCGTTGAATTCTGAAAAAGGTTTTTTATTGCTCAGCAAACACCGGCAGACGACGGGGACGCTCCATACCAAGCCTTGCCAGCGCGTTGGCCAGCGCAGGTGCAACCCCCGGCAAGGCCAGCTCACCCACACCGCCGGGTGAATGATCAGTTCTGAGCAACTGAACTTTTACCACAGGCACCTCAGACTGACGCAGGATGGAATACTCGTTGAAATTGGTGGCCGAAACCCATCCGTTATTCATGCCAATGGCTTCACCCAGAGCAGCCGACAGGCCCATCAATGTGGCGCCTTCAAGCTGGGCCCGAACATTGTCGGGGTTTACTGTGGTACCACAGTCTGCCACACAGGTAATACGCTTTATGTCAAAGGGTTTTGATGTATTGCTGCCAGACGTTGTGGTACCAGCTGTTTCGGGCAATCGCTGCACCTCCACCACGTGGGCACAAAAACTTTCATAGGCAACACACAAAGCCAGGCCCCGGGCAACATTATCATCAGCGGGGCGCGACCACTGACTGAGTTCCAGCGCTGTTTCGATCACCTGCCTTGCTCTGGGTACTCCCTCCAGCAACGCAAGACGAAACGTTGCCGGATCACGGTTTTCGGCCTGAGCCATTTCATCAATAAAACTTTCCAGAAAAAACGTATTGATACCAAAGCCTACGGAGCGCCAGTAGCCTGATGGTAACGGGCTGGCCTGATGGTAGAACGCAAATTCATGACCGGAAAAACCATAGACCGGTTGCTGCCCCCCTTCTGCCTGAATGCGGTTACCCTTGTAATCCTGCGGATTGGCCCTGAAATCACCGGAAGGTTTCAGCATACTCTGCGCGCGATCCTTCAGATAACGCCCTGCCGTTATCGGATACTCATCATTCAGATTGCCAGCAGTGACCAGCTGCTGTGATACAAAAAAAGCATTTTCACCAGATGAACTTTTTTTGCAGCGCAGGCGTGCAAGCGCCGCCGGCCGGTAAAACCCGTACTGCATTTCCGCCTTGCGGGACCAGATCACCCGGAGGGGTTTGCGAACTGCATACGCCAGCAGACCGGCCACCGTGTAATAATCCTGGGTGGCCCGGCGTCCGAAGGAGCCTCCCGAAGGTGTTACCTCAAGCGCCACCAGGCTTTCATCAATTCCCAGGGTTCTTGCCAGATACTTTACTGCACCCCGCGGTGACTGGGTGGGACCCACCACATGACAGCCAGAGCCGTCGTAGTTCACATAGCAACTGAAAGGTTCTATCTGGGCATGACTCAGAAACGGGACATGGTATTCCGCTTCAAGCACACTGCCAGAAGTGTTTGCATCGTCCGGGAAATCGTCGCTTCCCGATTTCCAGTCCGGCGATGCATTGCGCAGCCGGTCTCTCGCTCTTGCCGCAAAGCTTTCTGCGGATTCCCCGGGGAGATCACCCTCCCAGGTCACATCAACCTGGCTTTCAGCCTGGAGCACCGCCCAGGTATGCCTGCCCACCAGCGCAATACCTTCGGATAACTCCTCTACCGCTTCCAGGCCATCAATACTGTCAAGCAGCGCCGCTTTGTTATTCAGGGTATAGCTTCTGCCGCCCTGAGGCAGCTGCAGCAACATGGCATAGAGTGATGGCTGCTCCCGGTCTGCCGCAAAATCGTAACGGCCACTGACTTTATCCTGCAGGCCAGGATGGTAATCAACCGTCAGGTTCTGCCGCCTGAAACGCCCCCCGAGCTCCGCCAGCTTATCGGAGGTTTCTGTTCGCAGCTGCTGTAAGGCCTGCGGGACAAGATCCGAATAGGTTGCCTGAAAACCTGCTCCCGCAATGATGCCATTGCTGATCCGAAGCTGATCTGCGGACTGGCCGGACTGATTCAGGGCCGCAGCCACAAAGGCGCCGTTCACCACCTGCGCCATCTGGTGAACCGAAGACCACAGGGAGCGGAAAGAAAAACTGCCGCCAATATACTTTGCCACGAAATCGGCGGGCGCCTCTGAACCCAGTTCTATGGGCTTTAATACCAGCTTCTCTACATCCCAGTTAAAGCTGATTGCTATCAGGGCAAGCAATCCCTGGGAAACACCCTGGCCCAGTTCCGGCCGGTCCAGAAATACGGTCAACTGATTATCAGCGTCAATCATCAGGTTGCCGTTACTGAAGCTGCCCCTTGCCGGTGTCGTGTTTTTTTCCGGTGCATCGCAGGCTGTCAGCAGGGGCCCTGCCACCAGAGCCCCCGCTGAAGTAATTCCAATCCTGAGCACCGACCTTCTTGAAACTGACATTATTGTTACCCTGCCAAATTGTTACCCTGCCAACTGATGCCTGAATACCGGCTATTCCTCAAGCACCCGGACCAGTTTGTCCAGGCAGGCATTCCAGCCGTTCTCGTGGTTTTGTGTTTCATCCATGGTTTCGAAAATACCATGGGCAAGCCTTAAACGGGTTTCCGTGTCGCTTACCCGCGCCAGATCAATCACCACCCGGCCAGGGCCGGACAAACCTTTCCACTGCCACTGCAGCTCGATCCGGCTGCCGGGTTCCAGCGCTTCTACTCTGGCATCCACTTCCACTTCGGCCCCCGACGTGTCACGCATTTTCAGACAATACTTGCCGCCCTGTAGCGGCTCAATATCAAGGTCCGACACTTTCATCACACCGGGAGCCAGCCAGCGCCTGACTTTATCCGGGTCCAGCCATGCCTGATACAGAGCCTCAGGGGCTGCCGCGAATCGTTTCTCAATGCGAACTGTCTTCAGGTCTCCTGCCATAAACAAACACCCTGCCAAATTTCCGCTTATTGATTATTGTTGTCCGGGAAAAAACTTTTTTATTCTTTTCAGTGATGACCTTCGATCATATCCTGCCAGTCAACACCGGTATCGCCGAAGGCGTAAAAATGGGGGTTCAGCACGGATTCTCCCTTGTTGTACCGCAGCGGGTTAAACGCAGTATCCAGCACCACACCACCGGCTTCCATCAGCACTGCCTGGGCGGCAGCCGTGTCCCATTCCGAAGTGGGCGCCAGGCGCGGATAGATATCTGCCTTGCCTTCCGCAATCAGGCAAAACTTCAGTGAGCTGCCCATGTTGGCCGTTTCAATGGAATGAAAGTGCTGACTCAAACGTGCAATCAGGGCATCCAGTGCTTCTGCACCATGACGACGGCTTCCCACCACAATCAACTGTTCATGGTTGATTTCCCGAACCCTGATAGCCTGCCAGGGTTCGTGATCCAGCACCTTGTAGGCACCCACCTCGCGTGCGCCGATATAACCGGAGTTGTTCAGGGGCACCGTCACCACACCCAGTACAGGCTCTCGATTCTGAATCAGCGCAATATTGACGGTAAACTCCCCGGTGCGATTAATGAATTCCTTGGTGCCATCCAGCGGGTCCACCAGCCAGAATTCCGGCCAGTCCTTGCGCTCGTTGAAGTCGATACCCCCGGACTCTTCAGAAAACACCGGCACTTCGGGGTACTGTTTTTTCAAGGCACTCACGATGACCTGGTGTGCCGCATGATCTGCTTCAGTCACTGGAGAGTTGTCGTCTTTACGTTCGATCACCACGTCTTCCGACTGATGATAGATTTTCAGAATGGCTTCTCCCGCTTGCTCAGCAATCTCCAGCACGCTTTCCAGCAATGCCTTATCCAGCGTCAACATGATGGTCTCCCTGATCAATACAAAACAGATATGAAATTAATGGCTTTCCGACCCGTTTACCAGTGCGCCCCGGCCTGACTCTGCCGGGCCCTGACAATATCCCGCACCATATAAAGGGCTGCAATGGCTCTGGCTTCCGTAAAATCTTCCCGGCCCAGCAGGCTGTCGATATCTTCCAGCGGGTGCTCCACCACTTCCAGCGGCTCCGGCTCATCGCCCTCAAGCCTCTCGGGATACAGGTCCTCCGCCAGCAACACATTGATATGATGGCCCATATATCCCGGCGAGAGGGTCAGCTTTTTCAAGCGGGTAAAACGGCGCGCACCGTAACCCACCTCCTCTTTCAGCTCGCGATTGGCCGCCTGCTCAGCTGTTTCACCGGGGTCCATGGCGCCTTTTGGCAGTGTGAGCTGGTAGTTGTCTGTGCCCCCGGAATATTCCCGGATCAGCAAAACCGTGTTGCCAGCCGTCAGCGGCACCATCATTACCGCAGGAATGGTCGGTGCTTTCAAACGCTCGTAAACCCGTTCTTCTCCGTTACTGAAGCGCAACTCGATCTGTTCTACGCCAAAATACCGGGTTCGCGCAATCAACTCCTGCTTTAAAATTTCGGGTTTTGTCGTCATACTGAACCTATCTCTGATGAAGCAGTTTATGCAGTTTCAGCCCAATGCAGTTTTAGCCTAATGCAAGTGGAGCGATCATGATCGACTGGAGCCAAATCGATACAGTGCTACTGGACATGGATGGCACTCTACTGGATCTGTATTTCGATAACCACTTCTGGATGGAATATCTCCCCGACCACTACGCGAAGCTCAATGATATCAGCTCGCAGCAGGCGAAATCCCAACTATATGAAGAATTTAAATCCCACCTGGGCACCCTGAACTGGTATTGTCTGGATTTCTGGAGTGAAAAGCTGGGCTTTGATGTCGGCGAGCTGAAGAATGATGTCAAACACCTGATTGCCGCCCGCCCCTATGCCATGGAATTTATCGAAAATGTGCGTGCTTCCGGCCGGCGCCCGATCCTGGTCACCAACGCCCATCGCCGGGTACTGGAGCTGAAAGTTGCCGAAACCGCCATTGATACCCACTTTGAAACCCTGGTGAGTTCCCACGACTACGGCCTGCCCAAAGAAGACCCGCTGTTCTGGGATGTTCTGGCCAGGGAGGTACAGTTCCAGGAGAAGCACACCCTGCTGATCGACGACAGCCTCCCGGTGCTGAAGTCGGCCCGCAGTGCCGGTATCGCCCACACCCTGGCCATTCTGCAACCGGACAGCAAGCAGCCCCCCAAAGACACGGAAGACTTTGTTGCGCTGGACTGTTTTAGTCATATAATGCCGCCCCCGTTACGCCAACCTTTAAACGCCTGAACCTTGCGCACCCGGCTTCATGAGTAACCAGAAACCACAGGATAAAGTTCGTATCGACAAGTGGCTGTGGGCAGCCCGCTTTTACAAAACCCGCAGCCTGGCCAAGGAAATGGTGGAAGGCGGCAAGGTTCATTACAACGGCCAGCGCGTAAAACCCAGCAAGGAGGTGTCGCTGGGAGGCAGTATCCGTTTGCGCCAGGGATTCGATGAGAAAACCGTCGTGATCACCGGTATCAGCGACAAACGGGGTAACGCCACCATGGCCGCATCGCTCTATGAGGAAACCCCGGAAAGCGTGGCACAGCGGGAAGCCAATGCCGCCCGGCGCAAACACCTGGCCAGCAGCCACCCCGTGCCGGAAGGCCGCCCCAATAAACGGGACCGCCGCAAGATCATCCAGTTTCAACAAAAGCAGGACAACTGATGGACCACCACGATACCAGTCGTCGATTTGTCATTGAAAACAGCCCCATCAGGGGAGAGTGGACGTTGCTGGACAGCACTTACAAGGCGGTGATCGCCAAGCACCGCTACCCTCTGGAAATCCAGGCGCTGCTGGGACAGATGATGGCTGCCGCTGTCATGCTCAGCTCCACCATCAAGTTTCAGGGACTCCTGATTATTCAGGCCCGCGGCCAGGGCCTGCTCAAGCTCGCTACTGTCGAATGCACCCACGACAAAGGGGTGCGGGCCGTAGCCCAGTGGGACGGGGACGTGAAAGACAAAGGTTTTCTGGAGCTGCTGACCAACGCCACCCTCGCGATCACCATTGCCCCAAGGGAGGGACAGCGCTACCAGGGCATTGTACCGCTGGAACATGATTCTCTGGGTGAATGCCTGGAGGATTACTTCGCCCGCTCAGAACAGCTGAAAACCCGCATCTGGCTGGCAGAGGGGGATGAAAAAGCCGCCGGACTGCTGATCCAGTTCATGCCCTACAGTTCCGAGGTGCAGAAAAGTGAAGAGGAACTCACCGAGGACTGGAACCGGGTTACCGTGCTGGCTGACACCCTCACCAAGGAAGAGCACCTGGGGATCGCGCCGGAAACGCTGCTGCACCGCCTGTTCCATGAGGAGGATATCCGCCTGATGGGGAGTCAGGGCGTACGCTTTTACTGCCCCTGCAGCCGGGAACGTTTTGCCGAGTCCCTGGCCACGCTTCCCCGGGAAGAACTGGAGGATATCCTGCTGGAACGCGGAAAGATCGAAACCCAGTGTCAATTTTGTAACGAAACATATCATTTTGATTCGGTAGATATTCACACACTTTTTGACCCCAACAGCCAGCAGGGCCCGGAGCAGACTCACTGAGGCCGCTTTGCTGTATAAAAATCTGCTGTAAACTCATAGGGTTACTATTTAAGTAAGCACAGACTAACTGTGTAGCGCTGATCCCGGCCCTGGATCAGCGCCTGAATCGGTCATTTTTCGACCAACCCGCAACGTTAAATGCTTAGCCTTTTCAGAGGTTATTTGCCATAATACGCGGCCCTGAATTCCCGGCCAGTGTGCGCCTGGGTTATGATGCGTTCTGACCCCTGCCATTCAAAAGGGGGATGGCGGCACACACAGCCAAAAGCTTTCATTATTTAGACGTTAATAGACGGCCACAAGCCGTGAGGACCAAGGAACCATGACGGAAAGCGCTAAACCTAAAACCTACGTTGATCTGAGTTCGGCTCAGCTAGTTGAAGAAGCCATTAGACGTGGCGAGGGTGAACTTGCCGATACAGGCGCCTTTGTTGCCAAAACAGGGGTACGCACAGGACGCTCACCGATGGATCGTTTTATCGTAGACGAGCCCAGCACCAGCGAGCACATCCACTGGGGGCCCATTAACCGGCCCTTCGACGCGGAAAAGTTCGATGCACTCTGGAGCCGGGTTGAATCCCACGTTGCCAGCGACGATACCTTCGTTTCCAATCTGCATGTAGGCGAAGACCC
>JAWVYU010000251.1:0-7493 GCA_033722575.1 Ketobacteraceae bacterium | reverse complement strand
TCTTCCACGCTTACCATCACCTTTTTGTCGCCGGTGTCTATCTGGAATGAGTCGTCCTTCACTTTGGTGACTTTACCCTGCAGTGTAGTGGCGGCTGGAATTACCGGAATGCTGACAGCGGTTACCAGTGTCTGCACAGACTCTTCATCTACCGGGCTGGCAAAGAACGTGGTGTTGATGCTTTCAACAAAAACACTGGAGGCTTCGATGGTGGTGGCTTCGAAGAGGCCGTCATCAATCTTGCCGGATACGGTGACTTTGTCCCCGTCAATGAATTTGTAGGCGTCTGCATCCCGGTCGCCGTCATCGAATTCAACAATCACCGCCCCATCACCGTAATCCAGGGTAAAACTGTCGGCACTGACGGTATCTACCGTGCCGCTGATGGTAATCCAGGTGTCATCCGGCATCAGATAGGGGTTGGGTTGATCCGCTGTGACCTGGCCGGATAAAAACAACGCCCCGATCAGGGCGATTGATCTGGTCATCCAGTTCAATTTATCTTTGATTGTCATGGTTGTCATAAGCCCTCCTTTCCTTACAGGTTGTTTAAAATTCAGGCGTTAAAAAGGGTTGAACCTGATTATCCAACCTTTGTGAGCTTTAGGAGCAAGGACTATGCCAGAGGCGAAACCACGGTTAATACAGGAACTTAATACATTTCAGGTTTGTTGGGCGCCGAATCAGCCGGCAGAACACTGAAATATTTTCACCGGTCATGAAAATATTTACTTGATGTGCTCCGGTTTGGCGCCGGAGGCAATAGCAGGAAAAATCAGGGCAAAAAAAGGAATACAACAAGCGTGAAAACAGTGAAATACAAGTTGGAACAGTTGTGCCGGTATTGCTTGCCAGGCTTATTGTTCTGGTTATTGGTGCCTATGCCCGCCAGTGCCCATCTGGCCGGTATTACAGATACCAGCATTCAGGTGGGTCACAGTCAGGTCAAGGTAATCTATACCCTGCCGGTGGACAGCCTGAAAGAGCTGGCAGAGCGTGGTGAGCCGCTCGCCGGAGGTCCGAAAGCCGGGGAAGAGTATCAGGTACTCACAGAGATTGTTGCTCAGGGATTTGAAGTGCGTAACGATGGAACGGTTTGCGAGCCGGTGGAGACCAGCGAGCGCCGTTTGCAGCAGGTACAATCTCATCAGTTCAGCATGCTCTATGACTGTAATGCCCGGTTGAGCAGCCTCAGTATTGATTACCGTCTGTTCGTGGATGATTTTCCTGATCATGAAAACTTTGTGCGAATTGCCATGGGTGGCAAATATATATCCAGAGTTTTCGCAGCCGGGCAGCACAGCGTTCTGCTGCCGGTAAGGGAAACCCTCGATCAATGGGGCATGACACTAAGCAACGAATTCGTGGCAGACCCCAACAGCAGTTTCAGTCTTGAGGCAAAGCCCGCCTATTTTCCCCTCGGTATAGAGCATATTCTGCTGGGGTTTGATCACCTGCTGTTTCTGTTCGCGTTGTTATTGCTGCCACTGGCTTTTCGCCAGCTGGTGACCATGGTGACGGCGTTCACCGTGGCGCACTCAGTGACGCTGGCCATGGCGGTATTTGATATGGTGAGTCTGCCTGCTATCTGGGTTGAAGCGGTGATTGCATTAAGTATTGTTTATGTGGGGGTGGAAAACCTGCTGGAGTTGAAGGGCGCAAGCCCGGATGGCCAGCCGGTACAATTCAAAACACCCTGGAAGCGCCGGGTGATGGTGACTTTTTTCTTTGGCCTGATTCACGGCTTCGGTTTTTCCTATGTCCTTCGGGAGATCGGTCTGGGTGATCAGGTGGCCAGCGCGCTGCTGTTTTTCAATCTCGGCGTTGAAGCCGGTCAGCTGATTGCTGTTGCCCTGGTGTTTCCCCTGCTGGTGTGGATTTTTCGTCAGCGACAGGGTTTCGTTTTTTCCCGGATCTGTTCCGTTGCAGTGATTCTGATGGGGGGTATCTGGCTGGTTGAACGTCTGATGGCGGCGATGAGTATCTGAAGAAGGCCGTCAGCAGGCTACATTAAGCAGACCACACAAATAAGAAGGGCGAAAAAAAGAAGGGCGAGCTTTTCGGCTCGCCCAAATAACCTTAAAAAGGAGTTTCCTTTTAAAGGGCTCGGGATTTCTCCTGTGTCCTCTTCGCCGGTTTGTTGCTTACCGCGAAGGTTCCTGAATAAATTCGAAGGTGGCTTGCTGGTATTTTGGTGCTTTTACCGCCTTGATCAGCCCCTTGATGGTATTAAAGGGCACGTCCACTGCGAAATTGTTGGCCAGCCAACCGGGGATCTTGCCGCCGGGATTTACATGGTTGATGTACAGCAGCTTCACGCGGCCGGTGGCAGTACCGTTTTCTGTAACGGGTGTGAAAATCCACTCGCCGTCGATATCCGCCACGCGCTCACAGCCTTTCTGTGGCGGGCGCAGATGATTCTGGGCGGTAAAGCGTATATTCACTTCCAGGCTGTCCGGGTCCTGGGTTATTACTGACTCCACTACCGAGTCACGATCTTTCACCGGCCAGGGTGCCGGGGCTATGGAATGGGTGTAATAGGCATCACCGGTATCCTTGAACAGTTCCGAGCTTTTTACACCATCCATCCATTCCGGGAACGCCGGGGCATCCTTCTGGTGAGCTACCAGTCCAGCCAGGGTGGATTCCACAATCGCCTCTATTTTGTAAGCGCGAAAATCGGACCCTTTCACCGTGGTGGTATAGGCCTGTACTTCGTGGTCCTGTTTTTCCAGTTTCCAGTTGTCACCAAATGCTGTGTGTCTTGCCATGATCTGTCATTCCCTTCCAACATGAATAATGATACCTAAAGGCAGTGGCGCTTTTATGGTCCAAAAGGACTAACGTGCCGGATAGCTGCAGTTATCCTGATCTGTAGTACAATTCAGACAGGCAATGCCGGAGGAGGATTCTACCTTGTCTGACTATGTAGCGAACAAGGGGTTTATTGCCCTGTTTGCCCTGCTGGCCGCTCTGCATCTGGTGTGGGCGAGCTACGAATGGTGGTGGCTGATACATGCGGACGCCAGTGACGTAGCGGGCAGCATTATCCAGTTCAAGACACGCTGGTCAGCGCCGCTGCTGACCACCCTGGCCATGTCGGCGGCAACGCTTGCCTGGATGGTGGTGCGTAGTCCTCGCAGCGCCATGGTGATGAGCGTCTGGTTTGTCTGTATTGCCGTGCTTTGTCATCTGGGTTTGTTATATTTCGATCCGCTGCGCAACCATCAGCTGCTCAGTCACTGGGTGCCGGTGATTGCACTGGGTATTCTGGCTTACAAGATTATCAAGCGTTACCAGTTGTCGCGCCTGGCAGCGTCCTGATAACCGGCGGACCCGGTTATACCAGGGGCGGGATGGAATAGGTGCCGGTAACATGGGCCACCGGCTCGGGGTTATCGTTGCAGGTAATGCTTACTTCCCCCACGGCCAGGCGCTTGCCCAGTTTCAGCAGGCGGGTTTCAGCCCGCAGCAGGCCGGGTTCCGGTTTGCGCAGGAAGTTGATGTTCAGGTTGGTGGTAACCGCCAGTGCCACGGGGCCCAGCTGCGCCAGAATGGCGGCGTAGAGCCCGGTATCGGCCATGGTCATCAGGGTGGGGCCGGACACGGTGCCTCCGGGTCGCAGGTGCCGGTCTGCCGTTTCCTGTTCAATCACCGCTGTCATGGGGCCCACGGCGGCAACCCGCATGGGAAAGTTCTCAAAAGCCTGCTCCAGAAAGTCCTGCAGTTCCGCGGCGGTCATTTTGGTTGTCATGGTCTGATTCTATCCAGTGGTGGTTTGTGGTTCCGACCGGGTTACCTGGCGGATTATCTGCCAGTAGCCGTCGCCCAGGGGCGTGTCCTCATAGGCGCCGCGCTGTTTCAGAAGGTGGTGCAGCCGCTTCAGATGATAGGCCGGTACCGATGCCAGGATATGATGTTCCAGATGATAATTCACAAAGTTGGGAGCGATCAGCAACCGGGTCAGTGGGTTGGTGTAGGTGGTACGGGTGTTTTTTCGCGGGTCCAGGTCATAAAGGTCGGGTACGTCCGCGTGTTCCGCAATCTGGCGGATCCGCAGCACCAGCATGTACACCGTCAGGTAGGCGACCACCCAGAGCAGGTACAGCGCCGGGTGGGCAAACACTGCCAGTAACATCAGCATCACACCGTTTACGATCAAACTGTTACGTATCACAGGGTTGGGTTTTCTGTTCCGCTCAGAATCGTGGGCTTTACCGTGCTCACTGGAATGACTGCGCTGATCCTGCCCGCCTTGCGACAGCGACGCGATCAGTTTCATGGCGGTCTGGCCGGACAGGTCACGCCAGACCTTGCGGTAGAAGCTGCTTTTGTCCACCGGGTAATCCCGGTAGTTGGGCAGGTCCGGATCATCCCGGGTACCTGCCGTGCGGTGGTGAACCAGGTGGCCCTTCGCGTATTTGTCCATATCCAGAAAAACAGCATAGCCGGCCAGCCAGTTACCGCAGATCTCGTTCAGTCTGCGGGTGGCAAACAGCGAGCGGTGACCACATTCATGCACCAGAATACTGAGGCCCAGCTGGCGGCCACCCAGAATCAGAATGGCTATCACCAAGGTGAGCGGGTTGGGCCATCGGTAGGCAAGCGCGAAAGCGCCGGCAATCAGCAACCAGTTGGCCATTACCATCCAGGCGCCCCGAAGGTCGCTTTTGGTGGTTAGCTGTCTGATCTCGTCTTTGCTGAGATAGTCCTGTACTTTCATGTCTGTCACCGGTTATGCAGTAAATTGTCGGCAGTGGTGTCACTTTACCAGGCGCAGGTGTCTCGGATTGACTTTTACCTGCAGGTGTTTGACTTCTTTTGACCAGATTTCCCGGCCCACTTCGTCGTAATGGAGCATTTTTTCGTGGAGCCGGGCCCGTTCATCGGTCGCAAATATATCGTCGGGCAACCAGGGGTCTTTCACCAGAATATGAATGGCTTCGCCGCCCACAATAAAGGTTTCTGCCATGGCTTCACGGTTGGAAAGTTTGGGCAGTTTTTTCAGGCTTGCCTCGATCTTGCGGATTCCCTCGCGATAGCCGTAATCCAGTGACTTGGTATTCCACAACTGATGTTGCCAGCGTCTGATGATGCCTTCCTTCAGGCGTGCTGATTGCATCAGGCTGGCCGCAGGTTCCAGCTCCAGGTGGGCCAGCAGGGAATCGATATCGGTAAAGTCATAGCGCAGATTGGCGGGGCGCACCCAGACATTGTCCATGCCTTCGCGAAAACCCAGAAACTTCAGGGCTTTCAGACTTCTGGATCGGGCCGAGCGCTGGGGTTTTTTGGGCAGGTGGCACATCAGCCAGCTGGTCCGGTCCCATTCCGGTTGACGCCGCTCTTCACCCAGCCGCCAGTCTTCAATGTAGCGGCTGATGGGGTCGGTTTTTTTTGCCAGGCGATAATAGCCCCGGGCGTCACTTTCGAGAACGCCCTTGCTCACCAGTCGTGTCAGGGTGACCCGGATAGCATTTTCGTTGAAATTGAACAGCTCAGCGGTATCTACCAGGGCTTTACTGGAGACAGAGCGCTGCGGTGTCATGCGCAGCAGGTCCACGATCAGATTCTTGGGTGCCAGCACCCGGGTCTGGGGAATCATCTATATTACGGGTTTCTACGTTAACAGTTATAATGCTGTAATAATTACAGGTTGCTGCAATAAATGCAATACCCTGTAATCAGTGACCCCGGTCAATGGGCAGATTCTGCTCAGGCAGGCTAGAATAAAAACCGATGTAACAATAACTTATAATCAGGAAGCCCATTATATGGATTTGTCCGCTCCTCTCGATGTGAATACCGTGCGCAAGGCCATGATCGAGGCTGGCGTGCTCTATACCGCGGCCGACTGTGGCCTCAGCTTCGATGCCCTCAGCCAGCGACTGGGGGACAGCGTGGCCAGCAACGAGTTCTGGTTCCATACCCGGGGTGCCCTGCGGGGCAGCTTTGTGATCAACTGGTGCAAGCTGTTCGGAATAATGGCTCAGGATGCCTACTGGAAGCGCGTAACCCTGGAGCAGAAACCCTTCCGTGAGGCGGTTTATGCTGCCACGGGATTTGACTATCAAGGCTGGGACGCTTACCGCAAGACGATGAGTGATCTCAAGGCGGTGCTTTCAGAGCACCTGGACCCTTATTATCCGCTGGCGGATCTGCCGGATTTCGGGCCTGCCATGAAAGTATTGGAGGTGGCTCATCACTGGCTGCGGGAAGTGGCTGCAGAGTTTGACGTTGCCACCGAAGGCCCCATGGCCCAGGAGAACTATTTCGACAAAGTGCGGCGGGATATCGCCGACATTCTGGACCGGGTCTAGGCGTATTCCGGCGTTGCCACCTGGCTTACCTGGTTACGTCCCCTGCGTTTGGCATTGTACAGAGCCATATCCGCGTGATGCAGCAGGGTCTCCACATCGGTGTGCTCATCAGGAATGAGGTTGATGAAGCCACCGGACACGGTGATATGGGGGGCGGCTGACGAATAGTCATGGGTAATGTTGAGGTTGTTGATCTTTTCGTGGACCCGGTTGATCAGGGCATGGGATTCCAGCGGATTGGTATCGAACCACACCAGCAGAAACTCCTCCCCGCCATAGCGCCCGGCAAAGTCCAGATTGCGCTGGCAGCAGGAATGAAGCGTGTCCGCGACTTGTATCAGACATTTATCCCCGGCCAGGTGGCCATAGTTGTCGTTGTACTCTTTGAAACAGTCGATGTCGGCAAGGTAAAGGGTCAGGTACTTGCGTTCCCGCTTGGCATACAGCAGCAGGTCTTCCAGCTTCTCCATAATGGCGGAGCGGTTATACAGCTGGGTAAGGCCGTCCTTGATAGCCAGGTCCTGGACGATCCCGTTCTGCAGGAAGCTCTTGCGCTTCTGGTATTCCACCGAATAGGCGCCGGTGGCACCGCAGAGTACCGTGGCCAGCAAATAGAACGCATGAGTGGGCTGGTGATAGCCCGGGGCCATCAGAAAATGGCTGGCAAACTGGAACGCCGCCAGGGTAATGACGGTAGTGCCCAGTGCCACCCAGAATCTCAGGCCTGCCATGAAAAAGGTCACCATCATTATCAGAATCAACCCTTCATAGGGGAACCGGTAGTTTTCATAGCTGCTGGTGACATACAGCAGGATGGTACCGAGGCTGATAACCATGACTGCGCCTATGCTGGCAGCGGTGACGTGGCGTTTAAGGTCTTCCATGAAGTGGCAGGCAGTGACAAAAACCAGAAAGGGTACCGCCAGTCCCAGGCGAAACAGAAAATACATAGGGGTAACAGAGGGGGGCAGGCTCTCCAGATCCACCGGGAACAGCAGAATCAGAATCACCATGGCCACGGCAATGGTGGCCAGCTGTTTGGAGCGGTGCTTGAGTGCGTGCTCTGCCCGGTAGGGGCGCTCCAGTTCCGGTTTGAACCGTAACAGGCGAAACCCCCGGGCCAGTTGCTCCTGATAATGCTTTATCGGTATATCCTGGTTGGTCATTCAGCTGCTG
>JAWVYU010000250.1:0-7522 GCA_033722575.1 Ketobacteraceae bacterium | reverse complement strand
TTCCTGTGTCTTTCAGAATCCTGGACTCGACTTCCGTTCGGGCCGTCCCGCGACCAGGAGCACGTGAAAGTGGAGAACCTGCGATATGAATAAAGACCCACTAACCAACGATGTACAGTCCCATACGCCCGAAATGCCGGGCTCGTCCGAGCCAGATTGTGAATCAGATAACAGCAACTCCGGCATTGGCAGAACCCTGGCTGCTGCCTCTTTGCCTATGGCGCTGGGTGCCTTTGTATCGGGTTGCGGATCGACCCGTTCCGAGGTGGTGTTGCCAGAGGTGCCAGGGCCCTGTAATCCTGCAATGGGTGATTGTGGACCGGTTGCCACCGGCTTTCAGGATATTATCGACCGGGAAATGCGCACCACCTTCACTCGCGAAGATGAAAGCCATTTCTTTGACTGGGTAAAGATTGCCATTGCTTCATCAAATATCAATCGTGTCAATTCAGATAAAGCGATCATCAATCTCCTGAATCAGTGCCGCCAATACGTGCTGGGTTTTCCGGTTAATACGCTTGAGCATTGCCTGCAGACTGCAACCAGAGCAGTCAACGATAATGCAACGGATGAGCTTGTGCTGGCGGCGCTTCTCCATGATATCGGCATCGCGTTTTCCTATCACGGCCATGCAGCAATATCTGCGGCCATTATCCGGCCAGCGGTATCGGAGTCTGTGTACCGGGTAGTGATGCATCATCATGAGTTCGAGTTGGCACACTACGGCCACTTGATCGGCGAACCCACCGATATGCGTGAGCTTTATGCCCATGAAGACTGGTACCCAATGGCTGAGGAGTTTGTCGACAACTGGGTGCAGGTATCTTATGACCCCGGTTTCCCCTCATTGCCCCTGGAAGAATTCCTGCCGCTGATAAAGGAACGTTTTTCAGGATTCCGGCCATCGGATATGGAAGTCACCATGCGCGACTGTTTTATCGAGACAACGCCTTAGGAGGGTCATCAGATGAGCAAAAGACCGGTCGACAGAACTGAAACAAAAAAAGATGATTACTTCCTTGATGAGTCGCCGAAGCAGCCATTGGCGCGGTGGCTGTTCAACAGGGAGTGTGAACAGAAATCCCGGCGCTTTGGCATGCCGCGGCGGGAGTTCGTTACCGGATCCATGGGAGCCATGGCAGCAATGAGCGTACTGGGGCAGCTGGCGGGCTTCTCCAGTAAAGCGGAAGCCATGACCGGATTCGTAGGCCCATCCGAGGATGACTATCAGTCGCTGGCGGCGTTTACCCGGCTTGATCAGAGCACCAGCCTGGACTGGGCGGCCATTGACGCTGCGGTGAGGCAACAGCAGCCGGGAGTGGTGACTACCATACTGAATATGCTGGATGGCTGTCGCGATGTGCACCTGGGCTTTGGCCCCGATCAATATACCCACATGACCCAGTGCGCCACCAGAGCCCGCCGGGGCGGTGCTTCCGATGAGCTGATTCTGGTTGGGCTGATTCATGATCTGGGAAAGGTAATTTCCAACTTGTCCCACCCGGATATTATTGCCGGTATTGCCAGGCCCTATGTGTCGGAGGGGGCGTATTACATGTTGCGGCACCACATGGAATTTCAGTGGAAGCACTACGGCAAGCACGTTTTTCGGCCTACCAACGGTCGTGACCGCTATATCGGAGAACCCTGGTATGAAGACGCGGTGCGCTTTAGTGACGAGTTTGATCAGACCGCTTTTGATCCGGATTATCCATCGGATCCTATAGAAGACTTTATACCGTTGATTGAACAGTTTTTTGGGAATGCAGAGCCGAAAAAGCATTCTAGTCATAAAGTCTGTGTTGGTTGAGTAATCTTTTGGCCTGTCGGTGCGATATACAAGACAGGCTCGATTTTGCTTTTTCTCGATCAGAAAATGGTAATAATAACAATTGGATATTAATGTTGGTTCATATAGTGCATAATTTTCAGACCAGTTAAATTTTATGTCCCACAGACTTGATAAAAAAAAGGAAATCACAATGGTTAAAAAATTACTCGTCATGGCTCTGTTGGCGGGCTGCGGCACAGCAAATGCCGGCCTGATCAGTTACGAATGGACCTGGACTGGCACCAGCGGCTACAACGCTACCGGTACCATGGCCTATTCAGACACGCTGGCAGGCACCGGCATTATCACTGCTGGTAATATCTCCTCATTCACCATCGAGGGTTTCTCCGGAACCACCTCGTTGTTCAGCTGGGATCTTGCTACCGGTGCGCAAAGCAATCCGTTCCAGTTGTCTTTTGATACCACGGCCCAGAGCCTCGTATTTGGTGGTTGGTATCCAACGGCGCTGGATTCAGTCGTATGGGGTGATGACAGCAATGGCGCCCTTATCTGTGGTAACGCAAACTGTGGTCTGGTTTTTTCCGGTGGCAACGGCGGTTGGCGCACAGTGAGCGACAAAACCCAATTCTCCTTTACTCAGGTAGATAGCTCCACCGTCCCTGAGCCGGCCTCCGTGGCACTGCTGGGCCTGGGCCTGGCTGGAATTGGATTTGCCCGAAGAAAGAAAGCCTGAAGATTCCGCTTCAGCGCGCTGTCAAAAGGCGCTCTATCAAAGGCGTTCTATCAAAAAAAGCCCCGTTAAGCAGCGGGGCTTTTTATTTTCCGCTTTACTGTCTGCTTATTCAGAGAGTAAAACTGCTTGCCTGGTAATGATTTTAACGGGGCTTTTTCCGGCTCTGGTCGGTTTGTTGTGTCTGCGTGCGGCCTTCGTTCTTGGGTTGCAGTCTTTTCTCGATCCATTGCCGAACAGTAACCCGTTTGCTGCGACGTACCAGCTGTTCGGTGTGAATGCTGAAGGCGCGGACCAGAGCCTCTCCGTTTTGATGATCGATAATAAAGCGACGGCGGGCGCCAATATTGAATTTACTGGGGCCATGAGTCACAGCTACACAAATCTCCAGCTCATGGACATCGGTCAGATCATTATTAATTGCTCTCTCGTCTGCATTGTTTGTTTCATCATTGATGTCGTCTCCAAGAATAATATTCTCAAAGGAGCCCAGCACCAGATATCCGCCAGGTTGGATTGGCCCTTCGCGAAGCCGGGTTTGTACGTTTGTGTCTTCGGGCGTGAGCCGGGAATAGTTGGTAACATAACGGCTGATAGTTTCGTTGCTGGTATAGATGTTTGCCACCACGCACACAATGTGCACCGGCTCCTTGCTCATGTTGACAAACAGGCAAAGCGATGAGGGGTTGTTACCCTGGGCATGGTGAATGATCAGGAAGGGGCGATTACGTCTGCGGTAATCCAGGTAAAAAAGCTGGAGGTAGATTATCCAGATTGCAACCATCATGAGATTGGCAATAGTGGCCAGTTTTTCGATGGAAAGCATCATGTCAGTTCCCGTTGAGAGACAGGTTGCTTCAGGGTTTGCCGCATTCCGCGCAGGAAATAGTAATCTACCGTTATAATAGCATCTGGTCCTGTGAACTGTCACAGCCCGGCGTGCCGTGCGACAGTGGTTGACCGGTATGCCTCGACAAAAGCAGTGGCCGGTTGATTATTCCCATTACCCGCGTACCATGAAAACAAAGAAGCTGACAACCATGGAGTTGCTATGTCACCAACTGCCAGCTGTCTTCACGCTGTACGCTGCCTGCACGGTGCTGCACTGGTAGCACTTATTGTCATTGTGCTGGCCAGTTGTTCCAGTCCCGATAACCCTTCCCAGCAAGCTGCCCGCTCTCTGGATGAGATAAAGACATCCGGAAAGCTGCGGGTGCTGACCCGGAATGCGCCGACCACTTACTACATTGGCAGAGATGGCGAGCCTGCCGGTCCGGAGCATGACATGGCGCAGGCTTTTGCATCAGCACTGGGTGTTGAGGTGGAGTTTATCGTCAAACCGTCTGTGAAAAGCATTGTTGAGGGTATTGATCAGGCAGAGGCAGACCTGGCGGCTGCAGGGCTTACGGTGACTGCCGATCGCAAAGCGCAGTTTGCATTCGGCCCCGCCTACCTGGACGTGACCCAGCAGGTAGTGTGTCGCCGCGACAATGTTCAGCCAGAGACTGTTGAAGAGCTGGCAGGCCTTGATGTGGTGGTTATTGCTGGCAGCAGTTACGCTCACCGCCTCGCTGAATTGAGAAAAACACATGCCGATCTGACATGGCGGGAAACGGAGGCACAATCCACAGAGGACCTGCTGTATTCAGTATGGAAGCGGGAAATAGATTGCACTGTTGCCGACTCCAATATCGTTGATCTGAACCGGCGTTATTTTCCGGAGCTGATTGCTCCCCTGAATTTAAACAGGAGTGAATCTTTGGCGTGGATGATGCCTTCCGGCCGCGATGATCTACAGGGGGCAGTCACTGACTGGTTCCGGAAATACAGGGAAAGCGGCCGTCTGTCTGCGCTGAACGACCAGTATTACGGTTTTTTTGAAGTGTTTGATTACGTGGATATCAGAAAACTGATTGCCCGCATAGACAAGCGCTTTCCTCGCTATCAGAGCTATTTCCGGCAGGCTGCAGAGAAGTATGACATTCCCTTTCACTTGCTTGCTGCCCAGGGCTATCAGGAGTCTCACTGGCGCGCCAATGCCAAAAGCCCTACCGGTGTCAGAGGAATCATGATGCTGACCCGCAACACCGCGGAGGCCATGGGGGTAGACAATCGCCTTGATCCGAAGCAAAGCATCTTCGGTGGAGCGAAGTACCTGGCAAAGCTGAAAAAGAACCGCTTTTCGGATGAAATCCGGGAGCCGGATCTGACGTGGCTTGCGCTGGCCGCCTATAATGTCGGCAGGGCTCACCTGCACGATGCCCAGACGCTTGCAAGGCAGCAGGGGTTGAGTCCCTATCTGTGGAAGGACATCAAGCAGGTGTTACCGCTGCTTGCCGATAAACGCTATTATAAAAAGCTCAAATATGGTTATGCACGGGGTACGGAGCCGGTGCGCTATGTACAGCGGATCAGGGAGTACCAGCACGTGATCGAGAATGAACTGGGTAAGTAAACTGCGTAAATTGCTCGCGGGCTTTAACAAAACGGAAGGTGATTATGACTGTGTTGCTCTTTGTGGTCGGCCTGGTATGTCTGATTGCGGGCGCGGAGACCCTGGTTCGGGGTGCTTCCCGGCTGGCAGCAATGTTTGGTATCCCTCCCATTGTAATTGGTCTGACGGTGGTAGCTTTTGGTACCAGCTCGCCGGAGCTGGCGGTCAGTATCAAATCATCGCTGTCGGGCCAGGCGGGAGTGGCGCTGGGTAATGTGGTTGGCAGCAATATTTTTAACGTGCTTTTTATTCTGGGTATTTCGGCCATTATCATTCCGCTGACCGTGGATCGGCAATTACTGCGGCTGGATGTGCCGGTGATGGTCGTTATGTCGATCGTGGTGCTGCTCCTTTCACTCGATCAGGCCCTGAGCAGGGCAGATGGTTTGTTGCTGGTGACGGTTCTTTTCAGCTATATCGGTTTTCTGATATACCAGAGCCGTAAGAATCACGCCCAGCTGGCTGCTGAAATGCCGGAAGCGCAAACTGTGCCGGCAGCCGGGAATGCCGGCTGGTTAATGAATCTGGTGCTGATTGTTATTGGTCTGGCGTTGCTGGTAGCGGGGTCGCGCTGGCTGGTGGACAGTGCGGTGGCATTCGCCCAATATCTTGGCGTGAGTGAGCTGGTCATAGGGCTGACCATTATCGCTGCGGGCACCTCGTTGCCGGAAGTTGTCACTTCAATTATTGCCGCGGTGCGCGGCGAGCGTGACATTGCCGTGGGTAATGTCATCGGCAGCAATATCTTCAATATACTGGGTGTGCTGGGTTTTGCCGGTATTGTCGCACCGGGGGGCATTCCCGTACCGGCGTCGGTGGTCGGTTTTGACTTTCCGGTGATGATTGCCGTTGCCCTGGCCTGCCTGCCGGTGTTCTTCAGTGGCGGTGTCATTGATCGCAAAGAGGGGGTGCTGTTTCTGGGCTATTATGTGATTTACACCCTGTATCTGATACTGAATACCTCCGGTCATGATGCCCTGCCACTGTTTAACGGTGTCATGCTGTATTTTGTGATTCCCTTTACAGTACTTGTACTTGTCAATATAACACTTCAGGAAACAAGAAAGAGAAAGCGCCAGGAATGACCATTGAATCAAGGTATTTCTTTGCGATCGTATCAGCGAACGATCTGATCGTGTGGCATGAGGCTGACCAGTGCGCTTTACCAAATCCGCACCTTGATCTTGTTATCAGGGATTTCAGCCTGGACCTGAATTTGCTCGCTGTTCACGACCATTATTTTGATGCAGTGATCGTCGGGCAGGGGGATGTCTTTGTTTACAAAACGACGCAGAATGCGGAAAACCTGCTGGCCTTTGATCTGTTCAAGGAGCCCAGTGATCAGTCGGACCTGATCCGTGTGGCGGTGCGCAGCAGCAGTGAGCTGGTACCCCGGGTGAGATCAAACTTCCGGGCATTCTACGACAGTGCAGGCTGCCAGGTCTGCCTGGAGGAATCTGCAATATCAGGCAAAGTGATTGAAATGATAGATGCTGCCAATTATCCCCGGGATATGTCCAGATCAGGGTACCGGCAAAAACTCCGGGCCTGCCTAAGGCCGGCACCTGCCTGAAAATCTGTTTTAAATAATCCACTAGTGTTTGCTACGGTGTTTACCGGTGGCGTTGCCGGTATTGTGTGGGTGATTCCCCGGTAAGGGACTTGAAGCCGTAGGAAAAACTGTTCTGGTCACTGTAACCCAGCAGGTGGGCAATCTGCCCGACACTGCGGCTGGTGGTGGACAGATAACGTCGCGCTATTTCAATACGGACATCATCCAGTATCTTTTGATACGAGGTGTCGGTCTCCTGCAGTCGGCGGCGCAGTGTTCTGGCAGACATGTGCAGCTGATCCGCCACCTGGTTAATGGTGGGAAAACCCTCGGTTGCCATAAACAGGAGCCGGCGCACCTCGTCGGCAACATCCCGGCTTTCTTCAAGGGTTGCGATGAGTCTGTCACATTCTTCTTCAAACTCTCTGGCGATGATCGGGTCTGCCATATCCAGTGAATGATGGGCTATGGCATGGGGTATGATCAGACTGTTGTGATCGGCCTCGAATTGCAGCCCCGCTTCAAAAGTTGCGTTATAGCTGTCTTCGTAGTCTCTTTTGCCGTACCGGAAACTGATGGTCATTTTCCCCAATAACGTTTTATCGGTTCTGAGCATAAACCGGAACTGCTGACAGAACATGGCCATCACCATATCAATCACCACGCGGTAAAGTTCTTTGCTGACATAGGGGGATTCCAGCTGAATGCAGCATTGGTCGGGTGTTTCCTCCAGGCGGATGTCGAGTACGCGATTCATCAGGCGCGAAAACTTCCGCCCGGTGCGGATGGCATCCCAGATAGTCGGGTAGCTCAAGGCGGCAAACGCCAGCTTGCCGTGGTGGCCGAAGGTAATACCGCTCCCGATCGCCAGGCCAATTGCCGGGTCGCCGGTACGGTCAAGAATATCGCTCAACAGGGATTCATATTGCGGCACTGTGATAAAGCTTAAAGGAT
>JAWVYU010000249.1:0-7552 GCA_033722575.1 Ketobacteraceae bacterium | reverse complement strand
TGCCGTATGGAAACCAGCTTTCCAAGTGAAATCGTAGTACCAGGTGTTTTCGTTCGCGTGCAGGCAGAAAACCTTATTACGGCTGGGGGCGTTTCCTCGGGCAATATAGGGATTGTGGGCACTGCAGCAGCGGCACCGGGCGTTACCGACGCCCTGGATCAAACCCACATTCTCAGCAGCATCGCGGACGCCAGGGAACTATACCAGACATCCGATGCCGCCAGTGCGGGCACCATGAACCTGATGCGCAGTATTGAAATACTGTTTCGCAGCGGAGCACGCACGGTTTATTCCCACGCCATTGCCGTCAGTTCCAATCAACAGGCCTTTCAGGATGCCTTTGCTGAACTGATCAAGGATGATGTGAATATTCTGGTAGCACCCGAACTGGCTACCAGCACGGCACAGGCGGTGCTGGGGCTGGTGGATAATGCTGAAACCAATGGCAAGGATATGATTGCCGTGATCGGTTGTGATGGGGCGGATGTGTCCGAAGTCACCGGGCAGGTGGTGGCGAACAAGCGCTTTGTGATGACGACGCCCGGAATACAGGTGTTTGATCCTGAGGAGGGGACCGATGGTGCTGTTGTCAGTCTGAGCGGTACCTATTCCGCGGCTGCCGTGGCAGGTCTGATGAGTACGCTGCCGGTGCAGAACAGCCCCACCAACAAGGTGATTCCGGGTATTACCAAGCTGGCTACCCGTTATTCCTATGGTGAAACGGTCAACCTGCTCAACGCCAACGTGTTGCCACTGGAGGAACGTCAGGGTGTGCGGGTGGTGCGTGGCCTCACAACCGAAGGCGCGGCGTTCTCACAAATCACCACTCGCCGGATTGTGGATTACGCCAAGGCAGGCATCCGCCAGGCCAGTAATCCCTTTATAGGCCGTCTCAACAATGAACGGGTCAGAAAATCCCTGCAGGGTGCCATTGACGGCTTCCTCAGCAATATGGTGGTGAACGAGGCACTGATTGCCTATGAGCTGGAAGTAACCGCCAGCCGGCAGGATCAGATTGAAGGGCGCTGTTTTGTTAATGTGGCATTGCAGCCGGTGTTCAGCATTGACTTTGTACAAGTGACGCTTGTGCTGTCTTAACCAAAATAAGGAGCGAAAACGGTGGCTAATACTAGTGTTTATACCGGAGCAGACGGTTCTATCAGTTTGTCCACGCCGGAAGGGGTGGAAGGTCAGGCAGCGCAGGCCATTATTGATGCCAACGACCTGATATCCGTAGGGCGCGCCCAGGGTGTGTCGGTGGAAGTGTCCTCCGACCTCAAAGCCTACCATGAAATCGGCAGTCGCTATGCTGCCGAACTGCGCCCGGGCAACGTCACCATTACCGGCAATGTCAAACGGGCCTACGTGAACGGTTCGCTGCTGAAACTTCTGCTGGGCGAAGCGGCTGATACCCGGCCTTCCGGAAACTGGGCACAACCGGCGTTCAATATGTCGCTGCTGGTTGAGAATGTGGCCCAGCCCGGGGTGCGCAATACGGTGACATTGCACGGTGTGAAATTCAGCAACTGGAACTATGAGATTCCGGAAGATGATTTCGTGATGGAAGGGGCACAGTTCCAGGCGCTGTCCATTACCGTGGGTGATGAAGCCTGATGTTAACCGCAGACGAGCTGCTGGCCGGCGGCGAAATAACCTTTGATATTGAAGTGCCTGTCAGGGTTCTGGATCCGGCCGGCACCGGGGCAGTGGATACGCGGTCGGATCAGGTCAAGAGCGTCCGGTTGCGGCCTTTGACCGTGGCGGATCTGCAGCGTATTTCCCGCGCGGCAAAGGACAGCGATAACCTGACGGCAACGCTGATGGTGCAGGCGTCCCTGGTGGAACCGGCAATGTCGGTGATGCAGGTCGCCACAATGCATGTTGGGCTGGTGGAATTTCTGCTGGAAAAAGTGAATCAGATCAGCGGTATCCAGTCAGGGATTGAAGACGTGAACCAGGCCGCCCAGGATCCCCTGGCCAAAGCCGCATTTATTCTGGCACGGGAATATGGCTGGACACCGGGAGAGATTAACAATCTCACTCTGGGCCAGGTGATACTGCACCTGCAGATGCTTAAAAACCAGCAAGAACAGACAGAACCTGCGTAGAAAAGGCTATGAGCAACGCTGACGTTTCCCACAACCTGCAACAACTGATTCGCAGTGCCAGAGCCACCACGAATAACCTGTTGAAAGTGCCTCTTGCGATAAATCTGACGGGGCTTGCAGCAACAGCGGACGAGCTGCTGAAGGGTCTCCGCAGCAGCGAATCCCTGACCGGTTTTCATCCGTTTGCAGATCTTTCCTGCCCTGAGGCAGATGCCCGGACAACAGAAACTGTGAGCCGGCGTAAACCGGAAAGCCATCAGCCGGGCGCTGGTTCGGGCAAGGCGCCTGAGAAGGAATCCACCGTGGAGCGGACAGATTCCGTGCCTGACGCTGCGAGCCTGCAGAATCTTGCGTTTACCGAGTTGGTGGAACAGCTTTTTTGTCAGCTGCCGGCACCGAGCCGGTCGCAACCGGCTTCCCGGGATGGAGGACACAACGGCAACAGGATCTCACAAGGAGCCCGGGGCAGATCTTTGGCTGTCAAGGATTCCTTGCCGGAAGTACATAACACGGCTGGCAGGGTTCAGAAGGCGAAGCCTGAAGAAGACAAAGCGGCGGAAGGTTTTCCCGGTAGAGCTGTCAGTGAACAATCCTGTCCTGCCTTTCAGCAGCTGAGAGAGTTGGTGAGTTCTCTGGAGAGCAAAAGTGGTGGCCGTCAGCCACAGCATGCGAGCGCGGCAGGGGGCGACATGGTAACACCGAAATCCCATCTTGCGGATCTGACCCGGATACTGGTGAAAGGCAACATGAGCGGCAAAACCGGAAGTGGTCCTCAGATCAAGAACAATGCCGGACAGCCGGGTGCTGGGCCTGGCCATAGCAGTGCCGAAGCTTCTATACCCCTCAAACGGCAAGAGGGGGCCGCTGCGGATTCTGAAATCAACCTGTCACGGAAGCAGAATCCTTTCATCGCTGAACAAATTGATGCCCCGGTTTATGGAGCAGCTGATCGTTTGCGTCGCAATCCGAATCTGGAAATTGCGGAGCATGCGGTAACCACCGCACCGGGTGTGCACAACCTGTCGCCAATGGCGGCACAGCGGATGGCGGAAGCTTTAAATGATTATCTGCAGGAGCAGGCTGAACACCACGGAGTGGATCTGTCATGAGTGTAAAACCCATGCTGGGAGACTGGGAAATTCCGCGGGTTGCCGACATGCAGACCCTGGAGCAGCGTTCTCTGGTGGAACTGAACATTCCGGGGCAGGTTGGCAGTGTGTTTCAGGATATGAACAGCCTGCCTACGCGCCTTTCCATTGCCGGCAGTCTCTACGGGTCGGAAACCGGCAATGAGTTCCTCACTCAGGTACGGGAAAAATACCAGGCGGGTGAGCCGGTCACTTTTGTGAGTGACATCGTAACTGGTACTGAATTGCAGTATGTGCTGATTGAAACCATGGCATTTCAGATCAATGCCGGCAATCCGGAGCAACTGGATTACTGGCTGACGCTGAAGGAAAGTCCACCACCACCGCCGCCTTCCTCCAGCGGGTTCCTCGATGACCTGGATACCAGCCTTCTGGATGAAGCGGGCGCTTTGGTGGATTCGGTGAGTGGGGCCCTGGATGCGCTGGATGCGCTCGGGGATTTACCGGATTTTGGCGACCCCAGTGGTCCCCTGGAATCCACTCTGAATGAGGTGGAAGGTATTATGACTGATTTGAATGATATCGCGTCGTCACTTGGCGATCTGTTCAGCTAGAGGCCTGTCGGGAAACGTCTATGAGCAATCTGTTGAACCTCATCACTGACGCACTGGGAGACATTGATGTTTCCGCTGCGGTGAGCGGTGAAGCCGGCAACCTGGCAAACATTGGCAATACACTGGCGCAACTCACAGAAGGCAAGCCGGATGCCCTCGGCGATTTTGTGGAATCCATTGCCGAAATCGAGATGCCAGGCTTTGACTTTGCCGACGATCTGATGACGGAAGTGGGTAATATCCGTGAATTGATACCGGCAGATATCGGCGAGGTGCTGCACCCCATCAATGATGCGCTGGAAAATATCGATAGCAGTCTGGGTGACGGCCTGGGTGAAATCGTTACGCCGTTGCTGAACGCCTTCCGGGCGATTGACAGAGTGATTCATACTGACTTTTCTTTTGCTCAGGGCACGGCCGGTGATGGGGGCGGGGACGGAGACGCCGCCGCTGCTTCGGCGCCGGTGGGTCTGGTGTCCAGCGACCCGGATACCCAGGTGGACCCGGTTCGACTGGAGGCATTCCAGTCAGTGCTGGATGAGCTGCCAGCGGACCCAACGGTTGGCAACCTGCTGGAGTGGTTTAACAGCGCCGTTACCATTGGCCGTGGTGACATGGTGGAGCAGGCCTTGCGCCACATACCCTTTCTGGATGATGTCCGTGCGCCGTTGAATACGGTACTGACCTGGAAGGATCTGTCGACCGGCGATTTCGAGACCCATATTAATCAGACCCTGCAAACCCTGCAGCAGGCCATTATCAATAACTGTCAGGGTTGGATGCAGGCACAGCTCCAGCAGCTGGCAGATATCATCGCAACCCTGGATACCACACAGCTCCAGACGGTGGTGTCGCAAATCCGTGATCAGCTGGAAGCGATCAGGACGCATATTGCCAACGGTACCCTGGACGATGCGGCGCTCACCCTGATTGAAAATGAGTTGAATCCCCTGATAGCCCAACGGGATGCACTGGTTCAGCAGTTCCTCGATCACGTGAAAACAGATCTGGATCAGCAACTGAAAAAGCTGGAGGTCATTCCCGCGTTGCTGGAAGAGAAAATGTCGGCATTGATACTGTTACTGCAGCCGCCGGCAAGCTCATTCAGTAATAGTGAATTCCCGCCAGCAATGCCGGCACCCACAGCCTTTACCGGCCTGGAGGGTTTGCTGAGTCAATATCAGACAGTTTTTGAAAACCTGATCAATGCGTTGGATATCAGCGAGATCACCGATACCTTTGCCGAACCCGCAGAAGCCATTGAGCAGGCCGTGGATGAGATTGATCAGGCCATTACCATGGTAACCCTGGAAATCACTCAGCGGCTTAATCAGGTGCGGGATGCCATTGCTGCGCTGGATGTTGCCAATGTGGTAGACAATGCGGAAACCGCCATCACGGACTATACGGGGCAGATCGTGGGCAGTCTCACGGCAGCCTTTTCCCAGGTGCGCGACGCCATTGAGGCAATTGCGGTTCAGATCACTGCTGTGGTTTCCACTTTTAACCCTGCCAGCATTGTATCGGAAATAGAGGATGGCATTGACGCCCTGGGGACGGTGTTGCAAAGCCCGGAAGTAACCTCCGTGCTGGATGTGCTCGAGAAACTGAAATCCATTGCCGATCGCCTGGACCGTGTGAGTTTTACTCCGGTTACCGATACAGTGGTGGGCTCCATTGATGAAATGACCGCTGCGGTTCAGGGGCTGGGTTCCAATCTGGACGATCCCCTGAAAGGATTGCTCAGTGAGGCGCTGGATGCGTTACCCGACGACCTTCATCCGGTCACGGATCCGCTTGTGGATGGCCTGGGGGATCTGATTGATGCGGGGCCGGTTCCATTGCTGCAAGCCATCAAGGATGTACCTCAGGAAATACTCGACGCCATCAAGGGGTTCGAGCCGGGCGAGCTGATTGGCGATACGCTGTCTGAACCCTTCCAGAATATTATCAGCGAAATTCAGGCGTTCGAACCGGATCAGTTGCTGGACCCGGTGAGTTCAGAACTGGATAACTTCAAAAACCGGGTGCGGGAAAATGCCAATCCGGCGCAGCTTTTTGATCCACTCATCGAGGTCCATGAGCAGGTGCTGCAGGATATGCAGGGCTTCAATCCCGGTGAGATCATTGCACCACTGAATCAGGCGCTCACCGATGCGATCAAGCAGGTAACCGATGCCATACCGGTGGACGATATATTTGACGAAATCCAGGCTGTTATCAGTGATATCCAGCGCATACTGGGCGCCGATGGGGTGGCGGACAGTATCATTGAGCTGATCCAGGCTTTGCGTAGCTACCTGACACCCTTTGTAGACGCTACTGAATCGGTTTCCGATCAGATTCAAACCTGGCTGGATGACGCATTGGCTGTTATTGACAGCATTGATGTATCCGGCCTGCAAACCGCTTTCAATGACCTGAACACCACCATTGATGCCACCCAGGCAGCTGCGCTTCAATCCCTCTATGACACCACGCTTGACCCGGTAAATACTGCATTGAAGGATGTGCTGAAACCGAGGACGTTGATGACGGCGCTGGTTCGCTCCAGAAACCAGCTGCGTGGGTCCCTGGATGGACTGGATGCTGCCCTGAGCGCCCGCATTGACACCATTCTGTTGGACGTGAACCCCACCGCGCCGGATTTCAGTTCGGTTTTCAATACCTATAACCGAACCATAACAGTAATGAACAATACCCGTGAGGACTTGCAGAGCACATTGAGCGCCTGGGATGCTACCTACCATCAGCTGGATGGCGTGCTGGCCTCCTACCGCCAGGTGCCCGCCTCTCCCCAGGAATTGAAGGACTGGATTATTACCACTCTGGATGGCCAGCTGATCAGACCATTGCAATCCATCTTCGAAAAATTCGCACCTACGGCCCGTTTGCTGGATGCCTTTATCGGTCCCCTCGTGGATCTTGTGAATGCCCTGCGGGGAACGGTAAACGATATTCTTGCCGCACCCACTGCCATTGTGGACGTGGCCGATTCATTGGAGCAGATTCGTGATCGCCTGCAGGAAATTGATCTGGATTTTATCAGTGACAGCATTGACGACATTTACGATGAGGTAAAAACCCAGTTTCGGGGCCTGGATCCCAGGGGGCTGAAAAATGCCGTGAACGAGGCATTTGAGAGCATTATCGGATTGATCGATATTGATCAGGTTATTCCCGTGGGCGCACTGAATGCCACCGACGACGAGCTGGATAATGCGCTGGAAGCCTTGCGACAGCTGGATCCACAGGTACTGATTACCGAAGTTATTGAGCCGAAATTTGATGAGATACTGGCGCCATTCCTGTCGGCGCTGGATTTGACCCCGGCTCTGACGGCATTAAGTGACCGGCTCAGCCAGGTAGAAGAAGAGCTGAGGGTGGAAATGGATCGGGTGAATGAATCCTATCAGCAATTTACCAATGCGGTGCCATAAGCCATGAGCGTAGCGACTCTGTTAACACAACCCAGGTTAGTAGAAAAACTGGCGAGCAACGATGATCCCGACAACATCGAGACACTAGCGGAGGATATCATTGCACTGATCCGCCGCCTGCTGGCCAACCCGGAGAAAGCACAGCCCATTCTGGCTTCTTTTATCGATGGCTTTGAACGTTTTGGTAATGATTTTATCAACAATGCCACTGACTTCAACGGCGGTATCCGGCAGCTGACTCAGCTGATGCAGCCACTGGCAGACGAAATCAAAAGCTTTGGCAACCCTGATGCCTTTGATGA
>JAWVYU010000248.1:0-7572 GCA_033722575.1 Ketobacteraceae bacterium | reverse complement strand
GCTTTGGCGAGACAGCTCTGGGGGTTTTCGCGTCCACCGGCTCCGTGGATGGGCCTCGCCTTCAACTCAATCCCGGGCGTGACGCCTGTTTCGAAGGAGGAGCTGGAAAACAGGCAGTGGTTCTGATCACGACCTGATGATTATCGTCAAGCCCATACGTCCTGGCAGGCCGGCATCAGTGTGGGTACATCGTCTGCGCAAAAGGCCCTGGGTGTCAGCCAGAGATGTATTCGCCGGGCAGCTTTCGGTTAAATAGATCAAAATACAACCGGCATTGCACGCTGTGGCGCTAAATTATGGGGCTCAGGCAATAAGAATGTGCAGAAATTTCGGGTACGATACCCCAACTGATAGGTGAAAAGGTGCTTTATACTTCCTATACCCTCCCCTGTACTTCACACTGAAAAAATTCCTATACTCGAAATGCTGCCGGGAAATCCGACTTGACTGACATGTATCTGAGACCCGGTCACGCGGCGGCTTTGTCTTTTTAGCCTGTACGAAAGGAGATGGCAGTGATTGGCGTGCTGATTGCGACTTTCCTTACCGCCTGGATCGCGCCGTGGTGGACGCACCAATGGCGGCTGCCCCGAAGCTGGCTGGCGGTGGTGCCGGCCATGAGTTTTCTGTACGGCCTTACCTGGTGGCCAGAAGTTGCCTCCGGCAATCCGGTATTGCATGACAGCGCATGGATGCCTTCCATCGGACTTTCCCTGTCGTTTTATATTGATGGTCTTTCACTGTTATTTCTGCTGCTGATCACGGGAATCGGCACCTTTATCGTTCTTTATGCCAGCAGCTACATGAACGGTCACAAAGACGAAGGACGATTTTTATTCTGGTTATTGCTGTTTATGGGTGCCATGCTTGGACTGGTGGCATCGGATAATCTGATTGCCATGTTTATATTCTGGGAATTAACCAGCCTGACTTCTTACATGCTGATCGGCTTTCATCATGAGTCGGAAAAATCCCGCAAGCTGGCATTGCAGGGCCTGTTTGTCACCGTTGGCGGCGGCCTGCTGTTAATGACCGGCTTCATCATGCTGGGAAGTCTGGCCGGCACTTATGAACTGTCAGATATCGTGCAACAACCTGTTACCGGCAACAGCACTTATATCAATGCCATGTTGCTCTTTATTCTGCTCGGAGCCTTCACCAAATCAGCGCAATTCCCGTTTCACTTCTGGCTACCGAATGCCATGGCTGCCCCCACCCCGGTCTCGGCTTTTCTGCACAGCGCCACCATGGTTAAGGCAGGCATATTTATCATGGCGCGGCTGCACCCAACGCTTTCTGATCAGGTTCTCTGGTCCAGCGCCCAGCAACTTGCTGGCGCCGCTACCATGCTGCTGGGTGCGTGGCTGGCCTATCTGGCAACGGACTTAAAAAAGGTGCTGGCGTACTCAACGCTGATGGCGCTGGGTACTTTAACCCTGCTGCTTGGTATCGGAACGGATTATGCGCTGACAGGGTTTGTCAGTTACCTGCTGGTGCATTCCCTCTACAAGGCCTCCCTTTTCATGCTGGCAGGAGGTATCGACAAAGTCACCGGCACGAAAGACCTCGGCATCCTTCAGGGCTTGCGCCAAACCATGCCGGTCACCTTTGTTCTCACCATTACAGGTGCCATGGCCCTTGCCGGCCTGCCACCAACATTCGGTTTTATCAGCAAAGAGTTGCTGCTGGAGGCAGGTCTGGGAGCTGGAACAGCAATCATCACCGTTATTGTATTCACGGCGGCTCTGGTGGTGAGCGTATCTATCATGCTGGTCATTAAGCCTTTTACGGGGCCATCCGTTTCCCTGCCGCAAACGCCCCGTGAACTACCATGGGCCATGCTGGCCGGCCCGGCGATATTGCTGACCTTGTCGTTACTCTTTGGATTGTTACCCGCACTGGCTCAGAAAGGCCTGGTCAGCGCAGCGATCTATGCTGTCGCGGGCACTGAATGGCCCTTTACTCTGAAGCTGTGGCATGGAGTTAACACCGCCCTGTTACTGTCCATATTGTCAGTCGCTGCGGGCGCGGTATTGGCATCACTTTGGCTGAAAAGCCGCTCCCTGGCATCACGGATATGGCAGTGGTCTGAGCGTTTTGGACCGGAAAGCGTTTACTTCCGCCTGATGAACGGTATCGCGAGCGTTGCTGCCTGGCACACCCGGATTATTCAGAATGGCCAGCTCCGCATTTATATGACAGTGCTTATACTGGCAACACTGACACCGGTAGCCTGGGTATTAGTGGATTCAGTGGGCTGGCCGGGCTGGCACGGGCAGCTCGAACCCACCGTGTATGAGTGGGCGATGGTTACTCTGATGCTGTTGGCCGCGACTTTTGCAGTTACCACCAGCAGTCGGCTTGCTTCTATTATCAGTCTGGGTGCGATGGGTTTTTCCGTAGCACTGATTTTTGTGCATTTCAGTGCCCCGGATCTGGGGATCACCCAGGTTCTTGTGGAAACGCTTACAGTACTTCTGCTGGTGCTGGTGCTGGTACGAGTGCCAGGCTTTGCCCACTTTTCCGGTAGGGCAGAAAGAATCCGGGATGCCCTGGTGGCGCTGTTTGCCGGGTTTGTGATGAGCTGGGTGGTACTTGCGGCACTTCCGACCCAGTGGGCGCCCAGCATCGCAGGCTATTTCGTGGATAACAGCTATGAGCTGGGCAAAGGCCGCAATGTGGTTAACGTTATTTTGGTGGATTTCAGGGCCCTGGACACGCTGGGTGAAATCTTTGTGCTGGCGATTGCTTCCCTGGGCGTTTATTCCATGCTGAAGCTGAAAAGAGGGTCCGACAATGGCAAAACATAAGCAGAGCCAAATCGAGACGGACAGCCTGATATTACGCACAACCGCACTCATCATTGTGCCCCTGCAGCTGGTATTTTCCGTTTTCCTGCTGCTGCGGGGACATGATGAACCCGGAGGCGGTTTCATTGGCGGGCTGGTTGCTTCCGGCGCGCTGGCACTTTATCTGTATGCCTTTGGCGAGCGCGCACTGAACCGGCTGTTATGGATACCTCCAAAGGATCTGTTGGCAGCCGGCTTGTTGCTTGGGCTGTCAGCAACGCTGCCCGCCCTGCTTTTCGGGGAGCCATTTTTTACTGCACAGTGGCTGAAATTATCGTTGGGTGACAACCTGATCAAGCTGTCCACCGTACTGGTGTTTGATATCGGTGTTTACTTTACGGTGGTCGGCACACTGGTCACCATGTTTACAGCGCTGGCTGAATCCCAAGTGGAGGAGTATTAATTATGGAAGCGGTTATGGCCATCGCCATCGGGCTACTGTTTGCAGCAGCCTTTTACATGATGTTACGCCGGTCCATTGTAAAGCTGGTGATGGGGCTGATCATTCTCAGTAATGCTGCCAACCTGGTGATATTCACCGTGGCAGGCATGACCCGGGGAGACCCGGCCTTCCTGGATGAGGCAACCCAAACCGCCGGTACCGGAGTGGTGGATCCACTGCCACAGGCATTGGTGTTAACCGCCATTGTTATTGCCTTCGGAGTACTCGCCTTTTCGGTAGTGCTGATTCACCGTGCCTATGAGGTTGTGGGCACAGATGATCTTGACCAGATGAAAGACACTGATACGTGAGCAATCTGGTTTTCCTGCCTGTTCTTATCCCGCTGCTGACTGGCGCCCTGTGCCTGGCTTTCTGGCGTAGCCAGCAGTGGCAGAAACGCCTCACACTTGTCAGCAGCCTGATCTATACAGCCTTCAGCCTCATGCTGCTTCAGGGCACATTGCAGGAGGGCTACCTGGTGCTTCAGATGGGGCAATGGCCAGCCCCTTTTGGTATTTCGCTGGTTGCCGATGTTCTTAGTGCGATTATGGTGGTGCTCACGGGCATTGTGTTCGTGGCGGCAGCGCTTTACTCTATGGCTACCGTTCCAGAAGGCCACATTCGGTTTGGTTACTTCCCGTTGTTGCATTTTTTGCTGGTTGGTGTAAGCGGCGCCTTTCTGACCGGTGACATCTTTAATCTGTTCGTCTGGTTTGAAGTGATGCTGCTGTCATCGTTTGGTCTGCTCACCCTTGGCGGAGAGCGCGCCCAGATGGAGGGCTCTATCAAATATGTCACCATCAACCTTTTTGCATCCGCGATTTTTCTGACGGCTGTAGGGCTTTTGTACGGCATGGCAGGCACACTGAACATGGCAGACCTGGCGGTTAAGCTGCCGGACGCAGATGATGATGCACTGGTCAATGTTCTTGCCTTGTTATTTATGGCTTCCTTTGGCATCAAAGCCGGTGTTTTTCCCCTGTTTTTCTGGCTGCCCGCCTCCTACCACACGCCATTGGTGGCGGTTTCAGCGGTGTTCGCCGGACTGCTGACGAAGGTGGGCGTTTATGCGCTTTACCGGGTGTTCAGCTTACTGTTCATCACCGACACCGGATTCACTCACAACCTATTGCTATGGATTGGCGTACTTACCATGGTAAGCGGCGTCTTAGGCGCTGCGGCACAATTTGAATTCAGGCGGATTCTGTCTTTTCACATCATCAGTCAGATAGGCTATATGATTCTGGCACTGGCTATATTCACACCTTTGGCCCTGATAGGCGGCGTGTTTTATATCATGCACCACATACTGGTAAAAACGAATCTGTTCCTGATCAGCGGCCTTACCTACCAGCTCACTGATACACACGAAATCAGGGACATGGGCGGCGTGTACCGGCACAGACCCTGGCTGGCGACCGGATTTCTGGTTTCTGCCATGTCCCTGGCAGGGCTCCCCCCCTTGTCCGGTTTTTTTGCCAAACTGGTGGTGATCAAGGCAGGTGTTGATGCGGCCTCCTGGTGGGCCACCGGGTTTGCTTTAGTGGTGGGGTTGCTGACTCTCTATTCCATGATAAAAATCTGGAGTGAAGTATTCTGGAAAAAACCCAATGAAACCATGGATTCGCAAGTGGCTACCCGCATGCTTTCGTGGTGGACATCATTACCGGTTATCATGCTCGCTGCCATGACTGTGGCCATTGGCATCTGGGGAGAAGCCTTGCTGCAATTGGCAGAATTATCCGCAGCTCAGCTTCTGGATCGAACCGGTTACATTAATGCCGTATTGGGAGCTGAATCATGAACGGATTATTCTGGAATCTGCTGCTGGCCACGTGCTGGGTATTCCTTACCGGCAGTTTTGAGGTTCTGAATTATTTTTTCGGTTTTTTTGTGGGCTATGTCGTTATTGCACTGATACATCAGAGGGTACCTGGCTTTGGGGATTATCCTCAAAGAATCCCAAGGTTCCTGGCTTTTATGGGCTTCTTTATATGGGGCCTGATATTGTCAAATATCAAAGTAGCCAGCGATATTATCACCCCCCCCTGGCACATGAAGCCTGGCGTGTTGCGCTATAAACTTTCGGCCCGCAATGATCTGGAGATAACGCTGCTGGCGAACTTTATCTCGTTAACTCCCGGCACGCTGGCACTTGATGTATCAGAAGACAAGACAGAACTCTTTGTACATGCCATGTTTCTGCATGATGAGAGGCAGGTACTGGCGGATTTGCGGGCGCTGGAAGAGCGGTTGCTCAAAGTGATGAGGTAGAAGCTATGTTTGAGTGGGTAATAGAGGTGGTTTATTTTCTCCTGTCTGTCTCATTACTGATAGGTTTCATACGGCTGGCAAAAGGGCCTTCTTCACCGGATCGTGTCGTAGCGCTTGAGCTGATCGCGAGCATTGTGGCAGGCATGGCTGGCGTGCATGCCATCGATACCGGGGTCAGTGCTTATCTCGATATTGCTATTGTGCTGGCCATTACCGCTTTTCTGGCCACTGTTGGTTTCGCACGCTTTATTCAGTTAAGGGGGATGCGCGATGACTGAATTTATTGTATCGACATTGCTGTTAACGGCAGCCGTCGTGATTCTGCTGGCCTCGGTCGGAGTACTCAGGCTACCGGATTTGCCCACCCGCATGCATGCCAGCACAAAATCCAGTGTACTTGCTATTTCCCTGATCATGATTGCAGTAGCGGTGTTTTTTGCGGAAACGGATATCACAGCAAAAGTCCTTGCTATCATCACCTTTACCTTTTTAACCGCGCCCATTGCAGCCCATGCTATCTGCCGGGCGGGCTATCTCTCAGGCGTTGAACTCTGGTCGAAGACTGTTCGCGATGATCTGAAAGACTACTATCTTGAGAAAAATCAAAAGTCGCGAAGCGGTAACTGAACACCGGCAACGCTATGTTCCTGCGGAACTGCTATATTGCAATACCGCAATGAAACCGGATTTAACCGTTATTCAGGTGTAACCGGTGTATCGAAGCCCGGTGGCTTGATCGCAAGCACGGAGCACTCCAGTTGCTCCAGAATGGTTTCCGCTGTGTTCCCCATGATCAATCCGGGAATGCCGGTACGCGCCACTGTACCCATCACCACGCAATCTGCGTTCAGCTCCTTTGCAAGCTGTGGAATAACTTTCCGCGCACCACCTTTCGGCATATGCAGGGAGGGCTTCAGATAATCGGCAACGTCCGTACCCAGATTTTCTCTCACATTCTGTATAAAATCATCAAACAGGTCCTTGTTATGGACGCGAATGCGCTCAACATAGGCATCAACTTCTTTTTCTGGTTCCTGCATGAATGCGCCGCTGCGTAAACGGCTTTCACCCAACGCCTCCCAGGCGTAAACCACGTGGAGGTCAGCGAACTCTGATACAGCCAGCGAACTCGCCAGCTCCATCACGGTCTGATTCAGCGCCTGACGCGTCTCCATTTCTTTTGGAGGGTAACTGTCCCCAACATCCACACAGGCCATCACTTTTCCAAAGGAACCGCTGTCAGAACGAACCACCCAGACGGGACACGGACACTTGCGCAGCAGATGCTTGTCATTACTCGAGAACAAGCGATCAAGCCAATCCAGGGACTCAGGGGATTTAATCACCATATCATGCCCGTTGCGCAGCACCTCACGAATAATCTCCAGGAAGGGTGTACCGATCAATACCCTGGATTCAATATCGATTTTTCCTTCGAATGGCTCAATCAACGCTGAAATAGATTGTTTGTGCCTGTCAACCGTTGCACGCTGGAGATCTTTGAGCATTTCACTGCCCTCCGGCAGGCCAATGCTTGCGCTGACTGAAGACGCCAGGCTCACCACCGTCAGCTTCGCCTGGTTATTTATTGCAAGACTGACAGCGCGTTCGAGCGCCGGATCGGACTCTTTACCCGGCTCTACCACACATAAGATATCCTTGAATCGCTTCATTATAGTAACCCCGCTCGGAATCCAGTTTAAAGGCCGTTATGACCATTACAATCAGCTTAAATGGATCGACCATTGTTTCAACCGAAAGTTTCCAGGTCCTGTATTCAAAGCTCAACAAACCATACCATCAGTGGGGTAAAGACTCACCAGCAGTGTCCATAGCGTCCCAGGGCTGCTGCTTTGAGAAAGCACCGTACTATCGTTTTCGAGGTACTATCGTTTTCGAGATGTCACGTTTGAGCACATCATGACGATGCCGGAGCTTACTGGAACGTTGGGCTTCCCACCCGATGCAGCTTTGCCGAGCCTGAGGCACAGGCAGAACGCTTCGGCG
>JAWVYU010000247.1:0-7591 GCA_033722575.1 Ketobacteraceae bacterium | reverse complement strand
GAGCATAAACTATGGCGTGATACCTTTATGGAAGCGCCTGTCCCACGCAGAATGGGCCGGGGAGACGAGGTGAGGCTTAAACGCAAGGACGGTACCCTGGTTCCTGCGGAGATTGGGCTAAGCCCCATATCCGCCCAGGGCCATGATTATACCATTGCCTCCATCGTGGATATGTCCCAGGCGGTAAATCAGAAAAACGCACTCAGCAGGCTCAATCGACAGCTGGCGGAAAAAAACCGTGAAATGGAACAGTTTATTTATACTGTGTCCCATGATCTTCGTTCTCCCCTGGTGACTATCGAGGCCTTTGCCAGAAAGCTCGCCACAGAGCTTGCAGGCCAGCTCTCGGACAAGCAGGCCCATCGCCTTACCCGGATACAGGCAAACGTTTCTCACATGGATCAGTTGCTTACTGATCTGTTGTCATTGTCCCGCGTCATCAAGCGTGAACTTCAGATTACAACCCTCGATACCAGTAAACTGGTAGCCAAGCTGCTGAATACTCTGGAAGCAGAGATATCCGAGGTAAACGCTGATATCGCAGTTGAACAGCCTTTGCTGCCTTTAACAGCCAATGAAAGTCTGTTTTACCAGTGTCTGCAGAATCTGGTGGTGAATGCCATTAAATACCGCCATCCTGACCGGCGTCTGGAAATCCACATCGGTACGATCAAAAAGGATAATATGACGGGAATATCGGTGGCGGATAACGGAGTGGGCATCGATGAAAAATATCATGAACAGATCTTCGGTATTTTTGAACGCCTGGAACAGGGCAGTGGTACCGGTGTAGGCCTGGCTATTGTCAATGCGATTGTGGAAAAGCACAACGGCACCATAAAGCTGGAATCAGCACCCGGGAAGGGCAGTTGCTTTACGCTGTTTTTCCCTGATTTGTCCGATAACGAACAATATTGAAACTGGTAAAAACTGCATGGATCGAATGGTAAAGAAAACGGGTAATGGCGCAAACATACCTGGACTGATTCACAGACCAGTCACAGCATGGGTTGTTCTGGGGTTTTCCGTGGTGGCTACTATGGTGACCTATAGCATTTCGCTTCGCGTTAACGAGGCAAGAAACGTCGAGCTGGAGAACTATCGCGCCGATAAAGTTGTAAGGACAATTGAGGAACGCCTGCGGGTGTATGAACAGATGCTATGGAGTGGCGTTGCGCTCATTGATGCAGCCGATTCGGTGTCGGGTGAGGTATGGCGGAAGTTTGTTTCCACCCTGGATCTGGAAACCCACTGGCCGGGCATTCAGGGGTTAGGGTTCAGTGTGCCGGTGCCCGCTGATCGAGTGGCGGATTTTGAGACAAAACTGCATCAGGAAGGCTTTACAGATTTCCGAGTCCATCCGAACGACAGCGCCGATTACGTCACGGCCATCAGATATCTTGAGCCGTTTGACTGGCGCAATCAGCGCGCCCATGGTTATGACATGTGGAGCAATCCGGTACGGCGTGAGGCAATGCGGCTTGCCCGTGACCAGGGTGTGGCGGCTGTGTCCGGAAAGATCACGCTGGTGCAGGAAACCCAGAACGACGTACAGCCGGGGTTTCTGATGTATGTGCCGGTGTATGGCTCTGAATCACCACCAGCTACCACGACTGAAAGGCAGAAAAACTTTGCCGGTTGGGTTTATTCTCCTTTCCGGAGTTATGACTTTTTTGAAGGTCTGCTAAGCAATGACCAGACTTCCATGAAGTTTGCCGTTTTTGACCAGGACAGACTGCTTCCCCAAAACCTGATGTTCGTGACCGGGGTTAACCCGGAGGGATTTGACGATTTTATTGACGGCCTCAAGGACAGCAATGATATCCTCCTCCGCCAGGTAAACGCACAGAACCGGGTCTGGACAGTAGTATTCTATGATATCGGAAGTGCCACGGAAACAATGCATGACAAGTTGCCACGGGTCGCATTCTGGTTCATTTTTTTACTTGATCTGCTGTTGTTCTACGTGATCCTGAGTCTGCATATACTGGTAAGGAATACCGACAGGCGCGTAGCACAGAGAGTACAAATACTGGAGCAGGAGAAAAACCACCTGATGCTCAGTGCTCAGTCCCTGCAGGAGGAGAAAGCGTCACTGGAGAGCCAGCTGGCGTTACTGGAAGAGGACCGTGATGACCGGGAGCACCGGGTGATTGAACTGAAAAAAACAGTAAATGACCTTTCCCTGCGACTGGGTGAGGAACCGCCGTACAAGGCCGGAGTGACCGATGAATGAATTCAGCACAGAGAACATGAAAGCACTGACTATACTGTTGGCAGAAGATAACGAAGATCACGCAGAACTGATTATCGAATCACTCAGGGATTTCAATGTGGGTAATGAGGTTATTCATGTGGCAGACGGGCAGGCCCTGATTGATTATCTTGCTGAGCTCCGGGATGCTCCTGACAGGCTGCCGGACCTGATTCTGCTGGATCTGAAAATGCCCCGGTTGGACGGCAAGGGGGCCCTGAGAATTATCAAGGAAGACGAAGTGTACCGTACTATTCCTGTGCTGGTGGTAACAACCTCCGGTAACCAGGTTGAAATAGAAGAATGTTATAAATTTGGAGCTAACAGTTATATTACGAAGCCGCTGAAATTTGACGACTTTCACCGAAAGATCCGTGATCTTAATTTATATTGGGTAATTACCTCGGAACTGCCTTCCAGAGAGTGAACTACTGGGTTTTGGAACCATCGAAATCCGGTCTGATAAAAGTGTTATAAGTACCATGAATAATCGGTATAAGGGTAGGTTCAAACAACTGGTTGGAATAGCGACTATTTGGTGTAACCTAGTAATAATCGGTAATAAAAGGTAAGAGTATGGTTCCAGTTTTTCCAATCAAAAGGCAGTCAGTATGGAATGCGTGAACCTGATGGCTTCTCTGGAGGAATTGAATATTCTCGTTGTTGATGATGATCATGATTATCATCTGATGATTGAAGACACACTGGACGAGACCAATTTGTCCTACAGTGCCACCTTTGTCACCTCCGTACCTGAAGCCATGTCCCTTATTGAAACCGGGGGCCATTTCGACATCATTCTTGTAGATTATCTGCTTCGGCCCAACACCGGGTTTGATCTGTTTACCTTTATAAAAAATCGGAATCTCAGGATTCCCTGTATAGTTCTGACCAATTATGACACGCCACAACTTGATCAGGATGCGGTGAGCGCAGGCGTGGCGGATCTTATTGCCAAAAGCGATCTGAAGCCGGGCATACTGAAACGCAGTATTCTTTATGCCGTAAGAGACAACCAGCAGCGTGCACAGCTGGAGTATCTGGCACATTATGATCCACTGACAGGCCTGGTGAATCGTAGCCTTTTTTTTGACCGCCTGGATACTGCCTGCGCCTATGCCAGCAGGGACCCATCCTATCAGTTTGCGGTATTGTATATCGATCTGGACTACTTCAAATCCATCAACGATACCTATGGTCACGCGCTGGGAGATCAGGTTCTTCGGTTATTTGCCCATAAGCTGGGTGATCATTTGCGTGAATCGGATACGGCAGCGCGTTTGTCGGGTGACGAATTTGCGGTGCTTCTCCACGGGGCCAGTCCTCCTGTGGCCCACATGATGGCACAGAAGTTGTTGATTCTGATGGAAAAGCCACTGCATGTGGGGGGCAAGTCAATTCAACTGACGGTGTCAATCGGTATCGCCACCACTCAGGTCAGTGGTATAGAGAGCAGGAAACTGATTAACGATGCGGACTGCGCATTGTACGCTGCCAAGCGGGCTGGCCGGAGTGCGTACTTTCATTTTAACGATAACCGGTCCATTGAGCTGTATGAGCAGGTGGCACTGGAAAAAGATCTCAAGCGGGCGCTGAACGAAGGCGCTTTTGAGCTTTTTTATCAGCCGCAATTTGATATGGTGTCCCAGGCTCTCTGTGGTTTCGAAACCCTGGTTCGCTGGCCCCACCCGGAACGTGGACTGCTGAGCCCGGCAGATTTTCTGGCCAGTATTTACCGTATCGGCTGCGACAAGCAGTTCACAGACCTTACTCTCGAAATTTTATTTAACAACATGGCCCGGATGAAAGGCCTGCTGGGGGATATGAAGGTGGCCTTGAACCTTATACCCCATCAGTGTCTTCATAGTGGTTTCAAGCAGGCACTGCTGGATTATTTGAGTTCCGCGGATATATCACCGGAGAACATCCGGATAGAAATTACTGAGCACCATCTGATGAGCCAGCTTGCCCGGCTAAGGGAGCCCCTGTCCTTCCTCAGGGCAGAGGGAGTTGATGTGGCCCTGGATGATTTTGGCGAAAAATATTCTTCTCTGAATGTGCTGGCGGGCCTGCCGGTGGATGTAATCAAAATAGACAAGCTACTGGTGCAGAAGGCGCCTTCGGATGAAAAAGTGGCCTGTATACTGGAGGCCATTACCCGGATCACCAAGGGGCTGGACCTGCTGTGTATTGCTGAAGGGATCGAAAATGAACAGCAGTACCGCGTCGCAAAGGCGTTGGGCTGTGATCAGTTTCAGGGTTTCTGGCGAGGGGTTCCCAGAAGCTTCTCCGAAACCCTCAGCCTGCTAAACGACTGATCCGTTGAAGGATCAATTACCCACACTCTCTCCAGGGTCAAAATCCTTCAACTGTACCTGGTTTATCAGTGCTAATGGAAAAAGCTATTGCGGTTGCTATGTTTATATTATAAAGGAAGCCTCTTATTCCGTTGGCGAACAGAATCACCAGCACGTCAAATCGCCGCTGTTATCGAGTTGTGTTTGCAGGTCGCAGATATATGTCTGACAGGTTATATATTGTTGATGACGAAGCGGATCATGCCCGGATGCTTGCTGATTACGCAACGGAGCTTGGCTGGGCTGTCAAGGTGGAACAGGATCCTGCCCGATTCCTCAATTATGACCATCATGATAGCGGGGTACTGGTTCTGGATCTGATAATGCCGGATATGGATGGCATTGAGATAATTCAGGGCATTGCGGCGGCCAGTCTTCCACTTAGCCTGATTCTGGTGAGTGGTTTTGATTACCGGATATTGGAATCTGCCCGCATGCTGGCGCAGGCCCACGGTATCACCGTTCATGGTTGCCTGGAAAAGCCAATTGATTTCAGAATGTTCAAAGCACTGCTGGGAAAAGCCGGGGGGACAGCCAATCCATGACAGGGCTGTTTGATAGTATTACAGAAAAGGCGCCGGGGTAACGCCAGTGGATTTGAGTGATGACGATCTGGAAACGGTTTTCCGTGAAAACCGGATTTCGGTGCTATATCAACCCGTGGTGCCTTTGGAGGATCATGGCACTATCCTGGCCGTGGAAGCCTATGCACGCATAGACCATCCGGACTTCGGCACGCTGGCGCCGGCCATATTTCTGGAGCGGCTCAGGGGCCAGGGTCTGTTACTGGAATTGACCAAGTCTGTTATTCGGCGCATTGCCAAGGACTGGAAGGCCTGGCAAGCGATAGGTCATGATTTGCTTGTTTCCGTCAATCTGGATTACTCGCTGTTGTCGTTTAACACCCTTTCGAAAGAATTGTCCGAATTGCTCAAATCTGTGGATGTGCCCCGCCGCCGTCTGATGCTGGAATTGTCTGCGGTTAACGCACGGCAGCTGACCCGGGAGGATCGTGAGCAGATCACACGGCTGCGTATGAAAGGCTTCAGGCTGGCCATTGACAACATGGGCAGGTTACCGATGGAGCCTGAAGAGGTTGAGGATCTGCCCATTGATCAGCTCAAAATAGATCGCAGCATTATCGGTGCATTGAAAGATCACAGCGACCCTCGGAACACTGTTCGAAAGATTCTCGCTATTGCTTCCCGGCTGGGTGCGGACGTGATTGCTGTAGGAATTGAAACGGGGCTGGACCTGGAATGGTTGCGGCGCAACGGCTGTCGGGCAGGCCAGGGGTACCTGTTCGGGCCGCCGCTGGCAGCGGATGGCTTTTCCCATATTTATCTGAATCAGCCGGACTGGCGGGTTCGGAATAACCAGGACTTTGTGAATCTGTTGTTGGTGGAGGATGATCCCCAGTATCAGGCACTTTTATTCGAAGCGCTTTCCCATACCTATAATGTGGCGGTTGCCAATACGTCAGAGGAAGCTCGTAAACTGTTTGAGGCCCACAAGCCGAAGCTTTTGTTGCTGGATGTTCTGTTGCCGGATGGGTCTGGCGTGGCGCTGTGTGCCGACCTCGTCCGGCAATACGGCAGCGATTCCTTCAGTACAATCTTTATTTCGGGAAAAGATGACGTCAGTGTGCGCATGGAAGCCTACAGTGCGGGAGGCATGGATTTTATCCAGAAACCGTTCTCCATGGCGGACCTGGTAGCAAAAATTGACCGGGCTTCCGCATCCCAGCAAAAGCGAACTGAAATGCTGGCAAGGTCAGAAGCCCTGCACGATGCAGCCATGGGTTCCATGCGCGAGGCCGCCCATTACGGTGATGTGGTTCAGTTCATGAAAAGCCTGTTCAGAGCCTACGATGAAAAGGCGGTGGCCAGTGAACTGTTCCGTTTCATGCGTCCCAAGGGCCTGGTATGTTCCGTGCAGCTCCGCTCATCTGAGTCCACCATTTGTTTCGCCCAGGATGGCGGCCTCTGCAGTCCTATGGAAATTAACATCTTTGAATTGCTGCGCGAGCGCGGCCGAATTATTGATTTTAGCCGGCGGACTATTTTCAATGATCAGCACGTATCGGTATTAATCAAGAATATGCCGGAGCAAGATGAAGAGCGGGGCAGAATCAGGGACTACATGGCTGCACTGATTGAGGGGCTTGAAGCCAGATTCACCGATATCCTCAGGCGGCGTTTGCTGGAATCCGTATCGGAAGAAGTCAATACACTGGCCAGGGAGCTGGCACAAAATCTGGAGGATGACAAGAAGCGAAACAGGGCAATCATGGAAAAGGCCACGCTGGATCTTCAGATGAGTTTCCATTTGCTGAACCTTACAGAAGAACAAGAACAGCATATCACCGGAATTATTGAGACCATGCATAAAAGTGCTGAGGAAAGCGAGTTATCAGGTGCTCAGATCAGTGAGCGGGTCCAGAGCCTGGTCGCACTGCTGGCCAGCGTGGTTGAGGCCGGAAACTCTGCCGACCGCAGCCCCATGGAAAGCCAGCACCGGGATGATGTCGAGTTATTCTGAGTTTGCCAGAGGCTTGATGATCTGAACAAATCACTTCACTATGTAGTAAAAGCCAGTTACTGATCACTTAGGGACCGGGCAGTAAGCCGGTGACGTCTGTGAAAAACCCAGTGGGATGATGTCATGATCACAAAAAAACATATCCGGTTTATCCAGAGCCAGTTGGCGCGGGACGGCTTTCAGCCGGGGCCTGTGGACGGTATTTACGGCACCAAAACCGAGGCTGCACTGATACAGGCGGGTGTAGAGCCCGATTTCCCTAAAAAGCGCAAGCTGGCCCGTTATATACAGGGATTGGCGGAACTGCATGGTATAGAGTCCGGCAAGCCGGATGGTTATTGGGGCCCGCAAACAGAGTTTGCCTTCGATCAGCTTTACGAAAAGCTGGAACTGGACCGTGAGCCCAGAATCTGGCGGCCAGAAGACATTGAAGCCAATG
>JAWVYU010000246.1:0-7695 GCA_033722575.1 Ketobacteraceae bacterium | reverse complement strand
CTTGAATTCAAAACGGTTGCCCCGGGAATAACAGTTTGTTGATGAGCTGGCTTAATGGATGAGTATAGACGATATTGTTATCGGTGCGACTTTTTACCGGTTAGAAAAGGCTTCAAAAACAAACAGTTACAATACTTAACAAAGGCGTACATTGCCGCAGGTTTTCGGCCTTCCCTCCGCCTTACCCAACGGCCGGTGATCTGGCTTGTGACTGGTCCTGTAGCCGCGCAGAGCAGAGTGTGAACCCAGTCAGTGGCACCTTTGAGCAGCACCTGCCGGTGAGTAAACCCGGTATGTCCGGTGTACCGCAAGCATCGGTATACACAAAGTCTATATTGACGTTTCGAGGGTGACAGCAGTGCATTCAGGGTGACAGCCAGACTTTGGATGGTTACCGCGAGCCCTCCGTGCGGGATCAGGGTCACAACTTGCGAAAAACTGATAGTGCCAATCGGCCCTGTGGTTTGCTAGAATGCTGGGCCTGATGCACCATAAGAAAATAACAAAAATAACAGTATAAACAGCCAGTTAACGCGAACACCCCGGCAAGTTTCCAGTTTGACGCTCCACCATGAATTTTAAGCCGCTTGCCGTGGGCCCAGGGCGCCCAAAATCGCCTTCAAACGCTCTGTCCTTGCTTATACTGTTATAAAGACAAGAAGTAATAGCCGGGAACCCATACTGAATGAGCATTGTTGATTTCCTTTCTGACTTGCGTCGCGCGGGCATTCATATATCGCTGAACGAGGATAAGCTGAAAATCAAGGCGCCCTCGGGAGCCCTCACCAACGACATCAAGTTGGAACTGAAAAATCGCAAAGAAGAGATCATCAGCTTCCTGAAGGAGTCCACCCGGGAGGCCGATACCAGCACCATTCCGGTGGTGGACCGCAGCGGCGAGCTGCCGCTTTCCTTCAGTCAGCAGGGGCTATGGTTCATTGATCAGATGCACCCCGGCAGCGTGGCTTACAACATGCCTTTTGCGGTCAAGCTGACGGGCAATCTGAATCTGGACGCCCTCAACAAAGCCATAACCGAAATTATCAAACGCCACGAATCCCTGCGCAGCCGGTTTGTTGAAAATCAGGATGGCGTGCCCCATGTGGTGATCGATGAGCCACGGGACTATGTGATTCCCCAGTCCGATGCTGCAATAGAAGGCGATCTGCACAAAGGGCTGCTGGCGCTGGCAGGCAAGGAAGCCATGACACCCTTTGATCTGAAAACCGGCCCCCTGTTTCGCTTTCAGCTAATCAATGTCAGGCACCCGGAACAGGAGGTCAGCCTGCTGCTGGGCAGCATTCACCATATTATTTCCGATGGCTGGTCCATGAGCGTGCTGCTGCGGGAAATCGCGGTACTTTATTCGGTTTACGTCCAGGGTGGCGAATCGCCACTGCCGCCGTTACCGGTTCAGTATCCGGATTTCGCTGCCTGGCAGCGGGATTTTCTGCAAGGCGATACCCTGGAAGCGCAGCTGGGCTTCTGGCGCAATGAGCTAAGGGACGTGCCGGGTCTGCTGGCATTGCCGACGGACCGGGTGCGGCCGCCGGAGCAAACCAGCAACGGCGCAAAATACGAATTCAGGCTGGATAAAGCCCGCATTTCCGCTCTGGAGGCTCACTGCAAGAAGCTGGGAATTACGCTTTTTACCGGTCTGATGGCGGCCTGGCAATTATTGTTGGGTAAATATGCCCAGCAGGAAAAGTTCTGCGTGGGTATTCCCATGGCGGGGCGCTCCCGCAAGGAAACGGAAAACCTGATCGGTTTTTTTGTAAACGCCCTGATGGTAAAAGCCGATCTCAGCAATAACCCCTCGGTGGACGAGTTTGTTCAGCGGGTGAAAGATACAGTACTGGGGGCTTTTTCCCACCAGGATGTGCCCCTGCAGCTGATTCTGGACGACCTGAACGTGCCCCGCAGTCTGGCCCATCAGCCCCTGGCCCAGGTGGGTTTCCAGCTGCAGAATTTCAGTGGGCAGGGTGCCAGCGACCAGGAAGCCGCCATGATAGAAAAGGTGGCCGAGGCCACCCAGCTGCGCATGGAACCCGTGGTAAGCGACGAGGCGGCATCCAAATACGACATGATTCTTACCATGGTCCAGCAGGGCAGCGGTATTTCCGGCAACGTGGAATACAATACGGACCTGTTTGACCGCAGCACCATCGCCCGCCTGATTGAGCACTTTGAACGAGCCATGGACATCGTCATGAACGAGGGTGACCGGGCTGTGCAGAGTGTATCGATTGCCTCTGAGCAGGAAATCCGCGAAGCCATTGGCGCCACTGATGTGGCCGGTAAACTGTCACCCCTGAGTTCTGCACAGCTTACCCTGTTTCTGGATGCCATTGTGAATCCGGAATCGGTGCAGAATGAAATCGGCTACTGGTTACCGATAGAGTCCGAGCTGGACACGGCGCTGTTTGAATCTGCTGTAGAGCACGTGGTCCGAAGTGCGCCGATTCTGGATGCCCGGTTTTATCCCTGCGATCTGCCTTACGGGGATCCGGGGTATCAGATTATTCCGGATCAGCCTGTGACCCATTATGAATTCAGGGATTATTCCGGGCGCGGCATACGGGCTGAAAGCGACGCCTTTCAGAAGGAGTTGGGCGACTGGTGGTATTCGCCGCGGGATGTGTTCAATGAACCGCTCTATGTGACCCGGCTTTACCGGTTTTCCGAAACTGAATACTGCATGGCGGTGAACGGCCATCACCTGGTGGCGGATGGTCTCAGTTTTACCCTGCACGCGGAGCGTATCGCCGAAACCTACCGCTGTCTCAAGCTTGGTGAGCCGCTGCCGGAGTGGCACGATGACTTTACCCGTCTGGTGGAAGAAGACCGCAACAGCATAGATAAAGCCGACACCATTGCGTACTGGGAAAACAAGCTGCGCTCGGTGGAGCCGCTGAACTTTTCCCTGCCCGCAGACAGGCGCAGCGAGGATAACTACCGGGTGGTGAATGAAGAGCTCACCGATCTGGAATCCCAAACCATCAGGGACTACTGCGCCCGAACGAACGTGCACCCCTCGGAATTGTTCCGTGCGGTCACCGCCAGCCTGGTGAAATCCTACTGCCGCCCTGAAAATGATTTTACGCTGCTGGAAATTCAGGGCGGCCGTAACCGTTCCAACTTCCACCAGATCGGGGTTTATTACCGGCAGGTGCCTTTTGTAGTGAAAGGCACCTGGCTTGACGCGGATCAGCCGGTTGAATCCTTTTACAGCCACAGCCGTGAACAACTGGAAGAGGTCAAACCCTATCGGGCCATTTCCATGCCGCGCCAGCGGGAGCTGACAGGTCAGGGGCGCCTGGCCTTTATGTTCAACTACTACAACTTCATGCGCGAAGTGCCGGTGGCGGAAAGCCGGGAAATGATCGGTATCGGCTCCCCAAGGCCGGAAAACGTCGTGCAGCTGGTGGTGCGGGACGTGGACCGGCTGCACCTTTCCCTGATGTATGAAACCTGCCTGTTTGAGGATATGAGCTTTAACCAGCGGCTCAAGACAATGGCGCTGGCAGTGGCACGGGGCGAAGCGCACACCATGGGCGATCTCACCCTGCTGTCGCAACTGGAGCAGGAACAGCTGGACGCCTGGAATAAAACCGCCCGGGAACTGCCTGGCCACGAAACCGTGGTTCACTGGTTCGAGCATCAGGTAACCCAAACGCCGGAACACACCGCGCTGGCATTTGGTGACCTGCAACTGACTTACCGTGAACTGGATGAGCGTGCCAATCAACTGGCGAATTATCTGATAAGCCGGGGCGTGAAGCCCCGGGATCGGGTAGCCATTTCCCTGGGACGCTCTCTGGAAATGGTGGTGTCCGTCTGGGCGGTACTCAAAGCCGGCGGTACGTACATTCCGGTGGATGTGAATTACCCCAAAGAGCGTTTGGCATTCCTGTTAGAGGATTCCGATGCTGCCTGCCTGATTACCGAAAGCTGCATGCAGGACCGGTTACCGCAAACCGCAGCCACCCGGATCCTGGTGGATGAGGAAAGCAGCCAGATTGCCGCCTGTGGTTCAGAAAAACCGGCCGTAAGTCTGAGCGCCGGGGACCTGATTTATATTATCTATACCTCCGGTTCCACCGGTAAACCCAAGGGTGCTGCGGTTCGTCATTCTGGCGAAATGAACCTGCTGAGCTGGTATGTGAGTGATCTGGGCCTGGGCGAATCAGACCGGGCGCTGATGATCAGTGCCTTCGGTTTTGACCTGACCCAGAAAAACCTGTTTGCCATGCTGGTATGTGGCGGCACCTTGGTGGTGCCTGCCATGGATCAGTACGACGATGCGGTGGTGCTGGATACCATTAAATCCCGGCAGATCACACTGGTGAACTGCGCGCCCAGCGCATTCTACCCACTGGTGGATCAGTTTGATGACGAACGTGCTGCCGCTCTGGCCAGTCTGCGTTATCTGGTGCTGGGTGGCGAGCCCATTCGTTTGTCGGCGCTGTATCCGTGGCTTTCCCATCCGTCCACCCAGTGCCAGCTGGTTAACTCCTATGGACCCACCGAATGCACAGACGTGGTGTCGTTTCATGTGCTTGATCAGATCAAGCCGGATCAGGCCCAGATTCCCATTGGCAGGCCCATCAATAACACGCAACTTTATGTGGTGGATGACGCCCTCAAACGCCTGCCGGTGGGGCTGGTGGGTGAACTCTGTATTGCCGGCCGTGGTGTGGGTGCAGGCTATATTGGTCGTGATGATCTGACCGCTGAAGTGTTTATCGATAATCCCTTTGGTGTGGGCAAGCTGTATAAAACCGGCGATCTGGCCCGATACCTGGAGGATGGCGCCATTGAATACATAGGGCGCAAGGATTTCCAGGTCAAGCTGCGGGGCTTGCGGATTGAACTGGGGGAAATAGAACATGCCCTGCGCCAGCTGGAGGGTGTCAGCGACGGCCTGGCCATGGTGGTGAATGATCAGCTGGTGGCTTACGTGGTGGCCGATGACCGCTTTGATCATGCCGCCTGGCGCCAGCGTCTGGCAGATTATCTCCCTGAGTACATGGTGCCTGCCCATCTTGTGACACTGGACGAATGGCCGCTAACACCCAATGGCAAGATAGACCGCAAAGCCCTGCCGGCTCCGGATCAGGGTAGCCGGCGTGTGGAATTCGTGGCGCCCCGCAATGACATTGAACGCACCATTGCCCAGATCTGGTCCCAGGTGCTCAAGGTTGAGGAAGTGGGTGTTTACGATAACTTTTTTGATCTGGGTGGCCATTCCCTGTTGGCCACCCAGGTGGCCTCCCGTGCCCGCAAAGCCTTTAATGCCAATATTCAGTTGCGGGATTTGCTGGGTGAGCCAACCATTGCCTCCATTGCTCAGCAGGTAGAGCGGATCATTCAAAGCGGTGGCACCGCGGCAGACGCCGATATCCAGCCGGTAAGCCGGGAGCAGCGCCTGCCGCTGTCCTTTGCCCAGCAGCGTTTGTGGCTGCTGGACAGGATTGAACCCGGGTCAGTAGCCTATAACGTGCCGTTGGCGGTTCGCATTGAGGGCAACCTGGATCTGCAGGCACTGGAGCACGCCTTCGGGCAACTGATCCAGCGCCATGAGGTGCTGCGCACCGGTTTTAACCAGGATGAAGAGGGCGCCTGCCTCACGATTCAGGAGCAGCTTTCCTTTTCGCTGCCCGTGGTTGATGTGGATGTGCCCCTTCAGGAACAGAAGTCCGAAATCCGGCGTCTGGTGGCCATTGAGATCATGACGCCGTTCCGGCTGCAGCGCCCCCCGTTGATGCGAGCGAAACTGTTCCGTTGTAAAGACGCGGATAACCAACAGCAGTACGTTTTGAGCGTGGTGTTGCATCATATCATCACCGATGGCTGGTCCATGGGAATTCTGGTTCGGGAGCTTGGCGCGCTTTATGTGGCGTATCAGCAAAAACGTGAATCGCCCCTGCCGGAACTGCGGATACAATATGCGGATTTTGCTGCCTGGCAGCGTCAGGCGCTGTCAGATGAACTGCTGGAAACACAGCTGCAGTACTGGCGTGATGAATTAACCGGCGTGCCGCCGTTAAATCTGCCAACGGATTTTCCACGCCCTGCGGTGCAAACCTATAACGGCAACAGCATTAGTTTTGACTTGCCGGACAAAGTCAAACAGCAGTTCGCTGTCATTGCCCGGGAAAACAACACAACACCCTTTGTGGTGCTGATGGCGGCTTACAGCGCGTTCCTGTACCGCTACACAGGGCAGGACGATTTTGCAGTGGGCAGTCCGGTGGCCGGACGGGATCACCCGGATCTGGAACCGCTGGTGGGCTTTTTTGTCAATACGCTGGTGGTGCGCCACCAATTCGAAGGTATCGGCGACTTCAGCGCGTTGGTTAAAAGCGTTGCTGATAACGTGCTGCAGAATCAGGCCCACCAGCAGCTGCCTTTTGAGCAGATAGTGGAAGCCGTTGACCCGGCCCGGGACATGAGCCGGTCCCCGATTTTTCAAACCATGCTGGTGTATCAGAACCTCCCCGTCGACCGGGAGGCACTGGCTGCCACAGAAACAGAGCTCGGGGATATCCGGTTTTCACCGGTACCGCTGGATATTGAGAGCGCCAAGTATGAACTCCTGCTGACAGTGACTGAAGGTGAGCAGGCCGATCCCTACCGTTGTCAGTTGCAATATAACACCGACCTGTTCGCACGGAGTACCGCGCAGCGCCTGGCGGAGCATTTTGCGATTTTCTGCCAGTCCGTCAGTGATGCACCGGCGTCTCCGCTGCACAATTTGCGCATGTTGTCGGATGATGAGATCCACACCCAGCTTTATGACTGGAACCAGACCCGGGTTCCCTATGACAAAAACACCACGGTGCAGGAACGCTTCGCGGACACGGCGCAGCAGTATGCGGACCATATTGCGATCAAATGCGGTCAGCAGTTTTTAACCTATCAACAGCTGGATAACCTGGCCAACCACATTGCCGCCGCTTTGGTGGAGCAGGGCGTAAAGCCCGATGATAAGGTGGGATTATGCTTTAACCGGCATCTGGCCCTGATGCCGGCCATTCTGGGAATTCTGAAAGCCGGCGCCACCTATGTGCCGCTGGATGCCTCCTATCCCGAAGGGCGGATTCGCTACATCGTGGAAGACGCACAGATTCCCCTGGTGGTGAGCACGCGTGAGATCGCCACAGCGCTGGCGTTTGACGGCATCAGTTTCTTTGCCGTGGATGATCTGTTGCCCAAAGCGGATCAGTCCGCCGAAAAAATTCAGATTCACCCGGATCCGGAACGTCTGCTTTACGTTATTTATACATCCGGTTCAACAGGGCGGCCCAAAGGCACTGGTGCGTACCAGCGCTCCGAGATCAATCTGTTGAACTGGTATTGCCGCGAATTTGCCATGACCGCGCAGGACCGGGTACTGCTGATGAGCGCCATCGGGTTCGACCTGACCCAGAAAAACCTGTTTGCGCCGCTGGTATCCGGTGCGGCCCTGGTGATTCCGGCGTTCCAGGAGTATGACCCGGGCCTGCTGATTCCCCTGATCCGGCAGGAAGAGATCAGCTGGATAAACTGCGCACCCAGTGCGTTCTATCCATTACAGGATGACAGCGAGGAGTGGTCCGCGCTGCGATCCCTGCGGCGGGTATTCCTGGGTGGTGAACCCATTAACCTGAGCCGTGTGCAGAACTGGCTGGCACAAACAGAGTGCCGCCTCAT
>JAWVYU010000245.1:0-7724 GCA_033722575.1 Ketobacteraceae bacterium | reverse complement strand
CCTAGATCGGGGGGGGGTAAGCACTAAATGCAGTTGACCTGCAAGGAGAAATATCGGACACCTTGAACTGACGTACCGCAGATAAAGTGCAGTAAGCGTTCAAGTTCATTGATGAAAGTAAATCGCCTGACTTTTACCACCAGAATGGGGAAGCGGTATTGAATATCCGATAGGAATCATGAAAAATTAACCAGACTGAGAGCCACAGCCCCCATATAGGGAACACAAACCACATCCCATTGGAAGCACCCACGAACAGACACAGATCCAGCACTTTGTGACCTTGGTGCCTGCCAGCATGAAAAAACTGGAAAAAATACACAACCGTGCCGTAAAACATCTGCCAGAACATGGCTACACCAATAATGCCCAGCACTTTGGCGGGTAGCCATTCCAAGGTCATTCCCAAAGCAAACACGGTGGCAGGAAGCACCGTAGAAAATCCGTTACCAACGTCAATATTGTATCCGAACGATCCCCGTCGGGAGTAGCCTGAATCAAAATAACAGTAGCTGGCCCATACGCCTGTCCAATGACGAAATGTGAATATCTGATTAAGGGGAATCCGGCGCTTAAAAAATTCTGCCGCCGGGGCCATGGGCTTTCCTTCAAAGCGATGCTTGTTATCCAGATATTCTTTACGAATCTCGTCACCGGTAAAGTAAAGTCCTATCTCCCAGAAATTAATCAGCAAATTCAACACCAGAAAAGCCGCCATTGCGATCTGATGCAGGTTGGCAACGCCATGAATTGCGTAATGAAGCAATATATGCAAGCCCGTAAGGCCTGCCAGAATTGTCAGAATGATAACCCATACCGGAGCTGAAATTTGCATATAGATCACTCCTGGTTCCGGCTATCAGCCCCCGGCGGCAATACCACCCACTCCGGATCATCGAACTCCCCGATCGGTGTAATTTCAACGAATGGTGCAGCACTGCGAATAATCCTGGCAATTTCCGGGTTATGCTGGCTTTCCATGGCATCTCGTTGTTCCTTGCTGTCCCACTCGGCAATAGCGAGCAGTCGGGCAGGATCCGTCAGGCAGCGGTGCAGGCGCGTCCCTCGGGCGCCGGGTGCCTGTTGAATCAGTTCACTGGCACGCACCCACGCATCGGCATAATCTTCAGCGTTGTGTCCCTCTTTCACTTTAACTTCAAAAATAAATTTCATCGGAAGCCCCGCCTGTATTAGTGGTTATATTTGTCGAGCCCGGTGCTATTGTTGTTTGGCTCGCTTAAATTCCTGCTTAAGGTAAAAATACAACAACAAATAGATCACGGGAAAAATCGCTTGGGGAAATCCTAATATGTCTCCACCGCCGTAAGTGTAAAAGGCGGCATAAACGAAATAACCCAGAACCAGACTGGCCACGCCCCACATTTTCATTCTCCAGATCCCAATCAGGCCCACTGATGAAAATAACGTAATAAAAAGAAACCCATAGCGACCCGGATCATTCCCGCCTTCAACGTAAAGTACAAGTACCGCTGACAGAAACAAGGGAAAAATCAGTAAGCCAAACAGAATGATACTCAGAGTTAACCATAACGGCCTGGGAATATAATCCGTGTGCCCTGCTGAGACCACTGCTGCCTTTGGTGAAACGTATTTATCCATTACTCTTCCTTCGATGTTGCATCATCATAGCCTTGATAACAGCCCAAAAAATTACCAACTGGCTGCGATAGTGGCCGTATATCTTATTTATGTCGTCGTGAATATCCTTCACTCTGCTCCCGTAGTAAACATGGGTAAACGGGCGTGGCAAATCCAATGAGCCGACTCGTGCGCTGGGAACCATCAGAAACTCAGGGAATGGTCCAACCTTGATTCTACAATAGGAGATTTTCCCACACGTTTTGCATTTACCGCGCTTAATGGGAGAGTGACCTTTTTGGTACCCCCTGAAATCAATATTCTCCAGCTTGATGTGCAGGCAATCGCGGAGAAAATAGGTGCATTCATCGTTATAGTCCTGTCTGAAAAATTCCTGACAAGTCTTGCAATGGCATATCAGCCGGAACAGTGGGCTGGGCATTTCATGCAGTTCTTGGTCGTTACACTGACAATAAACTGATTCACTCATTTACTACACTCTCGTGTCATATGGATAATTAGGCCAGCGACAGGCGCCATCAGCCAGACAGGGTAACCCCTTGTTTTAATTGGATTTACCTTATTTCTGGCCATTATCTTATCAGGTCATCGTTTAATCTACCATCACATCAATCAGCTACAAGCCCCTCTGTTTAAACAGCCACTGGCGAAACTATATTCCGTTTGATAGATACCAAAGTAGGTGTGGCCCTTGTAAAGTGCCACCTGCTACCCGCAAAAGCCAGGGCCAGGGATGAATGGCAACGCTAAGGCTGGCGTAGCGACTATAGGGAAATACATAAGGATATAGATCATGCATCACCCAGGACCTGTGGACCTTGACATCATTGCCCGCGAAGTAGAGCTTGATGTATTGGCAATTATGCGACGTAACCGCTATTGGCTGGATAACGATCCCGTTAAGACGCATTTTTTCAACGGGATACAAACGGCATTCCCGGAAACAGAACTCTTTTTTATAGATTCTGTACGCGATGGTGTCTCCTTTGTTGGTGAAGATTCATTAACTGCGCAGGAGAGAAAAAATATCCGCGAATTCATCAAGCAGGAGGCATTACACGGCAGGGAGCACCGCAGCGTTAATTCAGCACTGATATCGCTGGGTTATGATGAGATAGCCAAAGTGAATGACCGGGTCAAAAAAGGCCGGATTGCTGCCAGAACAAAATATTCATTGCTGTTCAGGCTCGGTTTAACTGCCGCTGCCGAGCATATAACAGCCGTACTGGCAGATTACACGCTCCTGAGAAAGCCTGAGCTGATCAATGCCTGCGAAATTGACCTGAAGGAACTTCTCATTTACCACTCCATTGAAGAAATTGAACATAAATCCATAGCCTTCGACCTATATATGCGTTGTGGCGGAGGTTACTGGGGCAGGTTCCTGACATTCTGGCTGGCTGTAGCCGATGCCGCATTGATTACGCGCTATCTTCACAAATACCTGCTCAGATCAGATGGCTTGTGGAATGCCAGAACCCGTTGGCGGGCGTTCAGCTTCGTGTGGGGATCCAAGGGAATCGCCTGGGCCATGCTACCAAAGCTTCTGAATTATATCAGGCCAGGATTTCACCCCTGGGATACGGACGAGCGCGAGGTCATCAACCAGCAATACCGACTCAGCAAGCTTAAAAAATCAGAAACTGAATCATCCAGCCCCGAACTAATGAACGCCAGCTGATCACTTATCTATCGGCGCTGGCTCTGCTGGCCGTCGCAACATAGTCGCTTTGAAAGAGCAACTGTTGCGCGTACTCACGGCAGGGTCAGTGCTTTCAACACCTGCTCCTTGCGCCAAATAGTCCTGTCCGGAACTGCATTGTTATGTCTGCATCCTATGCCATTTGGCTTATTTATATATACATAGATAAATTTGCATGGTTTTACCGTCTGCGATCAGTAGCTGCTGATTCCCTATAGAAAAACCCCGTTCATTTGATAGACTACCGCTGCCCAATGCTGATTTTTTCAACAAGGACATAATTATAAAGAGGGAAATAAAGATGAGAAAAAAGATTGTTTTAGGGTCATTGATTTGCGCGCTTGCTGGCAATGCCAGCGCATTGAACACAAGCGTTGAGCGAGACAAACAGATTTTATGGCCTGAAGCAAAAATACCTTATTTTGTAGTGGACAATAGCGACTCGGATTCCTACCCCATGGAATGGCTGGAGGCGGGTATAGACGCCTGGAACAACGCTGCCCCGACAAGTGATATCATTCAGTTTTTCGAAATTGATCCCGCCGCAAAAGATGCCTATTCAAATTACATGAAAGTTGAATTACGGGACCCGATTGATATTCCTATTCTTGGAATTTCGACGGAGTGCGGAGCGTCAGCAGAAAAATTCAGACCGGACGGTGGCGAAACTCTGGTTGTGTTGAGATCAGGCTGTGGTAGCAGAGCTGCAATGCATGAGTTTGGCCATGTACTGGGCTTTCTGCACGAGCACCAGAGAAAAGATGCCAACCTTGAATTCAATCTTTGTAACCATATTAAGGCAAAAGAAAATGACTGTCGTAACACGTCCACATTGGGCTGGTTGCAATCTGTCGGCGCAAAATCCAGCTTTTATCTGAGCGAATATGATCCATTTTCGATTATGCATTATGGCCTGCAGAACAACGTAAAAGAAGATCTGAAAGACCAGATTAACCCGGAAACCGGCTATTACTATACCACAATCGATTTTTCCCGGGATCCAGAGAAAAAGAACAATCTCGTGGAGCTGACAGAGCAGTTTAGTATGACGGAGCAGGAATTCTACGACCAGATGTTCAACCGCGGTCTGGCGTTGTCGGAAATGGACAAGGAAGCCGTTGCAACGCTCTACGCCAGGGGATATTCAGATGTGCATACGGTGCTGGAAAAGGATTGCTTTACCAGGGAAGCAAAAGATAATAGCGAAACTGGTTGCTCTGTTCCCGGGGAATTCAGAATCACCTCTGCCACCAGTAACTTCGGAGCCTGGCCGGCTGAACAAGTGAACCTCAGCGTCAAAATCCATACCAACGTAGATCAGTCTTCTTTCAATTGGGACAGTGATAAAAATTGCCGATATAATGCACAATCGTCAGAATTGTCCTGTCAGCTTGGCACACTCCAGCCGAATGAGACAGTGGAAGTCGGGCTTGAAGGTATCCTCGCTGATTTAGAGGAGAAGACACCATTTTCTTCTGCAGTCTCAACCACTACCCCTCAGAATCCGGGTTTACTGGACGATGATCAGTTTACAGACAAGATGAGTGTAGGTGGCTGCGGCTGTAATGGCTGTCCAAAGGGCCAGGAGGCTACCATTGACCCGGTTCTTCCTGCACTGGCGTTCATCGGCTTTGGCGGGGTGCTGCGCAGAAGAAAACAATAAAGCCCTTTCGTTATGGCTATCCCGGCTGTTCAGGCTCCTGACCAGGGCCTGGACAGCGTCGCTCAGGCTTTTTTTACAGTTTCTATCCCGTAACTGCATTTAATGTCCCATCCATCAGCTCCGGTTAAAAGTGACATAACGATGCCTCAGAGGCCAACTCATTGTTGGTCCGGACTGGTATTCAATCTCAACCTGCCATATCCTTCCTGTTGTCACAAAAATGTCTCGGCGCATCCGTATCAAACAAAACATGTCTATGGAGGCATTCTGCTGTTATAACGAATGAGGCTTAAGATATTCTCCAAAAAGGAAGGGAAAACGATGAAGGCACACAAATGGTGTCTCCTGGTTTTTGGATGGGTCACGGTGCTCTTCTCCAGCGTTGTTCACGCTGAAACCCTTCATTTTGCAACGATTGATTATTGCCCCTTTACCTGCAATCCCGATAAAGAGTCCGGCAAAGAAGGATTCATGACGGATGTCTTGCGGAAGGCGCTTGAGGAGGCTGGTTACGCCCTCAGAGTGGAGATGCATCCCTATGTGCGGGCGGTAAGAGAGGTCCGTGACGGTAAATATGACGGAATCGTGGTGGTAGGCAAGGACTATGCTCCCGACCTCGTGTACCCGGATATGCCAACGGTGGTACAAAGAGTGGTATTTCTTACCGCAACAGATACATCATGGAACTATACGGGGGTTGAGTCACTGCGTAACGCCAAAGTTGGTATAGTCCGGGGCTTCCATTATGTGGACCCGGATTTGATCGCCTACCTTGAACACAACCAGACCGATCCCACCAAAGTGCTTGTTATGCATGGTGAAAACACCACAGAAAGGGGCGTAAGCATGCTTCAGACTAACCGCATTACCACCTTTCTTGAGGGGGAATATTCGGCTAGGTATGTGCTTAGAAAAATGGGGATTCTCGACTCCATAAGGGTGGCGGGCTTCACGCGTAACGCTTTCGAAGATTACACCGGCTTCAGCCCCAAAAACCCCGATGCCAGCCGGTTCGCCCGGATTCTGTCGAACAAAATACAGGAATTAAAGCAATCCGGTAGGCTGGCTGACATTCTCAGCCGTTACGGAATTACCCCTGTTGTTGCAAACTGACTACCTTTACATGACGTTTTGTCTCAGATGCGGTTATCAGACGCTTCCAGGACTCTATCATATGGGGTATATCAGCCGTTCATTTAATTTATTATGGTAAGGCATTCTGGCACTGTTTTTACCTGTATAGAAAACACCCTCATACAGGCAAAGAGCACTTATATAACAATAAACACACAGTTTAACAGGGATGATATATGAACTTACCACCGAAATGGACTGCCGCTGGTCTTTGCTTAAGCCTTTGCTTAACCGCGTGCAAAGACCCTGACGTGATCACCTTCAACACCGAAGGCGAGGAACAACTCAAGATCGGTTGGATGCGCGGCATCAATATCGACAACGAAAACAACAAACTTTTCTATGCCGTTGCTTCCGACGATGAAAGCGGTGGTACGGGATACAGCCAGTTCCTGGTGAAATACTCTTCTGACAATAAGCTCCAATGGGCAATTCCCGACCACGGATTCGGCAATTTCGCACAGTTCATGTTCTTCGATGAATCTGCGGACAACTTTATTGCGTTCGATTCCAACAATAACATTTTTTACAGCCAATATGCGTCCACCATGGAGGAACTGGTCACCCAGCTGGTATCACCCGAGGGGAATATTCTGTGGGAACGCAGAATACGGGAAAGCTATTACAATCATAACAGTGTGGCGGTTACAGACAGCGATACGTACATTCGTAAAAATTCCTATGGTGAAGAGCATTCGGTAACAGCCTACGATGCAGATGGCAATATTATTTGGGAATATCAGCAACAGGTCTCGGACAAGCATATTTATGAAGTGACGGAAATGAGCGTGACTGGTAATGATATCTACATCAAGGATCCACTGAATATCACAAGACTTGGCGATAGCGGTCAGGTTATCAGCCAGGTTTCCGCGGAGCAGTTGGGTGTAGGTATTATTAATGATATGGCCACTAATCAGGCGTTTATTGCCGTGATCGGTGAAGCCGAGAGTGTCCTCCGGATCGCCTTGCTGGACCGCAATCTGAATATTGTTTCCACACAGCCGATTGATGCCAGCCCTGCTGAGGTGGCAGATGCTTTCGTAGCCGTTGGTGAGGATGGCGTGTCCTGCTATGCCCTGGCTGATACCGCGTACTCAGAGATCGGCCTCTCCGCTGTTGGGGCGGTTGATAACGATGCCCTGCTCTGGCACCTCACCACCACAGATGAGCCAGACCTGGACAGTGGATTTGCAAGCCTGCATCGCGTGGGTGATCGTTGCCTTATCGAAGTCAATCAACTGAATGGTGAAGAGGACATTGTTGCGAATATGACGCACAAATTGCTGACAGTTGACCAAAGCGGATTAATGGAAACCAAGCGCAGTACCAAAAAATTCATGGCAACAGCAACATCCGCACTAGCTGGTGGCAGGCTCTATTCAGCAGGAGCCTATGCCGTTAACACCCCGGCTTCCCTGCAACTGGGAAGCGCTGCATTTATTAAAGGTGTGAAGGTAGATTAACGGCTGTTAGTTAACGGCACGGCGCCGCCGTCTGCGACGGTGTGCGCCATATCCAGCACCTCATCTATCGTCCACTGGTCATCCGCGTGTGTACCGTATTTCAACGCCAGGATTTTTCCTGAATCATCAATCAGGAAAT
>JAWVYU010000244.1:0-7748 GCA_033722575.1 Ketobacteraceae bacterium | reverse complement strand
TCGTCGAGCATGACTGCACGGTTGGCGGGTTTACCCATCTAAGTCCGAATTCGGTGTTGGCTGGTGGAGCAAAGATTGATTCATTGGTCTGGATCGGTGCCTGTGGCTGCGTAAGGCAGCTAATCCAGGTTGGCCGGGGGGCTGTCGTTGGCATGGGTGCCGTGGTCACCAAGGATGTGCCTCCAGAAGTGACTGTGGTGGGTAGCCCAGCTAAGCTTCTTGAGCGCTGCAACAATAAGTAAAAATGCTAACCGCAGAACAGAACCAAGTGGGAAAATCTTCATCACTCATTGGAGTGCCAGCATTAGCTATAGGTTAAAAGAGGATTTCAAATGCACAGTGAAATTTCGCCAGGAAAGTGGCCTGTATTCGAAACTGACGAAGTCACAAAAGTCTGTGAGGTTTTAAACTCAGGGAAGGTCAATTACTGGACTGGCACTGAGGGTAGAGAGTTTGAACGTGAGTTCTCAAAACTGGCAGAGACTGATTATGCTATAGCCCTTGCCAACGGAACAGTTGCGTTAGAGTTGGCTTTAAAGGCTTTGGGTGTTGGTTGCGGTGATGACGTTATAGTAACGCCTCGTACATTTATTGCGTCGGTCAGTTCTATTCTGAATTGTGGTGCGACACCTGTATTTGCCGATGTTGATACGGACTCGCAGAATATAAGTGCAGAAACTATATCCAGGGTTATTACGTCTCGAACAAAGGCGGTGATCTGCGTTCACCTTGCCGGTTGGCCTTGTGAGATGGATGAAATAATGAGCTTGGCTGAGCGGAATGGGTTCTATGTGATCGAAGATTGCGCCCAAGCTCATGGGGCAAAGTACAAAGGGCGTTCAGTGGGTGGAATTGGCCATGTTGGTGCTTGGTCTTTTTGCCAGGATAAAATCATGAGCACTGGTGGCGAGGGGGGTATGCTTACTACTAACTCAAAAGAAATATGGAACAAAGCGTGGTCATATAAGTATCACGGCCGCAGTTATGATGCGGTATACAATCGTGATCACCCTCCCGGTCATCGTTGGTATTGTGAGTCAATTGGAACAAATTGGCGGCTGACGGAGATGCAATCGGCCATCGGAAGAATTCAACTACAGAAAATGCCAAGGTGGCATAGTCAGCGTTTATCAAATTACAGGTATTTGGAAAGAATTTGCCTGGATATTGAAGGTTTGAGGACCCCTAGGGTCCCACGTCACATGGAGCATGCGGGCTACCGGTTTTATACATTTCTTAGGCCAGATAGAATTAGAGAGGGATGGGATCAGGATCGTATCGTTAGTGAGATTAACGAAATGTCGGGCCTTTGCCTGCATGGATCATGCTCTGAAGTATATTTGGAAAAAGCATTTTCCGGTGGGGCTTGCCGACCTCAAAGCCGGCTTCCAAATGCAAAGTTGTTGGGAGAGACGAGCTTAGCCTTTTTAATTCACCCCACGCTCACCGAATATGACCTTGAAAGGCTCAAAGATGCAATTTGTTCAACGATGTCGCAAGCGATTGAATAGGGTGCTTTTACTTTTTGGTTTTTTGGGGGATTACAGGAGGTCGAGCTAGAACAAAAAATGAGCAGTTTTGTTAATTAAAATAAAGGTTTACCAGATTATCTTGAGCGGAGGCGCATCGCTGCTATTCTTATTCAACGCTGCCACATATAAGTGCTTTCTCGAATTGTCTGTGTCAATATCGGGACGCGCTAATACTTTAAGTGATTATAGTTATAAGAAAGGTAATTCAGGGGATGATTAGTTATAAGCTGCTCGAGGCTCCAAGGAACGTTAAACGTGTTTTAATGCTCGTGTCTGATTTGGTAATTATTCCCATCGCTATATATTTGGCGCTTTTCATTCGAACCGATTTTTCGGGTTACTATTTCAGTCCCAATCTTCACATTGTTGCGTTGCTCACTTCGTTAACTAGTTCCTGGCTGTTTATGCGTTTTGGTCTTTATTTGGCTGCTGTCAGGTTTATGGGGCACGAGGCCTTAATGGCACTGGTAAAAGGTGTCACTGTTTCTACTATTTTGTTTGTTTCTTTCACCTTTCTCATTGGGGCAAACCTACCTCGCTCGGTTCCGATTATCTATTGGTTTGTTGCTTTTTCTCTCGTTGGAGGAACCAGGTTCGCTGTGCGTTGGTGGGTTCAATCAAGGCGCCGTAAAAGGAAAACAAACGTCGCTATTTACGGTGCTGGGGCGACCGGGATGGAGCTTTTGATGTCCCTGCGGGGTGGCGACAAGTACGAGCCTGTGGCCCTGTTGGATGACTCACCTGAATTGAAATCTATTGTTTATCAGGGTCTTCAGGTTATGGACCCTTGTCAGATTGAAGAATTGATCGATAAAAAGAATATAGAACAGGTGTTACTTGCAATGCCATCAATTCCGGTATGGCGCAAAAAGGAAATTTTACAGAAATTAGAGCCTTTGGCGGTTCGGGTAAAAACGGTGCCTTCCGTAGAGCAGCTGGTTAGCGGAGAAGCCAAAGTTGAGCAAGTTCGTGACATTGAGATTGAAGATCTGCTTGGGAGAGATTCGGTTGAGCCGAACCTGGAATTACTTACCGCCAATGTGCGATCTATGAATGTATTGGTAACTGGGGCTGGCGGGTCTATTGGCTCGGAACTCTGTCGACAGATAATTGCTTGCGAGCCTTCAAAATTGCTCCTTTTTGAGCGCTGCGAGTATTTGTTATACGCAATTGAGGCAGAATTGAGGGATCAGGCACGCGAGAATGACTACAGTGTTGAGATAATTCCTTTGTTAGGCTGTGTGCAGGACTACGACAGAGTTTACTCGGTGCTTGAGGCGTTTAAAGTAGATACTATTTATCACGCAGCAGCATACAAACACGTGCCTATGGTTGAACAGAATGTGGTTGAAGGCGTCAAGAATAACGTTTTTGGCACGCTCAATAGCGCACAAGCAGCGGCCGAAGCGAAAGTGAAGACCTTTGTGCTCATATCAACGGATAAGGCTGTGCGTCCCACTAATGTGATGGGCGCTTCAAAGCGGATGGCCGAATTAATCCTGCAGGCCTTGGCTAAGAAGAAATCCAATACCTGTTTTAGTATGGTCCGGTTTGGTAATGTCCTTGGCTCTTCCGGTTCTGTTGTTCCCCTGTTTAAGCGCCAGATTCGGGAAGGCGGCCCAATAACTGTTACGCATCCTGAGATCATCAGGTATTTCATGACAATACCTGAAGCCGCGCAATTGGTTATTCAGGCTGGTGCAATGGCAAAGGGTGGGGACGTGTTTGTTCTTGATATGGGGGAACCGGTGAAAATAGCCGACCTTGCTCGCGCCATGGTTCGCCTGATGGGGCTCGAAGTGAAAGAGGGTGATGATCAGGATGGCGATATCGAAATAAAATATACTGGTCTGCGCGCCGGCGAGAAGCTATTTGAAGAGTTATTAATAGGTGAAAACGCTCACGGCACAGCGCATTCAAGAATTATGAGAGCGCATGAGGTTTCATTGCCCTGGGAAAAGCTGGAGGTTGTGCTGGATGAGCTTAAACGAGCCTGTGATGACAAGGATTGTGAGCTGATTCGCGAATTGCTGCTGAACTCTGAAACCGGATATGTTCCCTCAGACAGGCTGACAGACCTGGTATGGCAAAAGTCTCAAGAAGCCTCTGCGAATGTGCTCAATATCAGGAAATCTTATCCCAAAGAACGCGCCTGTTAGTGCTTTTACAATCCTGATTTGCGAATTCTGTCAATGTTGCGATACAGGTATTCGGGACTTAGCTTGTCATTATTAAGGTAGCTCCGCTCGAGCGTCCACTCTGGTATTGCGATATCTGCCGCTCCAAAAGATACCGTGTTCCTGTCATTATTAATCCGCGTCTGCATTCCCCACCGCCAGGCCTCATTGCCTTTCACTTGCAGGTAGTCGCTGTCCCAATCCCTTTGGGGTGTGAGCGGTAATGTCCAGGCAATGCCTATGAACTCCGTTTGTTCCTCTGTAATAGGCGCTTCGACGTCTTTATAGAAAAGCTCCACCGTTTGGTCCCCAAACCGGAACAGGGTATTTACCCTGTAGCCTTTGTCGCCGTCCCAAAACTCCCCAGCCGTTGTGGTGATAGCCACATCATAGGCAGGCCAGTAATAACGATAGCTCAAAAGCTGGAAATCCTTGGTCTCAGCGGTATCCTCGTGCTCATAATCACCAAACCTGAAGCTGAGCTGGTGCTGGCCCGACGGGTCATGAAACAGGGTCTGGTTCTGGAACCCGCTGTAATCATAGCGAATTTTACCCAAATGCAGGTTGTTATAAATCAGGCTGCCGAATTTAAGGCCTTGCTGTATCGTCATTTCCTTAATGTCATTCTTGATTCTGGCGCCTCTGAACGGGCCATCCTCATCAAAATCTTCGCTGCTATCCAGCTCCTGGGTGTAAGTGGCGCTGGCAATTGCCCCTGGCCAAAGGTGTATTGCGCCATTGATGGCCGCCCCGAAAGAGTAGTCCCAAACGCCATACTCGGTTGCGATGCCGCTGTTAAGCACAGGGCTGATGGTAATTCTCGGTTTGGGAATAAACCCTTGTGATTTGTCGGAATACCAGTTTACTGCATCCATATCGCTCGAAGAGGGGTAATACGCATAGATGGGGGCAGGTTCGTTGTTTTTGAGAAACTCGTAGTACCGGGACGGGTTGGTTTCCACTGAAATAACCGGTATCCCCTGGTTTTTTAAAACGAGTGTGGCACGCGGATAATCGCTGGCTTCCCTGGCTATCCAGGCGAGCACCACGCCAATAGCGTCTAGCTCAGAGCGGTTGTATATATTGTTTTCAAATGCGACCACAAGCTGGTTTTGCCGTGTTCCTACGCTCACCCTGTCAAAGCCGAGAGATTCGATTTTTGATTGAATGTTGGCCAGTTTTGACGGGTTGTTGGGCATTCCGGGCTGCGAGGAGTGAGTGACAGCCTGTGGAGCCAGGTCAGTGGTTGTTTCCTGTCGTTGTGGCAGGCGCTTTATGATTCTGCTCTGGGCCAGAACCATCCTTTTCTGGTCTTTCCTGGGAGCCACTGATGCCAGGGGTTGCCTTGCTGGCTGGTCAGGGCGTTTACCGGTAAAGCCTCCTCCCAGCGGGAACTTAACATTGATACCGTAAAAGCTTCGGCCAGCGGAGTTTTCGTGGCTGGTATCCGCCAGTACGGTAAGGTCTACACGAAACCCTTCAGGAAGCCAGTTTTCAGGGGTGCTGAGGCGAAAACCGCTGTTTACATCCTGCGCATCATATTCGGCAATAATGCTGATCCAGTCGAAAGGAGCAAATTCTACGCCTCCGAATTCACCATCAAGCCGATCATTGGCGCTGTTGCTGCCGTAGCCGATATCAAAACGGAAGGGCCCCAGCGTTTTGCTCGCGGCGATGTATTTGGTGCTAAAAAAGTCGGCCTCACCACCAATATCCTGCTTGCCAATAGCCAGCTGAAACCAGTTATTCGGAATATAAGGAATATTAATCTTGATGTTCGCTGATAAATCCCTGGGTTCGCCTTCTTCTTCAAAAAGGTTGCTGTGGGTATTGAACCAGGCAATGCGCCCGCTGATCTCAACATGGGGGAATACGCCGAAACTGCCCATAACGTTATTGTTGTGCACATACTGGTTTCTGAAAAACATCATGTCCGCGTAACTGGCAACCCCTGTGCCGTATTCGGTCACGTGCCCATTGGGTACTGTAAACAGCCCGGTAAAACCGTTCAGCGACAGCGAGTCGTCAGCCGCCATGGCAATGCCAGCGGCCACCGGGTTAAGGGTAAAAACCAGTACTGCGGATCGTGTTTTTATCATTATTGGCCTGTGCAAATTTATTATTATGAGTTGGTTAATAAAAATAGCAGCTCGCTCTCAAATGTATAGGAAATTCAGTGATCTAGGGTTTGTTATTATGTTCATGTTGCAACTGGTTTTTAGAGTGCTGGCTGAATTTGGAACGATGTGTTCGCCTTTTAACCGGAATGCAACAGAAGCTGAAAAATGCCTGGAAATTTCAGCTGCATGTTTGACGCAATCCAAAATATCTCTGCTAAACTCATCAGGGAATAGGCACCAGTCGCTTGGGGTGCGAGGTTTTTGAGCCGTTTTCGATCAATAATCAGCATGTTGGATAAAAAAGGATCAAGTACTATGAATTTGCGTCGACTAGCAATTGCGCTTTCAATAGTTGGAGCGTCTACATTGGGATTAACAGGTTGTGGGGGAAGCAGTAATGACTATCCAGAGATCGTTTCTCTGGAAGGGACTGCGATCGATGGGTATCTGGCGAATGCCAAGGTATGTGTGGATTCGAACCGTAATCGTCAATGCGATCAGGGTGAGGATTTCGCCATGACCGACGGTAATGGTGATTTTGAAATTGAAACGGCTGACAACACCTCCCCGCTGGTGCTTGAATCAACAGCCAGTACCGTGGACATATCAGATACACCACCTTCTGCAGTGGGTGAAGGGTTGTTCCTGACTGCTCCTAATGGTTCTGCCAACATTACACCGCTAACGACATTGGCGCAGATTCGTAGTGAAGTTACAGGCGAATCCTATGCGGCTTCCCAGACTCAGGTGATCTCAGATCTTGGTATTACGGGAGTTACCAGTCTGGCTGACTTTGACTATATAGAAGCGCAAAGTAGCGACGATGCCGCCACTGTCACTAATGCAACAAAAGCCGCAGCAACGGCTGCTGCAGTAGCGCGGGTTATCAAAACCAATAACCAGGCATTGGCTGCCTCGACAACCTCCACGTCGGCTATTCGCAGTGCGGTGGTGTTCAGTTTGATGGTAAGCACAACGGGTAATACCCCGTTGCGAAGCATTGCAACTGCTGTGAATACGGCCATTGATGCTTCCAGTACACCGGATACGGATGCCATCGCTGATGCCAATACACCGAATTCCTCGGATGTTGAGGATTTGGGTGACACTATTGAGCAGGCCGAAGACAGCGGCGGTACCGTCGATACGTCAGGCAGCACCGGTGGTGGTTCAGTGTAACCAGCTGAAGATTAGTAGCTAGCAAAAAACCCGGCATCAGCCGGGTTTTTTGTTTCAGGCTTCGGGCTTTGTATAAAAATCCCATACAAACAAAAAAGCCCGATCATTTCTGACCGGGCTTTTTTCTGATACTGATACAGTACCACTAAAATTTGGCTCCTCGAGCAGGGCTCGAACCTGCGACCCAGCGGTTAACAGCCGCTTGCTCTACCAACTGAGCTATCGAGGAATCTCATCAGTTGAGGCCGCGTATACTAATGCGGCGTTCCTTCAAGGTCAATACCTTCATACTACTTTTTTATCAGTGGCTTACATCCGATTTCATGCAAGCCGAGCGGCCACCGGAATGGCAGCCGCTTACCCAAGTTAAGACCCTTCAATGCCTTTTTTCAAGCGGGCCAGCGCCTCTTTCAGCTTTTCCATGCTGGTGGCGAAAGACAGCCGCGCATGGTTGGGGGTGCCAAAGGCTGAACCGGGTACAATGGCCACACCGGCTTCGCCCAGCAGCTTCTCCGCCAGTTCCACGTCGGTATTCACGTCGTCCCGCTTGGCAATGGCTTCAGACAGGTCCGGAAAGGCGTAAAAGGTGCCGTCTCCGGGAAGGCATTTCACGCCCTCAATGGCGTTGAGAGCGTTGACTACAAAGTCATGGCGCTCTTTGAACGCCTTGACCATCTCGCCCACGCACTCCTGGGGCCCTTCCAAAGCGGCCTGGGCGGCTTTCTGGGCGATGGAGCAGG
>JAWVYU010000243.1:0-7764 GCA_033722575.1 Ketobacteraceae bacterium | reverse complement strand
TGACGGTAAACAGATTATAGTCCTCGGACTGGGTGCGCTGCCCGTTCAGTTCATTGGCAAACTGGTCGTAGCCAACCCACTCCCACACATCCAGCGGCGAGCGGTTGCTGGCGAAAATCTTGATGTTTTCGTAACCCACTGCAAAGGTCAGGCGTGAAATTTCACTGATAGGATAACCAAAGTTGATATTGCCACCAAAGCGATCTGTGGACCACGAGGAAATGGTGGATCTGTCGTCGATCTCGGTTTCCTGAAAGAACAGCGAGTAGCCCCGGCTGACGCCATCGGGCGTAAAGTAGGGGTCCAGATAAGAGAACGTGTAACTGTTACGGAAGTCACTGCGATTGATGGCAAAGGAAACCCGGTTTCCAGTGCCGAGAAAATTATTCTGGCTGATACTGGCGCCCAGCACAAAACCCGAGCCCTGCTGATACCCCAGGCTGGCACTGATGCTGCCGGAGGGCTGCTCCTCAACTGAATAGTTCACATCTATCTGATCACTGGAGCCGGGTACCTTGGGCGTTTCCACACTGACACCCTTGAAAAAACCCAGCCGCTCGAGCCGGACCTTGGAATTTTCGATCAGCTGTCCGTTGGCCCATGCGCCTTCCATCTGCCGCATTTCACGACGCAACACTTCATCCCGGGTTTTGACGTTGCCATAGAAATTGATCCTGCGAACATACACGCGGGCACCGGGATCCACATAAAAAGTGACATCCACGGTGTTGTCTTCCTCGTTGATGCTGGGCACACCGTTGACATTGGCAAAGGTATAGCCTTCGTTACCCAGCCGCTTGGTGATCAGTTCATTGGTCAGGGTCACCAGTTGCCGCGAAAAGGTCTGGCCTTTCTGAACCAGCAGCAGATTGCGCATATCTTCTTCGGGTACTTTGAGATCTCCGGAAAGCTTTACCTCATTGACCTTGAAGATCTCACCTTCGGAAACGTTGATGGCGATATACACTTCAGATTTATCCGGCGTAACCGACACCTGGGTGGATTCAATATTGAAGGTGACATAACCCCGGTCCATGTAATAGGAACGCAGGGTTTCCAGATCGCCACTCAGGCGCTCCTTGGAATACTTGTCATCGCCTTTGAAGAACGAAAACAGATGACTGACTTTCAGCTGGAACTCATCCAGCAAATCGTCGTCTTCAATGGCCTGGTTGCCCACGATATCAATGCCACTGATGGTGGCCACATCGCCTTCCTTGATCTTGATATGGATTTTTACCCGGTTGCGGGGCAGTGGTGTCACATCCGGTTCAACCTTGGCGGCGTAACGCCCCTGTGCGGTGTACTGACGCTCCAGTTCAAGCTTGATACGGTCCAGCGTGGCACGCTGAAACACGCTCCCCTCACTGAGACCCGCCTGACCAAGGCCTTCAAGCAGGTTTTCCGTTTCGATGGATTTGTTGCCTTCCAGCTCAATGCTGTCGATCGAGGGCCGCTCACTGACCCGGATAATCAGGGTGTCGCCTTCGCGATACAGGGCCACATCCTGGAAATTGCCGGTACGGAACAGGATCCGTGCCACCTGCGCCAGGTGGGACTCTTTTATTTCATCGCCTGCTTCCAGCGGCAATATGTTAAACACCGCACCAATAGATACCCGTTGCAGGCCTTCAATTCGGATATCCTTGATAACAAAGCTCTCCGCATTGGCCGACCCGACCCAGAAAAGCAAAAGGAAAACGGGAGTGACAGTGATTAATCGTAACGTTTTTGAAATACTCAATGAAAACTCACACAGTCTTTAAAAAGATGTAACGCAAAATCGGCTGTTATGCTTTTATAAGCCCACAATGTCGTTATAGAAAGCCAACCCCATAAACATAACCAGCAGTGCCAGGCCCAGACTGTTCCCTACCGCCTGGACTTTTTCTGAAACCGGACTGCCTTTGATCATTTCGGCCGCATAATACATCAAGTGCCCGCCATCAAGAACGGGAATGGGCAACAAATTTAACACGCCCAGACTGATACTCAAATAGGCCATGAAATTAAGGAATGGCTCGATACCGTAGCTTGCAGTATCTCCGGCAACCTTGGCGATGGTTACCGGTCCACTCAGATTATCGAGAGAAATCTTGCCGGTGATCATTTTGCCAATGGCATTCAGGGTCAGGGCAATAAAATCCCAGGTTTTGCTCAGGGCCTCTGATACCGCCTGCACCGGCCCATACTGTATTTCACGGATCATGTTCTCGGGCATCTTTACCGGCAGCGTTGCCGCCCCGATCTGGCCATACTGCTCGTCGCCATCGCCCACTACGTCAGGGATAATGGTCATGGCCAGACGCTCGCTGCCCCGGGCCACCTCGATCGCAATAGGCTTGCCAGGATGATCACGGATAATTTCCACCCAGTCACGCCAGTGATCCAGCGCCTGACCATTGGCTGACAGGATTTCGTCACCTTTCTGCAGGCCATAACGGTCGGCGGCCTTGTTGGGCAGCACCTCCTCAATAATCACCGGCATGGGCGGGAAATACTGCTCAATGCCCAATGCCTTCAGGGGGCCCTGCTTTTGCTCGTCCACCATCCACTGACTGACGGCAATAGCATGCTCCGTCACCACATTGCCACCCTCAGGCTGAACCCCCAGCTCAATTACGCCGTCATCCCCAAGGCGGGAAACCAGGGCAAAATTGACCTGATCCCAACTGCGGGTTGACCTGCCATCCACGGAAACAATCTCGTCCCCCGGCTGAATACCCGCCGAAGCAGCCAGGGAACCGGGTTCCACATCCCCTACCACAGGGGCCACACGGGTAACACCCACCATGAAAATCAGCCAGTACAGCAGAATGGCGAAAGCCAGATTCACCAGCGGCCCGGCCGCAACAATGGCAATGCGCTGATACACCGGCTTGTGGGCAAAGGAGACGGCCTTGTCCGCCTCGGACACATCGCTGCCGGGCTCACCCAGCATTTTCACGTACCCCCCGAAGGGGATTCCCGCAATCACAAATTCGGTATTCTGCTTGTCTTTCCAGCGCACCAGCGGCTTGCCAAAGCCAATGGAAAACCGCAGCACCTTGACGCCACAGCGGCGCGCCACCCAGAAATGCCCGTACTCGTGCACGGAAATGAGCACCCCGAGGGTAACGATGAAAGATGCGACTATCTGCAGGAAATCCAACAAGTTAAGGGTAACCTCACGTTCTGCCGTTGTTGATGCGTTGCGCCACAAACTGCTGTGCCAGTTCCCGCGCTGCCCGATCTGAGTCTATGACCACATCCAGATGATCCGGTTTCACAAGATTAGCTTTATTAAGCGTGTTTTCAATGACATGGGTGATTTCTGTGAAGGCTATCCGCTCTTCAAGAAAAGCCTCCACCGCCACCTCATTCGCCGCGTTCAGCACCACCGACGCGGTCTGGCCAGTCTCCATGGCCTGCTTAGCAAGCCGCAAACAGGGAAACCGCTGCTCATCCGGTGCCTCAAAATTTAACTGACCCTGGCTGACCAAATCCAGTAAGGGAATCCCGGATTCTATGCGGTCCGGCCACCCCAGCCCGTAGGCAATGGGGGTACGCATATCGGGATGCCCCAACTGGGCGATCACCGAGCCATCCACATATTCCACCATGGAATGCACCACACTCTGGGGATGCACCACGATTTTCACATCATTTACCCCGGCATTGAACAACCAGCAGGCTTCTATGTACTCCAACCCCTTGTTCATCATGGTGGCAGAATCCACCGAGATCTTGCGCCCCATACTCCAGTTGGGATGGGCACAAGCCTGATCCGGGCTGACGCCTGCCAGTTCGGAGAGGGGTGTTTCCCGGAACGGGCCACCGGAGCCGGTCAGAAGAATACGCGCCACACCAATAGATGCCAGCGACCCGCCATGGTTGGGCGGTAAACACTGAAAGATGGCGTTGTGTTCGCTGTCGATGGGCAAAAGCTCGGAACCGCTGTGCTGCACGGCATCCATGAACAGTGCCCCGCTCATGACCAGCGCCTCCTTGTTGGCAAGCAGTATGCGCTTGCCCGCATGGACCGCCGCCATGGTGGGCACCAGCCCTGCAGCCCCCACGATAGCCGCCATCACATAATCCACACCATCCAGCGCCGCCACTTCGCACAGGCCGGATTCCCCCTCCAGGATCTCGGTCTGCCAACCTTCCGCCCGCACCTTTTCCCGCAGGCGCGCTGCCGCACCGGCATCCCGCATAACGGCATAGGGGGGCCGCAACTGGCGGATTTGCTCAAACAGGGTGTCCACGTTCTGGTTGGCGGTGATAGCAACCACTTCAAAGCGGTCTGGATGACGGCACACTACATCAATAGTGCTGACCCCGATGGAACCGGTGGCACCCAGTATAGTCACACCCTTCCTGACGGTTTGCGGATTCAGGGACCCGGCCACGAGCTGCTCTGCCATCTGCCTATACAACCCCGCCCAGTAAATACATGCAGCCCACAAACACCGGTGCGGCAGCGGTGACACTGTCTATCCGGTCCAGAATACCGCCATGCCCCGGCAACAACTGGCTGCTGTCCTTGATGCCCCGGTGACGCTTGAACATGCTTTCTGCCAGATCTCCGAGAACTGAGGCAAACACCGCCAGCATGCTGATCAGCAGAAACAGAATGATACCCACCGGCTGGGCCGCATCGGTCAGCACCGCCACCCCCAGGGCAATCAGAAAGGTCGTGGCCACGCCACCCCATAACCCGGCAATGGATTTACCGGGGCTGACCGCAGGAGCCAGCTTGGCCTTGCCGAATTGCCGGCCAACAAAATAGGCGCCGGTATCCGCACCCCATACGAGAAACATCACATACATAACCCAGTAGGGGCCGTGAGGCTGTCCCTGCAGCATTACCAGCGCAAGCCAGGCGGGCACCAGAATCAGCAAACCAATAACAAAGCGGATATTGCGGGATTCCCACTGGGCCACCCGATCCGGATAGGCCTTCACAAGGAAGAACGCTGCTATCCACCACGCAACGCCCAGCAGCACAACAAATTTCAGGGAAAACCAGTAGCAGAGCGAAATCAGCACACCCACCGCCACCACAAAGGGCACCCGCTGACCTTCCTGCTCATGGCCCATCAGGTTGGCCCACTCTGACGCACCCAACATCACCGGCAGCGCCAGAAAAAGGGCAAACCAGTGGTTTGGTAAAAGAAAAATTGCTCCCAGCAGCAGGGGCGCCAGAATCAGTGCGGTCATTATCCTTTGTTTAAGCATCCGTTACTCTCCCAGTTTGCCGCAGATGTTACTGCCCTGATTCGACCTGTTCGCCGGTACGACCAAAACGGCGCTGCCGGGTGGCATAATCCGCAAAGGCCGCATGCAGGGCATCCGCGTTGAAGTCGGGCCAGTAAAGATCACTGAAATAAAGCTCGGCGTAGGCCACCTGCCACAACAGGAAGTTACTGATACGCCGCTCGCCGCCGGTGCGGATCATTAAATCCAGGGGCGGATAATCGGCAAGACACATCCGGGCCCCCAGGGTTTCCGTATTGATGTCATCAGGGCTGATTTCGCCATCCGCCACACGCCTGGCCAGCTGGCGCGCCGCATTGGCAATGTCCCATTGCCCGCCGTAGTTAACCGCCACTGCAAAGGTCATTTGCCGGTTGCCGGCGGTCAGGTTCATGGCGGCCTGCATCTGGGATTGAAGCTTGTCGCTGAACCCGCTCAGATTGCCAACAAACAGCAGGCGAATGCCGTTGTCGTGAAGTTCAGGCACTTCGTCATTCAGTGCTTCCAGAAACAGCTCCATCAGGGCATTCACTTCCTCCTGGGGCCGCCGCCAGTTTTCGCTGCTGAATGCAAACACAGTCAGCACCTCCACGCCAGCCCGGGCACAGGCTTCCACCGTCGCTTTAACGGTATCGGCGCCGGCTTTGTGGCCTTCCACTCCCCGCAGCCCGCGCTGTTTAGCCCAACGGTTATTGCCGTCCATGATAATGGCCACATGGCGCGGTACGTTACCCTGGTGACTGTCGATATCAGGTGCTGATGACTGCTGTTCGCTCACTGATGCCTCTCTGGTGTTGAATCTCGCTTCCGTTGAGATTTCTGATTGAATCCGGATTAATAACCAAAACCCGCATGGACTCTGAAAGCCCATGCGGGTTGCAGAATAAAAGCAGAAAACCTGCCTAGACTTCCATCAGGTCTTTTTCTTTTTCCTGAAGGCGGCTGTCGATTTCGGCCACGTATTTGTCCGTCAGTTTCTGGATCTCTTCCTCACCACGGCGCTCTTCATCCTCACCGATTTCCTTTTCTTTTAACAGCTCTTTGATATCGCTGTTGGCATCCCGGCGGATACTGCGGATGGATACCCGGCACTGCTCCGCTTCCTGACGCACCACCTTGATCAGATCCCGGCGGGTTTCTTCGGTCAGAGGCGGCATGGGCAGGCGGATAATGTCACCGCTGGTGGAAGGGTTCACGCCCAGATCCGCTTTCATGAGGGCCTTTTCCACGTCGGGAATAATGTGCTTTTCCCAGGGGGAAACCGTCAGGGTCCGGCCATCCTCCACGCCTACATTGGCCACCTGGTTAAGCGGGGTATCCGCGCCGTAATAAGGCACCATGACACCATCCAGAATTCCCGGATGAGCACGGCCCGTGCGCACTTTTTTAAAGGCTGTTTCCAGTGCATCTATCGCCTTTTTCATCCGCATTGCAGCGTCTGCTTTGATATCGTTAATCACGAGACATTCCTTCTGTATATTTGCTTGTCTTATCTACTGAGCGGTCTTGATACTGTTACATTGGCAAAGGTTATACAGCCTGGGACTCAGGCTCGATCAGGGTACCCTCACTACCTCCCAGGGTGGCCCGCAGCAATGCCCCCGGCTCGTTCATGTTGAAAACTCTTACCGGCATCCCCTGGTCACGACACAAACAGATTGCTGTGAGATCCATAACTCCGAGCTTTTTCTCCAGAACCTCGTCGTAGGTAAGCCGTTCATATTTTCTGGCATCAGGATTCTGCTCGGGATCTGAATCATACACACCATCCACCTTGGTTGCCTTGAACATGGCGTCGGCGTCTGTTTCTATGGCCCGCAGGGAAGAGGCGGTATCGGTGGTAAAAAAGGGATTACCGGTACCCGCAGCGAAAATCACCACATCGCCATTGGACAGCAACCGCATGGCCCGGCGCCGGTCGTAGTGCTCTACTACGCCACTCATCTGGATGGCGGACATGAGACAGGTAGGGATATTGGAACGCTCCAGGGCGTCCCGCATGGCCAGGCCGTTCATCAGTGTGGCCAGCATGCCCATGTGATCTCCCGCTACCCGGTCCAGGCCGGCTTTTTGCAGAGCCGCCCCCGGAACAGGTTGCCACCGCCAATCACCAGGCCCACTTCCACGCCGATACCCCTCAGCTGACCGATTTCCAGTGCCATCCGGTCCAGAACCTGTGGATCGATACCAAAATCCAGCTCTCCCATCAGGGCTTCACCGCTGAGTTTCAGGAGAATACGCTTGTATTTGGGGGTTCGTTCACTGGTGGTGGGCATGGGGGCTCCTTAGGCAGATACAAAGAGGGTGCCGAAAACTGACGCACAGTTTAGCGACACCCTGCTATTTAATAAAGAGCTGGATTATGCTTCGCCGCGGGCCTGAGCCATTACCTCTGCAGCGAAATCCACTTCTTCTTTCTCGATACCTTCACCCACTTCAAAGCGGATAAAGCTCAGTACGGTGGCACCGGCATTTTTCACCAGCTTGCCAACGGTGGTATCGGGGTCTTTGACGAAGGGCTGCTCC
>JAWVYU010000242.1:0-7782 GCA_033722575.1 Ketobacteraceae bacterium | reverse complement strand
GACGGCAACCACTTTTTCTCCGCGATGGCGTGTTGCGATCTCTTCCAGGGCCCGCGATACCCGGGTGGTAACAGCCTGAATGGATTCGCCGCCGGTGGGTGCGTAGTGGCGATCAGCTTTTACCTGGGCAAAGAAATTGTGTACTTTGTAGAGGTCACTGAAAGAAACCCCTTCCAGATCGCCAATGCCGTACTCTTTCAGATCTTCATGAAGGGTGACTTCATGGCTGAACAGATCTGCAATGGCCCGGGCGGTATCACGGGTGCGCTGCAGGGGGCTGGCATACACTGCACTGATATCCCCGTGTTCTTTCAGCAGCCGCTGCGCGGCTTTCAGGGCCTGCTGGCGGCCTTCTTCGGTTAATTCACTGTCTGTCCAGCCATGCCAGAGCTTGTCCACGTTTGCCTGTATCTGACCGTGTCTTACCAGAATGACGTGTGTTTCCATGGGGTGTCACTGACTCCTCTTTATTGCAAGGGTTACTCCCCGCTCGGGTTGCCTGAATAACCATCATAAGACATTTGCCGTCTTCATCCTATGACAGGAGCCGCAGCTCTTGTGGCTCTCCGGTCACACTGACCGCGCAGTCAGTCGTGGCTATGGGTCTCGGCCTGTGCACTGCGGGCCAGTTGTGTCGGATGCTGCTCCAGGGTGGTGGCGATCACCTGTGGTACTCTGGCGATATTCCGGATAAAGGCTTCTGGTACCTGGGGCGCAATGGAGTCGGCAAAAAAAGCGCTGAATCCGAAATGGAAGGTGTCATTGATGGGGATATCATGAATATGATAACCCACGTTGGGCCCCTGACCTCTGAAGCGTTCCGGGCGTTCTTTCATGTCGTGATTGTCCATATAAAACACCGAAATCGGCACATCAAAATTGTGGGGCACGAACAGCTGGGCCACCATATCAAAGCCTTTTTGCGTGCTCAGCCAGATCCAGTTCTGATCCTTTTTCAGGGATGTTCCCTGGAGCGCCGTTTCTACGGATGACATGCGGCCATCCACCAGAACCGGCCTTTCAGGCCCTGAGGACACCCGCAGCAGGCTGCCGGTCAGGTTGTTGCCGTCCAGGGTAATGGTGGCGTGGGGGGAATGCAGCAGTTTCGCCAGCACGGCGGGCACTTCCACTTTTGCATCGATCCGGTATTGCTGGGGATAGATCTGAAAGCTCATATCAAAGAATACCACGGGGATTTTCGCGAACGTCAGATGGGCTTTAGCCAGTACTACCGTGCGGATAGGGCCCTGTTTGATGGCAGATACCTCGGTACGTATGTTGCGGTTGTCCAGCGTCACCCGGGCGTTTTCCAGCACGACTCCGGCATCCATCCGGATTTTGAGCGTGTCCAGCAGGGTGTCGGCAGAGTCCCCCTGGTAGGTCTTGTAGGTAAAATCATTCCAGATCAGGAAGTTGTTGGGGTTGGTGTCCAGCCGGAAATGATCGGATTTCACCACACCGGTGGCGGGATCGTATTGGGTAAGTGGCTTGAAAATAAACCCGTTGAGCTGATCCGAAACGTACACATAGCGGCTGTTGCCGGTTTCGGGATCCCTGACTTCGATTTCCGCTGAGATACGGGCAAAGCTGGCGTTGTAGTCGTCCAGCTTGTGACCGGCATCCTCGTAACGGAAGAACAGGGAGTCGTGCTGGTCGAATACGTTTTCCGTACCCCGCAGAGGAGTGCCGGACTCGGCAAACCAGCTGTAGCCTTCATCGTCATAATCTTCCAGCTGGAAAGGGATAGGGATCATGATGCCCTGCTTTACGGCAAACAGGGTCAGATCGTCAAAGTGCTTTTCAAGCAGGGCGGGGGTTTCAATACCCTTGATTTCCACAATGTGGTACGGCTTTGCCTGGCGGGTTTCCTGCCCGGAAACGGCGATGCCAGGGATCAGCAGAAGCGCAGTGATCAGTGCCTTAATCCATTGTCCTATTAACTTGCGGTGTCTTGACTTCTCCATGGTTCCCCCCGGTTCCTGATGGGCCAGACTGAGCCTCTGGCGCAGGGATTTAACCACGTCCATGGCACACACTCAACATAACGCATAAGGTGCTGTGCCGGATTCCTGTAGCGGAAATGGCTGAGCCAACTATGATGTAATAGATGTTGAGGTTTTCTGAAAATGGCGTCTAAAAAGCAACCACGGGATCATTTACGCAGTGCGCTGGTGTTATCGGGAGGCGGGGCGCGGGCTGGCTATCAGGTGGGAGTGCTGAAAGCCATTGCCGATATTATTCCCGAGGGCATGCGGCATCCGTTCGGGATTATCTGCGGCACCTCCGCGGGAGCCATCAATGCGACTGCTCTGGCCTGCTATGCGGATAACTACCGTAATGCCGTATACGAAATCGAGTATGTCTGGAAAACCTTCTCTCCGGAAAAAGTCTACCGTACCGATCCTATCGGGGTTATTGTCAATGCCGCCCGCTGGTTTGCGGGGCTGTTTCTGCCCATGCCAAACCGCGGTAATTCCCTGCTGGACAACTCACCCCTGCGGGTATTGCTGGAACGTGCTCTGAAATTCGAGAATATTCAGGGGCATATTGAGGAAGGTTTTCTGAGAGCGCTGAGTGTCACAGCATCCGGCTACAACAGCGGTCACTCCGTGGCTTTTTTTCAGGGGTCCCCCGATATCAGCAGCTGGAAGCGCTTTCAGCGGGTAGGGTTGCGCACCCAGTTATCGGTTCAGCATCTGCTGGCTTCCTCTGCCATTCCCACTATTTTCCCGGCAACCCGCATTAACCGTGAATATTACGGCGACGGTGCCATGCGTCAGCTGGCTCCCCTGAGCCCGGCATTGCACCTGGGGGCGGAAAAAATCTTTGTGGTGGGCGTCAGCGGAAACCGGTCTGCGCCCCAGGTACGTCGTCCAACCGAGGGTTATCCTTCACTGGCACAAATCAGCGGGCATTTGCTGAACAGTGTTTTTCTCGACAGCCTGGAATACGATGTGGAGCGATTGGAGCGGATCAATGATTCACTGGAACTGATTCCCGGGCATGTTCTCAACAAGCACGGGGTGGAGCTGCGTCCGGTTGATTGCCTGGTGATATCCCCCAGTCAGTGTCTGGATCAGATTGCCAGCCGGTACCTGAAAACCCTGCCGGCTACGATCCGGTTTTTTCTGCATGGCATCGGGGCAACCCGCTCTTCGGGGTCCAGCATACTGAGTTATCTGCTGTTCGAGCGCATGTTCTGCAATGACCTCATCGAACTGGGCTATCGTGACGCCATGGAAGTCAGGCCCGATATTGAAAACTTTTTTGAGCTGTAGTCCGGCGGGAGTTCAGAACTCATGGTGCACGTAATGGTGCGGTTCGGGCTCGTTCCCGTCAACATACTGAAACAGCCGTGACTGGCGGTTACAGTATTCGCCACGTTCAATGCCGGGAAGGTAGTGATCGTTCAGCAGGTGCCCCTTGCGTTGATCCAGACAAAACACGGCACCTGCCGTGTGTTCCAGATGGGCCAGCACCCCTATACGGCCAAAAAAATCCAGGCCATTGACGAAGTGCTCCACATAGGGCACCCCCCGGCAGTGTTTTTCCGACAGGCCGGGATCTACGTGCAGGCTGTCTGCCACGCCGGCCAGGCAGTAGATTTCCAGCTTGGGTGCCAGATGCCGGTATTTCTTGTCCTTCAGCAGTTTCCTCGCCACATAGCTGCTGACAATGGTTCCCTGGGAGTGGCCAATGAGGATCACCTTGTCATGGGTTACCAGGGCTTCCTTCACCACATCATAGGCGGGCCGGGAGAGCTTGCCGTCCTTGCGCAGGGTGCGGGCGGTGATGGAGTCCCACAAATCCCAGGCAACGCCATAGGTGGGCGTATGGATAAGGTGTACGGAGCGGTGAAAAACCCGGGCGATTTCCATGCAGTTAAGAATGGCCACCGGCGGCGATGTGCAGATACCGTTGATGAAAAACCATTTTTCACGCTTGCCACTGTGAGTGTAATGTTCCGGGTTGCAGGCGATAGTGCCGGTGCTGTAGCTTTTGCGCTCGGCGGGAACAACGGTCTGAATTGCCACGTTGATCATATCGCCCAGGTTATTGTAGCTGTGAATGTCCAGCTCGGATTTGCTGGAAGCCTCGGCGTTCCATGGCGAAAACAGATACGGCAGCGACCAGGCCTGCCGCGCGGCCAGGGACAGGTCTTTGGTAATGGATTCCCGGTTGTTGGTAATGCGCCGAGTGAACTTTTTGATTTTTGCAAGCATCTTGGTCGGTGATTATTTAACCCGTTGTTCACATCAGTATAGTTTCTAACGACAGCCATAAGGTTTTAAGCGGTAATTTTTTGTTGAGTGTTGTGAAGCACTGGATCTGGTAACCAGTCGATTGCACTGATGACGCGATTGACTTACTGTAGCGGGGAATTGAATGCACGCTGATAGACCGTTAAGACGATGGCCTGAGAAGGCCGGGCGGGCGCGGGTCTGTCGGTTTCCGACAACCCGGTAAGATAACCCGATAACAGGTTAAGCAAACTGAGGAAGTAGAGGTGATTATGAGGCAATGGCTGGTGGCGGTATTGCTGGTGGTAGCGGTTTTTCCGGTACAGGCAGTGGAACGGTTTATAGCAGGCTCCCATTATGAGGTGGTGGGCGATGTGAATGCACCGAAACCGGAAAAGCCCAGGGTAGTTGAATTCTTTTCCTATGGGTGCCCCCATTGCCAGCACCTGGAACCGGCCCTGGTCAGATGGACGGAATCCAAGGGGGATGCCGTTGAGTTTGAGCGTATTCCCGCCCAGTGGAACAGTTACTTTGCGCTGCTGGCCCGGCTTTACCTGACGCTGGAACACCTTGGCGTGGCGGAAGAGGCCTCCGGGAAAGTATTCGACTATATTCACGAAAAACGCAAGCCGCTGCGCAAGGAAGACCAGATCAAGTCCTTTGCAGAGAAAGAGCTGGGGCTTGACCCGGAAAAATTCGAAGCAGCCTGGAGTTCCGATGAAGTGGCCAATGGCATGAAAGAGGCAGGAGAAGCTTTGCGGCAGTACCGGGTCAGCGGGGTACCGGCGCTACTGGTGAATGATCGCTACTACGTCAGCGTGAAGCTGGCGGGGTCGGAGGAAATGATGTTTGATGTGGTGGATTTCCTGCTGCTGAAGTAGGTGGATTTTCCACATTATCAATCAAAACAGCTATTTGGACCGCCGGGTCAATAAAAACCGTTAACGGGACCGGAAATATCTGAAATCTGGTCTAAGCTTAGGGTACGTAAGGATTTGAGCGTGCCGCTCTTATTGAAGAAGCTTAGTAGATTTGTGTTGAAAGCCCGTCTGAACCAGTGGATCTACAGGTATTAAAAGCGATTCGAGGCAAATGCCACTCATGGCATTTGCCTTTTTTTTGTCTGGAAATTATACAGGCGATGATGGGCCGAGCCATCGGGAGAGGTGGCTAGTCGCCGTTATTCTTCCACTTCGGTGCTCGCGGGGGACTCCTCATCCGGATCGTCCACATCGATGGGTGGTGTCGCAGGCCCGGTCTTGGGTGGTTTTGACTTGGCCATGGCTTCTTCGGTGGATTCAATGCCGATGCGGTATACGGCGTAGCCGGGGCTGACAAACTGGTCCAGTGCCATGCCGAGAATCTGACCGTCAAAGGGTGCACGAATCTGGTGCATCTTGTTGCTGATGGGGTCTATGACTTCTCCCAGCACATCTCTTTTGCTGACCTTGTCCCCCAGTTCAACGGTGGAAATAAGAATTCCGGAGCTTTCCGAGCGGATCCAGGTGGATTGGTAATAGGTAGGCTTTGGTGTCAGCCAGAACCGCATCAGTTCCCGCATCTCCAGACTGTGCATCACGTTCTCGATGGCCTTGGTACCATAATCCACCACCGCCTTGTCCAGATGCAGGGGACCGCCCGCTTCCAGTGTTACTGCGGGAATGCCGGCATCCACGGCAGCACGGCGCAGGGTACCGGGCGCTCCTTCGTGATTGAGCACAGTAATACCGCCAAATCCCTTGGTAAAGGCGCGCACCTGTTCCCTGGACAGGTCGGCCCGCAATTGCGGAATATTGATCCGGTGAAAGGAGCCTGTATGCAGGTCGATCAGGTAATTGCAGTGGGCTACAACGTCATGAAACAGGGCGAAAGCCAACCGGGACGCTGCACTGCCGCTGGGGTTGCCCGGAAAATGGCGGTTAAGGTCGCGGCGGTCGCTCATGTAGCGTGATGAACGCAGGAAACCGACGCGGTTAACGATGGGTACGCCGATCAGGGCACCATTGAGGTTTTCGGGGTCCACACTATGCAGCACGCGCCGCACGATTTCGATCCCGTTGATCTCGTCACCATGAACGGCAGCCGTCAGGCAAAGGGTTGGGCCGGGTCGTACCCCATTCACCACCAGAATCCTGTTGGGAGAGTCCAGTTCTGTGGCGGTGGAGGCCACCTGCCAATCCAGCGCCTGGGCGGTTCCGGGCTCAATGTCCTTGCCAAGAATTCTGATACGCTGGGGCCCGGGGGCTTCCTCTGCCGGCTCTTCCTCAATGGGAGCGCCGGGTTCACTGTGATCCACCACCACGGGCTCGCTGGCGGCCTCCATGGGGGACATCATGGGTTCATCTTCAGATTCTGATGCCTGGCCGCGCAGTGGCAGAAGAAGAACAGCCAATGCCATGAACGTAAAGCATACTCTCGGAGTCAAGCTGTGACTGGAGTGAAAAAGCACACCCATAGTGAGTCTGTCGCCTTGGGGCTATTGATGAGTTTGTGGTTGCTGCTGTCAATCGTAGACCAGCTGATTCTCCAGCAGTTGCGAAAACTTGATCAGTTCCCGCTGGTGGGTCTTCTTGAACAGCTGCCTTATGACAAAATGTAGCCCTTTCTGAATGGTTCGCACGCCGAGGTCTGCGGAACGTTTCACGAATGGGCGAATTTTAAAGAGTTTGGTGGGTTTGTGATAAAAATACACAATGGCCTGGTCACAAATTGCACACAAGGTCGTGGCGATGAAGTCATTATAGGCAGAGGTGTTGGAATCGCTGTGGATGCGCTTCATGGTCTCGCCCAGGTCATTGGCAAGTTCCGGGGATAAAGGAAACGCCAGGTGCCACTCGGCATCGTGCTGCACCAAAAGGCTGCTCATATATTCAGCAAACACAGGCAGTTCATGGGGCTCCAGACTGTTCACCATTTTCTTGATAACCAGCTTGCCTCCGCGGCTCACGGTATGAATACCGGTATCCGCCGATTTTTTCACCTTGGGATGGGCCCGGACTTTGTCCATAACATCAAAGTAGAGGGCGTGTATACCCAGATCCAGCAGGCGGGCCACCACCCCGGCGGCCTCGGCGCTCAGGCCCGGCTTGTTGGGCGTCAGACGCATCTGGCGAAGCAGCTCAAGAATATAGCCGGCGTCCTCTGCCGGAATACTGAATCCCAATAAAACCTGTTTGTCCGTAACCGGCTCAACCATGATGACACTGCTCCCTATGCGGTTTGGCGCGCACTCTATTGAACATGGCCGTCTCCTGTCAAGTGTCTCATACTGCGTGGGCAGGGATCTCGGCTATAATCCATTGAAAGCCTGACAGCCGGTTCAACAAGGGGATGCCAGCTATCAATTATCCCAATCCAATGATTTTGAAACATTGCCGCAAGCAATTTGCATGCCTAAAGTATTGGTCCCGCGCTTTGGTACTGGCTGCGGCCTCGTGGTGGGGGGTGGGGCGGGGCACCAGGGGGGGGGGACGCAGAGCCACCACCCAGGGGGAGGGGGGGGGCCCCCCCCCCCGCCCCACGAGGGGGGGGGGGGGGGGGG
>JAWVYU010000241.1:0-7785 GCA_033722575.1 Ketobacteraceae bacterium | reverse complement strand
TTTTCCTGCTCTCCCCGGTTTAAAGTCACGCCCTGCCTGAAACTCATCCCGGCCTGAATAAGTGTGATACACCCTTCAATGATTACCCTTGCTATACTGTGGAAATCAGTGGGGGCTATCTATGTGCTTATTTTTAAAAAGATTCACCGTAACCGGTGTTTGTATCTCAGCGGCACTTATGCTGGTGACTGCAACAGTATACGCCCAGCCGGTGCTTAAAATCGGCGTACTCGGGGCCATGTCAGGGCCGGCAAAATACTGGGGTCTGACCAGTAAATATTGCGCCCTGACCACAGCAAAGATCTACAACGACCAGGGTGGCGTTCAGATCGGAAACAGGAAATACCGGATTGAGGTTTCCAGCTATGACACCAGACTGGATAAAGATACGGCCCTGCTTGGCGCCCAGAAGCTGATCCGCGAGCACGGCATACACTACCTTATTGGGCCCAACATTGACGACACAAGCCTGGCGATCATTCCACTGCTGGAAGCCAATAACGTCATTAACATTGCCTACGGGTTCAACCCCCTGCTTTTCAGCCCACCCCGGGAAAACACCTATCTGGGCATGATGCACCCCAAGATTTCGGCCCCCGTCATATATCGCTACCTGAAAGAAAATCATGAGGTGCGCACCGTAGCGTTTCTGGCCAGAAGAGACAGGGAGTCCATCAACCAGCGTAATACCGGCATCCAGGCCGCAGAAAAAACCGGCCTTGAAATAAGAGAACTGGAAGCCTGGGATATTTCCGAGATAACTTACCCCGCGGACCTGCAGGGGGTTGAAGCACTGATAAAATCCTATATCCGCCTGGAGCCGGATCTGGTGGTACTTTCCGGGGCAGCCCCCCTGGATACACCCAAACTGGTGTCTTTGCTCCGGAACAATGGCTATAGCGGGTTTATCAGTACGGAGACCGCCCAGGAGCCAGCCCTGCTGCTTGAACTTCTCCCCGGACTGGACCGGTTCGTCAGTCTTGGCAGCTCTCCCGGCAGCGAAATCCACACGGATTATATGAAAGCTTTTGCCGAAGAGTATAAAGCCGTAGCCGGACAGTGGCACGACGAAGCCGGCGTAAAGGTTTATGCACTGGAACTGATACTGCGGATTCTGCAAACGGCTGGCGAGAAGGCTATTGAAGACATCGAGGTTTTCAAGGAAGTGGCAGACCGGTTTACCATCGACGATCCTTTCTATAAGCGGGAACAACCACTCAAACTTGTCGCAAAAGCCGTTTTTGGCCACAACCGCCAGATAAACGTACCTCTGACCATCCAGATTTTTAATAAGGGGACCATGCGCAGTGTCAGTTTCTGATCCAGTTAATGGCGTGTCAGCATCATGAAGATTTCTCATCGCCTGTTATTAATGGTAGTGATTACGGGGCTGGGTTATCTGGGCATCACGTTGTCGTTTAACCAGTTTTTTTCCGAAGCCCTGCGCAAGAACGAACTGCTCAGTGATATACAGGCAATTCACAATGGTTTGAAACTGGTACGGCTGGAAATACGCCTGGAGACGCCCCGCCATGGCCGTGAAAAAACGATCGGCAGCTTTACAGAAGAGACCGTTGACTCGCTCCAACGCCTGGCAAGCCAGTTGCCTTCCAGTCTTATTCCACAGGCCACCGGGATTTCCCGACAGCTACAGGCCTTCGATGAAGCCTTTAAGGCAAATCAGAACCATGGGGGCAACCTGAAAACACTGATTAAGCGTTTCAAAGACCAGGCTCAGGACCTGACAACTACCCTTATAAAGCAGAGCAAAGCTTTAGAACCCAGGCTCGGCGAAAACAACCGTATCAACAGTCTTTACAAGGGACTTCAACATCTGGGACTGCTGATAGGGCGCTACAGCGGTGCCGTTACCGAAGCACTGATGATTGACAAGAACATACCGGTATTCCAGGCCAACCGGTATTTGCTGGAAAATAATTTTGAGCAAACACTGGATCGAATCAAACAACAAGACCCGCTTTTACCCACATTCAATGCCCTGCTTTTTGCCCAGCAGGTTGACAGCTGGTTCGAACTCTCGCAACGAATAGCTATTGAGCTGCAGCAACAGCAGGATAGCAGCCTGAAGCTCAATATTGTTGAGGAAAAGATCACCAAGGCGTTGATTAAACTGGAAGACCAGCTTAAACACTTTATCGACGCTAACGTTAAAAAAACCGGCAGCCAGTACAAGTACGCCACTATCTCTCTGCTGGTGCTGATGTTATTGATCACCATTATTATCAGCCGGTCCATATTTATCCCGCTGAAACGTTTGCTGGCTTTCAGTCATGAGCTGGCCTCAGGCAATCTGGACGCCCATTTATCGGGTCTGCCACAAGGGGAGTTCCAGGAAATCACTGATGCGTTTAACCAGATGGCTGATAATATCAAGGCCAACAAGGATGAGCTGGAAGACAAGGTCCGCGTCAGAACGCAGCAGCTTCAGGAAAGCAACCGCACCCTCACGGAAGAAGTATCCGCCAGAAAAAAGGTGGAATCCATCCTCCACGATCTGGCCACAGCGGTACTTCCCAAGACCGGTGAAATCTATTTTTCTGCGCTAACCCGGTACCTGACCACCAAAATGGGTTACGACTTTGCATTGATCGGCCGGCTTGTTATCAGGGATGGCCAACGTCATATTCAGACACTGTCATTCTCGGAGCACGGCACTGAGTTACCCGAGATGCTATATCCGGTTGAAAATGCCCCCTGTAAACTGGTCCTCGACGAAAAACGCTATTTTTTTCCTGATGATATACAGACGCTTTTTCCGGAAGACTCCTTCCTGAAGGACAACAGCCTGAAGGGCTACGTTGGATTACCGGTGACCAACAAGAAAGGCACGCCCCTGGGGTTGGTGACAGTCGTCAGCAGATCGCCAATTAGCTCTCCTGAACCTGTGTTATCCATATTGCAGATACTGGTGAGACAGGTGGGCGCCGAGATTCAGCGAACCGATCAGGACACTGCACTGAAGATCAGCGAAGAGCGCAACCGCATGCTGGTGGAATACGCGCCCGAAGCCATCGTTATTTTCAGCCCGGATACCAACCGCTTTGTGTCCGCAAACCGTAACGCAGCCAGACTCTTCGGCGCCAGCAAGGCAAAGCTCTATGAACTCTCACCAGCCGACGTGAGCCCTGTGACACAACCCAATGGTGTTGAGTCGGAAGTTCTGATCAGGCAGCTTATCAGTGACACCATTGCCGGCAAACACCCCGTCTTCGAGTGGCGACATCAAACCGTGGACGGGCGTCTTATTGACTGTGAAATCAGGCTGGACCGCTTTCCCTCGGAGGATGCAATTCTGATTCGCGGCAGTATCACCGATATCACCGAACGCAAACGCACCGAGGCGGAGATGCGCAAACTATCATCTGCGCTGGCACAGGCAGGCGATGCTGCGATCGTGACCGACCCCCAGGGTGTGATCGAATATGTCAACTATGCCTGCGAACGCATTACCGGTTACACCAGAGAGGAATTGGTGGGAGAAACCCCCGGGATACTGAAATCCGGCCGCATGGAGCCCGAGTTTTACCGCAAATTGTGGCGGACCATTGAACAGGGAAAAGGGTTCAGCGATATTTTCATTAACAAGCGCAAAGACGGCTCCATATATTACGAAGAAAAAACCATAACCCCCCTGTTAAATGATAACCGGGAAATCATTAATTATATTTCCACCGGAAAAGACATTACCGAACGTATCCAGACTGAAGAGCGTCTGCATCATCTGGCCTATCATGATCCCCTGACTGACCTGCCAAACCGGCTGATGCTGCTGGAACGCATTGAACATGCCATTGACAATTCCACAAGGCACCATCACCGGCTTGCGATCCTGTTTCTGGATCTGGACCGATTCAAGAACATTAATGATACCCTGGGACACGATGTGGGCGATGCCTTGCTCAGGGAGATGTCCCACAGGATTGGAAAAATCGTCAGAAACACGGATACCTTTTCCAGATTCGGTGGTGATGAGTTCGCAATACTGGTTGAGGCCATAGAGGACAGCAACGAAGTGGCGGTGGTTGCCGGCAAGATCCTGAAGAGTCTGGCAATGCCTTTTGTGGTGGAAGGCCATGAACTTTTCACCACTGTCAGTATTGGTATCAGCCTGTTTCCTGAAAACGGTGAAAATGCCACAACCCTGGTGAAGAACGCCGATGTCGCCATGTACCGTGCCAAAGAACAGGGGCGCAACTGCTACCAGTTCTATTCCAGGGAACTGACCGCCAAAGCCTACGAACGACTCAGTATTGAGAACAAATTGCGTCGGGCACTGGAGAACGATGAATTTGAGCTGTTCTACCAGCCCCAGATATTGCGCCCCTCCAATATTGTGTATGGACTGGAGGCCCTGTTAAGGTGGCGTGATCCGGAACGGGGTCTGATCTCGCCCGCGGAATTTATTCCCGTACTGGAAGAAACCGGCATGATCATTCCGGTGGGAGAATGGGTGATTGAAACCGCCTGCCGGGACCTGAAACAGTGGCACAAGCTGTCATCACTTCCCCTTATCATGTCCGTCAACCTGTCCGGGAAACAGTTTGAGGATTCCCTGCTGGCTGAAAAGGTTATCCGTATCGTGGAAGCTTGCGCTGTGGACCCCAAGTTGCTCAAACTGGAAATCACTGAAAGCGCGCTGATGGTAGACCCTTATCGTTCGGTCAGACTGCTGAAAAGCCTGTCTGAGCAGGGAATCCGGTTTGCCATTGATGATTTCGGGACCGGCTATTCGTCGCTGAGTTACCTGAAGCAGTTCCCGATTTCCACGCTCAAGATTGACCGTTCTTTTGTCAAGGACATCACGGTAGACCCGGACGATGCCGCTATAGTCAACGCAATTATCGCACTGGCAAAGAACCTGAACCTGGACGTCATTGCTGAAGGCGTGGAAAACGTTTCCCAGGTCAAGTACCTGGAACAGTTTGAGTGTGAGCGGATCCAGGGCTTTCTTTACAGCCGCCCGCTGGCCAGAAATGAGTGCTTCCGTTTCCTTGCCGATAACCAGGGCATTATCGAACCGGAAGGGCTGAAGAGCGAATAACAAAGCCGGCACCACTGGGGTACCGGCTTTTGCTCGCCCGGCCTGCGCGACCGCTCAGCCTATGCAACAAGTGCAAAAAGCGGCGTGCGGAGACAGGTTTCTGAGTCTTTACACTCAGGCAATTTTTTGCACGGTTTCAACGTACTTCGCCATGGCCTCCTGCTGCTTCATACCCTTGATCTCTCTCCGGGCATCAAACACTTCGCATTCCTCCACCTTGTCTTTCGCTGGCCTTCGACCCTTCACGTCTCCTTCCTTGGCCTGTAATGCCAGCGCCATCAGTTCCAGCTCCTGTTCATGACCCAGGTCGGATATTTTTTCCGCTTTTGCCTGGGCCGCTGCAAAGGCTTTCTGCAAATCGGGATCTACCGACGTCTGGCGGGTTTTACGTTGCGCCTTCCTTGCAGGGGTGGACGACTTCGCTTTACCCGAGGAGCCCGACGCCCTGGTCTTTTTGCCGGCACCAGCGCCACCGGTTCCCTCTGACTGGTACTTCTCCCCTGCTTCCACCAGCTCATCAAACAGCTTGACGCTTTCCTCGCGGGCCAGATTCACGACTCCGTTCCCTAACGTATTAAGCTTGCCGATAACGGTATCATCGGTTTTCACATCGCTGGCTTCCACTACCTGCTTGTACAGCCTGATGCGTTCCTCATCCAGCTTGGCGAACAGTCCGATGCCGGCCATTTGCAAACGGCGGGCATTGGTTTTGACGCGATTGGCTAACGATGTTTCCTCAGCAACCATCTCTTTCAGTTTTCCCATTGTTGTGCTCTCTTGTCATCCTAATGTTGTCTTAAGGGTGTTTCCCACGGCCCAATCTCCCCCAACCGGGCTCAATTAAGCATCCTACACAAGGAAATTAGAATGACAAATCTAATTCTCTGCCGGGGGTAAATTAACAGTGTGATAACAGCTTTTTCCCCGGGCATGGCTATAATTGAAGCAATGAAATGGCATGAAATTCTGGAACAGCAACTCACCGAGCACCTGCCCAAAGAACTGGCTGAGCACCCGGGGCTTGCCCGTTTCCTTGATGCGGTGGATTCCACCTACCATGAATATGAAAGCGACCTGGTGCTGCTGGAACAGCACATGGTGCGCAATTCCGACGAGTTGCTGGAGCTGAATAGCAAACTCCAGCGCCAGTCAGACAAACAGAACCTGGCCCTGACCCGCCTGAGGGAGAGCCTTCAGGAACTGAACGCCGACGCCGAGTCCCGCATGCTGGAGGAGGACGATGTAGCCAACCTGTCCCGCTTTCTGGCAGATGAAATCCGCAAACGCCAGCAAACGGAGAAGGCATTGCGTCAGGCAAAGGAAGAAGCTGAATCCGCCGCCCGCGCCAAAAGCGATTTCCTGGCCACCATGAGCCACGAGATCCGCACCCCACTGAATGGCGTTATCGGCATGGTATCGCTGCTGGAAAACACCCCCCTCACCAAATCCCAGGAGCGGTTTCTGGATACCATCCAGAGCTGCTGCCAGTCACTGATGAACCTGATCAATGATATCCTGGACTACTCAAAATTTGATGCCGGCAAAATACACCTGGAACGCAGTCCTTTCAGCCCCCGGGCAGCCATCGAACAAACCTGCCAGGTGGTGGCGGAAAGAGCCCAGGCAAAAGACATTGAACTGATTGGTTTCTGTGATCCCCGGGTTCCGGAGACCCTGCTGGGAGACCCCGGCCGGGTACACCAGATTCTGCTGAACCTGTTGTCGAACGCCGTAAAATTTACATCCCGCGGTGAAATCATAGTGAAAGCCTTCCCCGGCAAACCGACTCCCGGTTCCAGACACCGGTACTGGCTGACCTTTTCGGTGAAAGACAGCGGCATTGGCATTCCCAAAAAGGATCTGAAACGAATTTTTGAACCCTTTGAACAGGCAGATTCCACTACCACCCGAAAATATGGCGGCACCGGTCTGGGACTGGCAGTCTGCAAACAGTTCACTGATGCCATGGGCGGGAAAATCCAGATCAAGAGCCAGGTGGACAAGGGCTCCGAGTTTTTGGTGACCATCCCGTTCCGCACCTCGGACGAAGTGGAAATCCCGCCCTGGAAAGCGCAACCACTGCCATCCAAAAGACTGCTGCTAATTGAGGACAACCGGGCCAGCAGTGATGCCCTGGAAACAACGCTGGATTCCTGGGGCCTGTCTATCTATCCGGTTGGAAAGCCGGATAACGCCCTCCGCCTGCTGCAGAAGGGGAAATTTGATGGTGTTATTCTGGATCGTAACCTGAAAGAAACCGATACCAACGATTTTATTCGGCAAATCCGCCAGCAGTCGCCCCGTAAAGGATTCCCTATTATTCTGCTGATTAACCTGGTGGAAAAACACATGCTGGAAGACATGGAAGCATCCGGCGTTGAGTACATTACCAAACCCATAGAATCAGACGCGCTTTACCACCGGCTTTATAATTTGCTGGCCGCCCCCCGCAGCAGGAAAGTGGAGCGAAAGACAGAAACCAAGCTGCAAACATGGCGCCCGCCGCGGGAACTGAAGGTGCTGGTGGTTGAGGATGACATTGTTAACCAGGAAATCGCCTCCATGATGCTGAGGGACATGCACTGCAGTGTGGATATCGCCCGTAACGGGATCGAGGCAGTCGCGGCGGTAAAACGCATGAAATATGATATGGTTTTCATGGATTGCCAGATGCCTGAAATGGAAGGCTATACCGCCACGCAGACCATTAGTCAGAGCGGCTA
>JAWVYU010000240.1:0-7902 GCA_033722575.1 Ketobacteraceae bacterium | reverse complement strand
TGGGGTTATGGCTGGCGCCGGGTGCAAACCGGGCTGCATACCGCTAAAATTTTGTTCAAATGGATAATATTGGGCGACGGGCGGTCGCCCTCGGGCAGGCTGCTTTTGGCCGGGGCAGTCGGTATCAGCCGGGATAAAGAGGGGCAAGTGCCGGATTTCCGGCTTTCTCTGACTGCTCCTGTTCCACCTCTTCAGCGGCTTCCCACAAATAGGTGCCGTCCCAGTCACCGTCTGCCGCTTTGCGATACAGCAGTATTTCCAGCTCTTTTATGGCGGAGCGGCATTTTTCGGAACTTACCTGGCGTGCCACATCTCCCAGAGAATGGCACCCTGACTGGGGAAACATGGCATTTCCCCAGTCAATCAGCGCCTGTTTCGCGGCCTTTGGATCATCTTCCTGGCAGGCCTTCTTCAGCGCATTTTTGGCATCTTTGATATCAATACGTGGTGCCTGCGGTTCCTCTCCATCAGGCTTTCCGGCGGCTTTGCGCCGCCTTGTTACCAGCACAAGAGCCACCAGCGTGATCAGCCAGAGCACCGTACTGACCACCGCAATCCATTGCCAGGTGGCGCTGACCGTGGTGGAACCGTTTGTCATGGAGGGCGGGGCGGAGGCCGGCGCAGGACTGGTGGATGGCGGTGCACTGACGGACTGATCAGTGCGCTGCACCGTCGCGCTGCCTTTCACTTTTATGGTCTTGGCCGGCAGCGTTGCTGTTTTGAGCTCATCGCGGGTGACATCCCACCAGCTGACCTGGATTTCCGGCAGGGTGACTGTACCGGGTTCGGTGGGAATGAACGCATAGGATTCCACCCGCTGGCTCACCATTCCATCGGCATCCACGCTGCTCTGGGTATCTGCTTTATCCGGGTACACCTTGAATTTGTCACTGTTGGGCACGGGAATGGTGGGCAGCGCGGTGGCCGTAATCCCCTTGGCCTGGAGAATGATGGTCCGGGTGACGGCCTCGCCCACCTGGAATTCGGCATTTTCCGGGGTCCAGTGATCTGCCAGTCCCACGGACTTGGAAGGCAGCCAGGGCCGGTTGGGGTAAGCATCGGGAATCGGTTTCACTGCCACTTCGATGCGCTTGGTGGTGCGCTGAATCTGTGTGCCGGCGGATGAAAAAGGATCAAAGAATCCGCTGCGGCGCCCCGTGCCGATCACGCCGGTCAGCCGGGATTCCGGAATCACCATGGTCCCGGATTTCTGAGGAAACACTGCCAAAGTGTTCTCTGTGACGTGGTAGGTGTGGCCGTCAATGGTGGTCTGAAATGCCCGCGAGTCGGTGAGCTTTTCCATAACCGCGTTTTCTATTTCCGGCGGTGTCCAGCTGGGGTCAATGATCTGGGTACGACGGTACAGTCGCAGGGTAAGGATGACCTGTTCCTGTACGTAGACGGATTGCTTGTCCACGCTGGCTTCGATAAACACCAGATTATTACTACTGTGTTTGTTGCTGCTGGTGCGTTTTGCCACCTGTATGGTGATGGGCCTTGATTGTGCATTGTCGTAGGTGATAGGCGGGATGACGATATAGCCATTGGCCTTGGGGACCAGCGTGAGATTCCAGGTCATACTGGATTCCATCTGATCATTGATGATACGCGTGCGTTGCTGGGTGGTGGTGCTGAGAATATCGAACTGGTCCTCCAGCACGCTGAAATCAGGTTTTTTGCCCATGGCCAGCTCGTTTACCTCCACTGTGAGCACCAGGCTGTCTCCCTGCTCCAGTTTATGGGCGTCGACCGAGGCTGTTATCTCAACTGCCCAGGCAGGCGTTGCCAGAGCTGCCACCAGTATGATTGTGCTGAATATAAAGTTAATTGCTTGCTTCATAGGATTTCCAGATCATTACCACGCTTGTGATTCCATGTCGTTCTGATTACGCAGTTTTGATTCCATTTTGAATTTTCGTCGCAACAGTCCACCGGGCTCATCCGGTACGCGCTCAAGCCATTGTTGCAAAGCCTGCTGATCTTCCGCCGACTCTTTTGATTCCTGCAATCGCGGAGCGATGGGTCGCGGGGCCTGTTGTTCTTCACCCTCTGGCGATTCTTCATCAGGTAGCGGTTGCTGCTGAGTCTCGTCGGGTGGTTCGGTATCGTCCTGTTGCCGGGGATCCTGACCTTCCTGTTGCTCGTCCTGCTCCTGCTGATTCTGCTGGCCGGATTTTTGTTGCTGGTCGCTTTCTTCCCCTGACTCGGAGGGTTGTTCCTCACCCTGTTGGTTCTGATCCTGCTGGTCGCCTGATGGCTTTTCCGACTCATCGGACTGGTTTTCGCCAGCATCCTCCTGCTCGGACTCCTGATCCCCCTGGTTGTTTTTCTGATCCCCCTGTTGCTGTTCCTGCTCCTGCTGCATTTGCTTCAGCAATTCCAGATTTTTTTTTGCGTCTTCCATATCCGGGTCTTTTTCCAGTGCTGTTTCGTAAGCTTCAATGGCTTCCTGGATTTTCTGCTGTCTGGCCAGAGCGTTGCCGCGGTTGTAATGGCTGTCTGCCGTATCAAGCCGGGCAAACTCTTCTGCGGCTTCCTCGTATTTTTCACTGCGGTACAAAGCACTGCCTTTCCACATGGGGTCTTCAAATTTTTCAGCAGCGGACTGATACTGCTCCTTGCGCCAGGCCTGCTGGCCTTGCTGATCCGGTGTTTGCCACAGATCCTCCCACAGGCTGGCATGGGCTTGCTGGGGCGCATACAGGGCGGCGCCCGCAACCAGCGGTAATAACAGGCCGCCCAGCCAGCCTTTGCGGTATCCAGCAGCCGCGAGGGGAAGCAGTAAAAACACCAGCCAGTAACCCATTTCATCCCAGGTATCAAAATCCCTTTCGGTTTCTTTCATTTCCTGGTCCAGCAGGTTGGCTTTCAGGCCGAGCAGGTAATCAATGTCCTCATCCGAGTAGGTCAGAGTGGTAAACCTTCCCCCCAGTTGCCGGGCCGCCGTTTTCATAGTGCCTTCGTTGACCTTGGCCACCACGATGCTGCCGGCGCTGTCCTTGATGAAATTGCCACCGGGCAGGGAAATGGGCGAGCCCTCGCTGGTGCCAATGGCAAAGATGGATACCGGTGTATCCGCCGGGTTGATTTCTTTCCGCACCTCATCAGCAAAGTTTGCGGGCAAATCATCGGTAAGCAGAATAATGTGGCCCTGATACATGCCGCCCTGTTCCAGCACTTCCCGGGCTTTGATGACGGCGGCTGCCGGGTCGCTGCCCGGTATGGGCATAATGTCCGGGGACAGTGAATCCACCATGCTGAGAATGGTGCGGGTATCGTCGGTGAGCGGTGTCACTACATGGGGCGTGCCGGCAAACACCACCAGCCCGGTGAGGCCTTCATTGCTGCGTTTAAGAATATCGCTGAGCTTGAATCGGGCCCGCTCCAAACGTGAGGGCGAGACATCCTGGGCATACATGGAAAGCGACAGATCCAGTACAATGACCTGCGCATTCACTTTTTTCTGCACTGCCTGGGGCAGCTTCTTCCAGGTGGGGCCGGCCAGTGCAATCACTGCCAGTATCCAGGCAATGAGCAGGAAAATCAGGGGGGCACGATTTTTGGTCTGGCCACTGCCTTCCAGAAGGTGCTGCAGCAGATGGGGCGCGATCACTTGCTGCCAGCTGCCATAGGCTGAGCGGCGGTTCCATAACAGAATGATCAGCGCAACCACGGGCACCAGCGCCAGGAACCATTCCGGACGAAGAAAATGAAACTGTGCCATGCCGCTGAGAATTTTATCCATAGTGCCTGTTACTGACCCTCACTGACTGCTGAATCTTTATTTGTGGCCAGGCGCTCTTTTCGGAAGGAGCGCCGGCCCCAGAAATCCCGAAGCACTGCTCTCAGAGCAATCAATCCGCTGATCACAAACACCAGCCCCAGGGGCCAGTAAAAGAGGGAGCTGATGGGGCGGAAAACTTCCGGATCCGCCTCGGCAGGCTCCAGCTCATCCAGCATTTCATAAATGCGGCGCAGCTCATCGGTATTCTTGGCACGGAAATACTGACCACCCGTAAGTTCTGCTATCTCCCTCAGCGTGGCTTCATCCAGATCTGCTGAGGGGTTAATCGCCCGGCGACCAAAGCGGCTGCCAAATATGCCGGGCAATACCATTTCTTCCGCGCCTACACCCACGGTGTAGATTTTGAGCCCTTTCCGGGCGGCTAGTTCTGCTGCCTGAACCGGACTGATTTCTCCGGCGGTATTGGCGCCGTCGGTGAGCAGAATCAGTACCTTGCTGTCCGAAGGCCGGTCCTTGAGACGTTTCAGGGCCAACCCGATGGCATCGCCGATGGCCGTACGCGGACCGGCAATACCTATCTGGGCTTCCATCAGTAACTGGCGCAGGGTTTGGTGATCAAACGTGAGTGGCGTTTGCAGGTACGCCTGGGAACCAAACAGAATCAGCCCGAGGCGGTCGGTTTTACGCTGTTCTATAAAAGTGTCCAGCACCGATTTAACGGCGGTCAGCCGGTCCACCTGCTCGCCCTTGACCCGCATGTCGTGAAACTCATCCATACTGGCGGAGATGTCCACCGCCAGCATCAGATCACGGGCTTCGGAATGAATGGTGATGGGCTTGCCTACAAATTGCGGGTTGCTGGCGGCAATGATCAGACAGAACCACAGGAATATCATCAGCAGTCGCCACCGGAAAGAACGCTTCAGCAGGGTACTGTGGCGTTTACCTGCCAGTTCGCTCACGTCATCGTAGAAAGGTGCCCGCAAGAGCGCACTGTGACTCTGTTCGGCCTTTGGTAGCAGGACACGAAAGATCCAGGGTAAAGGAAACAACAACAATGCCCACCAGTGCTCCAGTACGATCATGATTGTTTTTCAATCCACTGTTTGCCGAGTTTGAATATGCCATCCAGATCCACGGTGGCGCCAGGGCGATAGATATCATCGGCAAGGGCGCGGCCGGGGCCCTGGGTAAAAGCGTCGGTTTTGCCTTTATCATCCAGAAAACGCAGCCAGGCTTCGCCACTCAGGCTGGCGGTGTGCTGGCGTCCGAACAGGGTAATGGCCACCTGCTTCAACAGTCCTGACAGCTGACTGGCCACTTCCACAGAAGTTAAGTGATCCTTGTGCTGCTCGATATGCTGCAGCCGTGCCAGAGCCTCGCGGCGAAAGGCGTATTTCCGGTATCGCTTTACCTGCCAGATAACCAGCCCCGCCAGCAGGGTCAGCAGCAGCGCCCCCAGAATCCACCAGCCCGGAGCCGGCGGCCACTGGGAAACCGGGTCTGGCAAATGGATGGGAGCGAGATTCGCAAGAGGGTCGGTCTGATTCATATCACTTTCTGCTGCGTGCTTTCATGCCCAGTGAACTGTTCAGCACATCCGCCACCGAATCTGCAGTGCTGATCTCGATCAGGGGTATGGCGATGGATGCCAATTGCTGACGGATGCGATCCTGATGCTCCAGAAACCGTAAACGGTAGTGTTTGCGCAGATCCTTGCTGTGGGTATTCACGGTAACGGCCCGTTGCCCGTTAGTGAAACTGTAGGATCCCGGTGGCGGAAGCTGCTGCTCAAGCGGGTCATACACCTGAATGCAAACAATGTCGCTGTGCCGAGCCACCAGGGAAAAATGCTGTAGCGTAATGTCATCAAAATGTTTGAAATCGCTGATCACAAAAGCCAGGCTGCCCGGGCGTATCACCCGTTTGACCCCCTCCAGTGCATTGATAAAAGCACTGCGTTTACCGCTGGCAATGCCTTCGGCTGTCAGCTTCTGGTTAAACTGGATCAGCAGGCGAAGGTATTGCTGAATGCCTTTCTTACCCTCCTTGGGGCGGATTTCCTGCACTTCGTTGTCATTGAAAATGAACCCGCCCACGCGGTCACCGTGTTCGCGGGAGCCCCATGCCAGATAACCGGCGGCTTTGGCAGCAACTACCGATTTGAAGGCTTCCTGACTGCCGAAAAACATGGACTGGCCCTGATCCACAACAATATAAATGGGCCGTTCACGCTCCTCGCGAAACAGCTTGGTGTGGGGTTTTCCGGTCCGGGCGGTTACCCGCCAGTCAATGTTGCGGACATCGTCGCCGGGTTCATAAATGCGCACCTCATCAAAATCAATACCGCGACCACGGAACGAAGAATGATGGGAGCCCGCAATGGCAGTCAGCGCTTTGCGCCTGCCACGCAGATCCAGTGTGCAGTGCCGTGACTGGATGGCGACCAGCTCCTCCATGGAAACATAGACGCCACGGTATTTTTCAAGGTCTTCCCGTTCCTGCAGAAGCTGCCTGGACTGATTCGCCATGGGATACCTCGTTTAGGGTGCCGACACCCGGTCCAGTAATTCGTCGATAATATGATCGGGCGTAACGCCCTTGGCTTCGGCTTCAAATGTCAGGCCGATGCGGTGCCGCAGCACATCATGGGCCACTGCCTGAACATCCTCCGGGGTCACAAAGTCACGTTCGTGGAGCCAGGCATGGGCGCGGGCAGAGGCATCCAGGGCAATGGTACCCCGGGGGCTCACACCGTACTCAATCCAGCCGGCCAGGTCGTCGCCATAGGCCAGTGCGTTGCGGGTGGCCATGGTGAACTGGACAATGTATTCCTCAATGGCGGGTATCATGTGCAGCTTGATGATCTGTTCCCGCGCTGAAAATATCTGTGCCTGGGTAATGTCGTGGCTGACCCGGGGTACTTCCTGCCGGTTGTCGGCTTCCGCTTCCTGACGGGCCAGGCGCAGAATTTTCTTTTCAGATTCAGCGTCGGGGTAGTCAATGGTGACGTGCATCAGAAACCGGTCCAGCTGGGCTTCAGGTAGTGGATAGGTACCTTCCTGCTCAATGGGGTTCTGGGTGGCCATGACCATGAACAGCTTGGGCAGGGGGTGACTTTTCGCCCCCACGCTGATCTGCCGTTCCGCCATGGCTTCCAGCAGTGCAGACTGTACCTTCGCAGGCGCCCGGTTTATTTCGTCCGCCAGCACCAGGTTGTGGAAAATGGGGCCTTCCTGGAACTGGAAGGATCCGTCATGGGGGCGGTAGATCTCGGTACCGGTGACGTCGGCGGGCAGCAGATCCGGCGTAAACTGGATGCGATGAAAGTCGCACTCAATGCCTTCGGACAGGGCTTTGATGGCCTTGGTTTTCGCCAGGCCCGGTGCGCCTTCCACCAACAGATGGCCGTTGGCCAGCAGGGCGACTAATAATCGATCAACCAGGTGGGCCTGGCCGATAATCTGTGAGCAAAGAGATTCCTTCAGCGCTTTGATGGCAGCTCGTTCGGACATGAGGTTCTGTACTCCAAAAAATCAGATCTGTCTGTTTGTAATTGGTGTTTTCTGGGCCTGTTACCGCGCCCGGGACAGCGATATTATGTTGTTCTTTTTCATAGGATTATGCCTATGTTACCGGTCTATTGCTACCAATCATATTGGCACCGGGTGGAATTGATCGCCAGTTTTTTGCTTTCCCGTGGCAAAGTACTGTGGCCCAGGGGTTGCCCGCCGGGGTGAGACACTGAAAACTCCCTGAAGTTCCCGTTTGCATAACCAAAAACGCTTTGATAATAGTACGTTATGCCCTGCAGTTCAGAATTGATCTAAACTGTCTGAAGAATGACAGAAAATTCTGTGTATACCGGTGTGGCGGTCACAGGCTGCGATGGGCAGCTATACAGGCGAACCGGGTGCCGGGCGGTATCCGGAAAGTGTGAGACAGGAGCGGGCAAATGGTCAATCTTTCGCTGGGAAACGATTATGAAATCACGATCGATCGATTAGCCGAAAAGATTAACGAGCGTTTTGATCGTGCCGATCCGGCTATCAAAAAGCAGATTGTGGATTTTGCCCATTACTTTTATGCCACTGCCCCCCTGGAAGAGCTTTCGAGCAAACGTATTGATGATCTTTACAGCGCTACGGTTGCCCTGT
>JAWVYU010000239.1:0-7946 GCA_033722575.1 Ketobacteraceae bacterium | reverse complement strand
GCGGACAAATGTATAGGTAAAAAAGTTATAGAACAGCATGATCAGGATCATGCCGTAGTAGGGAATGATAAAAGAACGCTGCCAGTTGGTGACGTGCACCAGCTGATCGGCAGTAATAACAAACAGCGGTGTTGCCAGGAACGAATCGGATTCAAACCGGATGTAAACCGTATGGGTATGGTTTTCCAGCGGGCGGAACTTGATGGTGGGAAGAATCAGCTGCAAATCCCAGTGTTCACGGGGCACTTCATCGCCGCTGCGGTGATGGCTGATCATTTGACCCTGCTCATCAAACACATACACATCGATCTGGTTGATCACAGGAAAGCCGAATTCCATATAAACCCAGTCCGGCAACTGGTCCGGCGGGGTCTGGTCTTTCAGCTGAAATCGCAGCCAGACAGGCTTGTGAATAATGGGCAGTTGCAGCCAGTTGAACTGGTCGAGAGACTGCAGCTCACTGAACCCGGCCGACGCTATGGTATCAACAGAGTGCTGCTGTTGCGCGTCCACGTAAACTTCCACGGACGGCGACAGGCTGAAATTCACTTCAAATAACTGGTGATCCTGGGCGTTGAAGGCTTTGTCCATGGGGCCGTAATAGGCGAAATACACAGTGGCACCCAGGCCAATCAGCAAAAACAGAAAGTGCATGCCCACCCATAGCCGGGTAGGTGGGCTGGCTATATTGTCGAGAGTACGGGTTACTGGCATGGCTTAAGACATTCAGTGCTATTCATAGCAGTGTAGTGTGCCGCGGCCAAAAACCCTAGCTGTGCCCATTCAGGAGCAGAATCACTTTTACCCGGGGGTCTATCGCATCTTTGCTGATATAGCCTATGCCATTGGGGTTATTATGGAGAAAATTCTTCACAGCCTCATTGTTTTCAACCTGCGGAGGCGGAGCGCCCTTGCCCGTAAAAATCTTGCTGGCCCAATAGGCTTTAAGCTGTGAGGTATGGTACCCGAGCACCTTGTGGGAAAAACTGCTGTATTCAGTGGTTTTGCTGCCCTGCTCAATAGGCGCTGCCAGCTCGCCGTCCGGAAACCGTTTGTTGATACCCAGAAAAATATCGCGCACCTGAGAAGCATTCAGTGCGCTGATCCTGTTGACGGGATTAACCACCACGGCAATCTCTGCCGCCGCCAGTCCGCTGCTCAGCATAGAAAGGATCAGCACAGATGTTCTGATGAAGCCTGTTTTTATCTTCTTCATAGAGAACCCTAAAATACCATGTCAACAGCAGCGCTATAAAGCGTGCCATTCTCGCCGGGCAATCCCTGCACCCGCAACTCCTCCTGATACTGCAACTCCAGTTTCAGCGCTATACCCTCATCCAAATCATAGCGAAGCCCTGTGGTAACGCTGTGTTCCTCGTTAAGAAACGGTTTTTGCTGTTCACCGGTAGTGCCTGAACGAAGCCTCTGGTCCAGTCGGGAATAGGTCAGATGCAGGGTAGCATCATTAATATAGGTGCCTCCCTGAACCAGCCAGCCATCTCGATCTGGCGATAGTGCCGATTCACTGTTGATGCGAGTCCATTCGCCGAAGGCAAACCAGCGGCCGGTGTCATATCGTATCGCGGCGGAATAAAACTCGATCAGGTAATCTTCGGAAACGAACGCATCGTTAGTGGCTACCAGTGTCTCAAGGGGGGTGCCTTCCACCGGGCGGGTAACATCTCCCTGATTATATCCAAGCCGCAGGCGCAGATGATGATGCCTTAATTGCAGTATGATGCCGGTGACTTCTTCGATCTCGAATGCCACCCCTTCGATGTCTTCGCTCAGTGAGCCAAGGTAGAACTGCATTTCCAGGCTGCCGCCATCGATGGCCATGGAGTGACTGATATCGACGGCCTCCAGGGAGGAAAAGGGGAACTGGTACACTTCAACCGGTGGCCGGATCCAGGGATAGGTGTACCCCACTTCCTGCTGATCCGAGTAAAAAAACAGTGGCAAGCGCACCCGCCCTGCTCTGATATAGGTTTCCGGGCTGTGAACATAGGTTGCATAGGCCCAGGCAACTTCAGCGTCGAAACTGTCCTGGCCACGGGCTACCAGCTGGCCGGTAACGGCAAATTGTTCATTGAGTTTCCGGGCGAGCTGGATGCCGAAAATGGAATCCTGGCGAAAATCCGGGGCCTCGTCGTAGCCGTTCAATGTTATTTCGTCAGAAGAAAGTATCCCTGCTCCGGCAGAGAAGAAACCGTTGACGTTAAACGTATTATTGTCGGCAGCCCGGCTAACCGGCAGGAAACAGCCACTGATCACTATCAGTATGAATAATCTTTTCATGGCACAGTGCTTATGAATCATTGTCAGTGATTATGTTCCAGGTACCAGTCAAACGCTTTCCATCTGGCAATGGCTTTGCCGATCTTCTTATCCACAACTTCACTGTTGTGATAGTCTGCAAGCTTGGCGTCTATCTTATCTTTATAGTTCAATAGCGGCGTTTGTGGTGAATACAGCAGGTGATTTTCTGAAACTGCAATGGGTTTTTTCAGGAAGGCTACCTGATCGATAAGTGTCATTTTTTCCTCGGACAGATAGTTCAATGTAGGCAGTAGTGGCGCAATAAAATAATCCACCCGACGGTTCATCAGCTTCAGAATGCTTTGCTGCCGGGTATGGGACCGGTCGAGGTCAAGACGTATCCCCGACTGCTGCCGCAAGAGCCCCAGATCCAGATCCTCAGTGACAGTGCCCTGGGTATCCGCAAGCTTCTGAAGATTGACCGGCTGTTGCTTGCGATAGAAAACGCTGTAGGATGTCTGATAAAGGGGCTTCGAGCTGAAAACCAGCGGCTTCAGGTCTTCATCACTTCGGTCTGCCCCGAGAAACACGTCCACCTGGTTGTTTTGCAGGTACATCAAGGCCCGTTTCCACGGCAGGGGCCCAACCCGCTGAATAGTGAATGGCAGGTCTAGGTCCCGGCAAATCTGAGAAAATACCTGAAAGGCAATGCCTTTCATTTCTCCGTTAACGGTGTAACTGAGTGGCTCGTTGTCAAATTTCGCCGCTACCCGGATCTGCTGAGTGAAACCGGGGGTGCTGAGAACTAGCAGGAACAGCGCGTACCAATAACGGCGATGTCGCATTGTCATATTACCCCTCTCAACTTAGCAGCGCGGGGGACTGATTCATTTCCTTCGGCTCCTTTAAGTATAAAAGGCATTAGAGCCGGTTGCCACCGGGCAATGTCTATTGGGCGGCCGTAATAAGGTTATAGCCACGTCGCATAAAAAAAACCGGTTATCCCTTGTTGTGGCTGATAACCGGTTTCAACGTCGGCCTGATAACAATGGTCAGATCGTCAGCTTTGTGGCACTTTTACAAAGCGCCATTTGGCATTGTCCTGGCCAATACATTCCCATTGATGGATATTGGCCCCGTTATGGTGGGCAATATGACTGACGTCCACACAGCGGCCGCTGTGCCTGGCCCGCAGGTAATAATAGCCGTTGCCCTGATCTTCCAGAGAAAAAAGCTGCTCGGCAGAACCGTTACAGTGGTGCTGAATGAGGTTGCTGCCGTTGTGCTGGCCGCCTCCCGCCACCGTCAGGCAAAGATCGCTGTGCACTGACCGCAGCTGCCACAGGCGCTCACCAACACGTTCTGTGATCCACTGCTGATTGCGGCCACCCACATAGTGCCACTGATGAATGCTCGCGCCGGGGTGAACCGAAATATGGGAGACGTCCAGTGATTTACCACTGTGCTTCGCATCAAGGTGATAAACACTACCGTGGGTCACCGGGCCATCCTCAGTGGCGTTTTCGTCATCCTGTGCACCACCTCCCAGGCTATCGCCACAGTCACTGAAACTCACGGTACCGAATACGGAAGGGTTGCGCCAGCCGCCAGGGTCGCGGGCATAGGCAGTGTACTGGGCATCACGTCCACCGCCGTTGTCGTCATCATCAACGGCTATATCAAAACCAAGGCTATGGTTTTGCTGCGGTCGGCCCCCCAATGCGCTCCAGGGAATAGCCAGCTCCAGCCGGTATCCATCAGCTGTTGTTGCCATTGCGTAATCGATGCTGCCAACTGCATTGACAGAGTGGTAGCCGTAGAACATCCGGGCGTCTCCGGCGCGAAATCCCATCTGGATGTCATCATAACCATCGTAGGCACTGCCTGCGCTGTGATTGGCATCCAGAAATATTTCAATAGCATCGTCGTCCCACCAGTTGTTGCCGGAATCGTTGTGCAGATTTCTGTCAGTGACCTCCACCAAAACGTAGAGTGCTTGGTCGGAAGCCAGCAGGCGCCATTGTCCCTGAAAATCCGTGGAGCGGGTGCCTACCGTCAGATGATGAATGGCGGTTGGCTGTTGCCGGTACCATAGGTCCTCAATCTGGCCATCCACCAGCGGATTCTGACTGATGTTACCGATGCTGCCAGCCGGACATTCACCGTCACTGTCATCGCTGGCCGAGTCGTCGTCAGAGCCATTCGGATCGCTCTCGCCACCCGTGTCAACGATATCGGTATCCGGATGATTATTACCAAGCACATCATCATCGTTCTGGTTGTTGGGGGTGGAACCCGTATTGATCAGCAGATTAAAACCGGTATTGCGGTTCAGGTAGGCTTGGTCTTCCACGCCCGTAATGTAGGTGTTATCAAATCGCACGGTACCGGAACCGGCCTGAGCCATAATCCCAAGGCCGCCATAAACGTCCATGGCAAAATCGCGGCTCACCGCATCGCCTCCGGCGCCTTCAATATCAATACGATCAAAGGTGATATTACTGAAGTTATTACCCACCAGCTGCACCCCATGGCGTTGCGCATTCAGAATATCAATATCCCGGAACGCCATATTGCGCACGCCATTGGGCGTATTGAATTCAATGGCGCCGCGTTTCTGATCCCACAAGTCATAGCTGGTGCCGCAGTTCTGAATCGTAATATCATGGAAAGACATCATGCCGGAATGACTGAAACTGTACCCGGGAAAGTCCGTGGTAAAGCGCATTCCGGAGCCGGCAAAACAATCCCGGATAATCAGATGGTGGGCGCGATGATCCCGGCCACCAAAAATGGCAACACCACCGGCACGGTACACATGCTCCACGGTATTGTAGCGAAAAATGTTTTCCACCCCTTCCGGTACCGCAGGGCTGTTGGAAGTCCAGATGGCCAGGCCATCGTCGCCGCTGTTGCGGATGTTGGTGTGTTCCACAATACTGTTGGATGTACCCTGGGAAAAATTAATACCATCGGCATAATTATTGCGAAACCGGCTGTGGGATATCACCAGATTGCGCGTGACATCCACCGGGTAAGGTGCGTCATAGCCCCCCAGCCAGGCGCCCACTTCGAAGTGCTCTGCCCAGATATTATGAATCCTCGAGTGATTCCCATAGGTGCCCATAAAGGCTTTGTAGATCATATAACGGCCGGGGCTCGCAAAGCGGCGGTTGTTGACAGTGTTCATATAAAAGTGGGAAATATCCACGTTGTCAGCCCGCGCCAGAATGCCACCGCTGAACACCTCCGGATTGCTGAAAAACAGCTCGGTATACCAGATGCCGGCGCCCTGAATGGCGATATTGCTGATATTAAGCAGCAGTTTGTTGTTAAACACAAAGCGGCCCGGTGGCAGATAAACGCCGGTGCCCCTTGCCTGTGCTTCCCGCAGTGCTGCTTCCATCGCAGCAAGATCATCCCCGTCATCATCGGGCACCGCACCAAATTCCGTTATGGCGACGTAACCCGCGGGCTGCGGCAAGGGTGCTGGCACCGGCTCTACCTCAATAAAATCAATACCGTATGGGATACCATCCTGGCGGGCCTTGCGAAGCTCAATGCGGTCGCCGGGATCCAGTGTGCGTCCCAGGCGAAAGTGCACTTCGTCAAACCGCATGCGCGGGCGTCCGCCGGGCTGATTTTCCGGTTCGGAGTGCACAAAATATTGCCAGGCATAATAAGAGCTCAGGTTAACTGTCTGCTGGTATTCGCCATTCACCAACACATCAACAGCGCCTTCCCTCCCTGTGCCCCGGGGTGAATCGGGTAGAGTAAAGCGCAGAGTCACACCACTGCCGCCGCTGTCCATGATCCAGCTGATACTGTCCCCCTGCTGGCCCATTTCACGATATTGCTGACGCGAGGCTTCCGATGCGGTCTTGTCCTGTTCAAAAAGTGAGGCGCTTTGTACATGGGTGCCGTTGACCATGTCAGTCAGTTCGGCTTCATAACGCTGGTAAGGCAGTTCATGAGCACCCCGGGGTTCGGCGTAGCTGATTACGGGCATGGCGCCCAGCAGGATGAAGGCAACCAGCGCCACGGGCCGGGATAATCGCAGTTTGAACATGGTGTTCCCCTTGTTGTTTTTGTTATGGCGTTATCGTTAACGCTATCAGGGGAATGTGGGGAAATTGTGGGTCAGGGCTAATCGAAAGTGCTCAACCGTTTGTGCCGGAAGCCTGTGCCGGTCGCGATAAAGGTGCCAGCACCTCATAGAGTCGCTGAAACTCGATGGGCTTGCTCAGGTGCCCGTTCATGCCGCATTCAAGGCTTTGCTCACGGTGTTCACTCATGGCATGGGCGGTCAGGGCAAACACGGGCGTGGGATTCAGGCCTTGCCGGCTCTCAAATTCACGAATCTCCCGGGTGGTCTGGTATCCGTCCTTCACCGGCATGACGCAATCCATCAGTACGGCGTCGATTTTATCATGATGCTTTTGAAAACAGGCCAGCGCTTTTTCGCCATCCTCCACCACCTCTGCCGCTACGCCGAGTTTTTTCAGCATGCTGCTGATCACCATCTGGTTTACGGTGTTGTCTTCTGCCACCAGCACTCTCAGATCTGTCAGTGGCTGATAGTCTGTTGTGCGGGCCTCTTTGCTGGCGGGTACAAAATCTTCATCGGCACGGGCAACCAGCGCAGTAAACCAGAAACATGAGCCTTTGTGCAGCTCGCTCTGGACATTGATCTCGCCACCCATCAGGTTCACCAGTTTCCTTGAAATGCTCAGGCCCAGACCGGTACCCCCATAAACACGACTGGTGGAAGACTCTGCCTGAGCAAAATCGGAAAACAGTTTGCGCTGGCCTTCCTCACTGATCCCGATACCAGTATCAGTGACTTCGAAACGCAGGCACAGCTTGTCGTTGTCGGAATCCACCTGACACACGCTGAGGGTAATGCCACCCTTTTCCGTGAATTTGAAAGCATTACCCAGCAGGTTGAGCAGTATCTGGCGAAGCCGGTTGGGATCGCCTTTCAGAAGGGTTGGTGTACCTTCTTCCATATAGCTTCTCAGCTTGAGGTCCTTGCGCTGGGCCATGAGTTCAAAAACGGCGATCACTTCCCTGATCAGTTGAGCCAGATCAAAGTTGATCTGCTCGATCTCCATTTTGCCCGCCTCAATCTTGGAGTAATCAAGAATATCATTGATCAGTGTCAGCAGTGCCTTGCCGGAACTGTCGATGATGTCCACATAATAGCGGGACTGGGGGTCCAGCTGGCCCTGCTTAAGAATATCGCACATACCCACAACACCATTCATGGGTGTGCGGATTTCATGGCTCATGGCTGCCAGAAATTCGCTCTTGGCTTTACTTTCAGCGCGTGCCTGTATGGTGGCTTCCTTGGCTTTGAGTTCGTCCACTTCGGCTTTCAGTTTGGTTTGCAGGTAGCGTTCATGCTCTTCCCTTGCCAGGTTCTCGTTGTGAATGGCGAGCTTCTGGGCCTCGAACTTTTCCCGTCTTTCCCGGTTGATGCGATCTGCCAGAGCGAAAGATAATAACAGCGCCTCAAGCAGTACGCCCAGCTGCATGGCGTGTTCCGTAATCAGGTTTCTGGGGAGCACGCCGAGCTTGTTCAGGTTAATCATCACAATGCCTGCAATCAGCGTGGCCCAGGCAATGGTGTAATAACGGGCCGATCTGTTGCCGCTGCGCCACACGATAATACTGATAACCAACAG
>JAWVYU010000238.1:0-7984 GCA_033722575.1 Ketobacteraceae bacterium | reverse complement strand
TACCGAGGCGCAACGTGCCCGGTTGTTCCAGTCCTTCAGTCAGGCAGAAGCATCCACCGCCAGGCAGTTTGGCGGCACTGGACTTGGCCTTGTGATTTCGCGTCAGCTGGCAGAGCTGATGGGGGGCACCATTACCGTTACCAGTGAGCCTGGCAAGGGTAGTTGTTTTATCGCATCCGTGGGCAGTGGTATACCGGAGCAGGCTGTCTGGTTGCGCTCGGAAAACGATATCCGGGTACTCGACAGGTCGTCGGCGGTGGATGAAATGGCTGTGCCGATGCTGGAGGGGCGTATTCTTGTGGCGGAAGACAATCAGGAAAACCAGACACTTTTCCGGTTGCTGCTTCATAAAACCGGGGCTGATACGGTTTTCGTCGATAATGGATTCAAAGCCGTTGAAGCCCTGCAAAAGCAGTCTTTTGATCTGGTTATTATGGATATGCACATGCCGGTCATGAACGGTATGGAAGCCACCCGTGCTATCAGAAAGCGGGGGAATCAGATTCCGGTGATTGCTGTCAGTGCCGGCGTGTTGCCGGAAGATATCGAGGCTTACGAAGCCTGTGGCTGTGACGAAATATTAACCAAGCCAGTTAATCGACAGCTTTTTTATCAGGCGATCAGGCAATACCTGGGCGACGGCCGGTCCAGCGCAGCTGCCTCACAGGCCAGTTTATAAGCTGGTTTAGTCCATTTGATACAGGAATTGACGGATTCCACCGGCCTGTCCGAAATTATCAATGCATTATGCCCTGAGATTTTCTAATGTTAACCGGCATTGGTACAAATGTACTAATGTGCACCCGACTGCGGTCGCTTAACAATAACAAAAAAACCATTATGGACACTGGTCAATATGAAGTGTCACACAGGAGAAGGGGGAATTTCCATGTGGCCACGCCCTGCTTGCACTGACACAGGTTCTGTCGTCAGCCGTTCGCTGTTTGTCTGTCTTTCATTGTTTTTTGCATTCTGCTCGTCGCTGGTTTACGCCGCGGCCTGGGACTACGACAATGTCATCACACTGGAGCCGGGGCCCGATGTGCCCTTTCAGGTCAAGGAACTGTTTCTGACGGTACAGCCGGGAACGGTGATTGAGTTGCCGGAAGGTTTCTATGAGTTCGATGACGAACTGATACTCAACAAATCCCATATCACTATCCGTGGCAAGGGCATGGATAAAACCATACTGTCCTTTAAAAACCAGCCTGCCGGGGCAGAAGGTATTCTGGTTCAGGGTGATGCCTTTGCCGCCATGGATTTTGCCATAGAGGATACCAAGGGTGACGGGCTCAAGATTGAAAACGCACGGGGCGTAATGATCAGGGGAGTGCGGGTGGAATGGACCAACGGCCCCGATGAAACCAACGGTGCTTATGGTTTTTACCCTATCAACTGTGAGCAGGTTCTGATTGAGGACAGCGTGGTGATCGGGGCTTCCGACGCCGGTATCTATGTGGGGCAGTCCAAAGAAATCATCGTGCGCCGCAATCGGGCCGAGTACAACGTGGCAGGCATCGAGATAGAAAACTCCATAAATGCCGATGTGTATGAAAACCTTGCCACCCGTAATACCGGCGGGATCCTGGTATTTGACATGCCCAATCTGCCTCAGGCCGGCCACCATACCCGGGTTTTCAGAAACCGTTCCGTGTCCAATAACACCCGCAACTTTGCACCCGCTGGTAATATCGTGGGCAAGGTTCCCACCGGTACCGGTGTCATGGTGCTTTCCACGGACTGGGTGCATGTGTTCGATAACGAGATCACTGATAACAATACGGTGAATTTTACCTCTGTCAGCTTCAAGTCCATTTCCCTGCTGGACGACACCCCGCTGCCGGACAGCTACGATCCCTATCCGGAACATATCTATGTGTACGATAACCTGATGGATAAAAACTTTCGCTGGTATGTGGACAGCAGTGATTTCAGTATTCTGGTGAATTTGCTGTTTTTGCTGGCGGGCAAACCCATGACCGACATTATTACGGACGGCTTTACCGCCAGCGGTATTGGAGCAGCAGACTGGTGTTTCCAGGAAAACCGCCATCGTGATGGCTCCCTGGCCACCTTTGGCAACATGCACCTGGACAAAAAGCACTGGCTACTGGGGTTGCTGGGTATTCCGGGCCTGCCCGCCAGAGTGGGGTATCCGGCCGAAACCAACTGCACCCAACCCGACTTTGGCCCCGTAGAGCTGGACTTTTCCGTTTTTGACGATATTCCCGAACCGGATGAGGAGTATACCGACGAGGAAATTGCCGCAATCTGTGCCGGTGGAGATCCCGCAACAGTCAACTGGGCTGCCTACGTGGTGAATTGTCCTACCCTGTCCGGGTACCGGCTGTTCAGGGAACATGATCCCCGTGGCGAACCCAATACGGCACGGGCGGCACCCTATGATCTGACAACACCGCTATTCAGCGATTATGCCAAAAAGGATCGTGTTATTTTTATCCCTGAGGGCACTTCAGTGACTTACAACCCGGATACCCGCTTTGAGTTTCCGGTTGGCTCCATTATTGCGAAAACCTTCTCGTTACCCCTGGCATCCGGTGTGGACAAGGTGCTGGAAACACGTCTCTTTATCCACCGTGACAGCGGTTGGTTTGGCGTCACCTATATCTGGGAAGACGACATGTCCGAAGCCTATCTGGCCTTTGGTGGCGGCGAATATAACGGTGATGTTATCGATCCTGAGGGTAATATCGTCACGGTCAATTATCGTATTCCCAATATGAATCAGTGCACCAATTGCCATGGTGTCAGGGCTTCCAAGGAAGACAGCTTTGCCAACCGGCCCATAGGCCCCAAGGCGCGTTTCCTTAACAAACCCTACGATTATGGTTCAGTGTACGCCAACCAGCTGGATCACTGGTCCAACCTGGGATTGCTGTCCGGTGCTCCGGATCCGGCAAGTGCGCCCCGGCTGCCCGTATGGGATGACCCCACCGATGGCACGCTGCAGGCCCGGGCCCGAACCTATCTGGAAATCAATTGTGCGCACTGCCACAGCGCCGAAGGCCGTGCCCAGTCCACAGGGTTGCACCTGCTGGCCAGTGCGCCGCTGGATGCCACCGCGGGTCTGTGCAAACCACCCGTGGCAGCGGGCACCGGTTCCGGCGGGCTGAAGTGGGATATCTTCCCCGGTGATGCGGACGAATCCATTGTGGTATATCGCATGGAGTCCAATGATCCGGCAGTCCGTATGCCGGAACTGGGGCGCAGTGTGGTTCACAGTCAGGGTAACCGGCTGGTGAAAGACTGGATCAACAGTCTTGGCGGAGCGTGCGAAACGCCTCAGTAATCAGAACAACTGTGCTCCATCAAAAAAGCCGCTTCCGGAGGGGAGCGGCTTTTTTCAGTTTATTTCGTGCCGTACTCAGTCTTTGGTCGGGTTGATTTACGGCTTCGGCACGATTATTCGTGGCAGGTAGTTTACTTCTCCACAGCCCGGTTGGCGTTCAGCCAGCCCTGCATATCACCTTTCAAATGATACAGGTTTTCAAACCCTTTTTCTGTTAACTGGCTTTCCGCCATGCCGGCACGACGACCACTGCGACAGTACAGCAACAGCTCCTTGCCTTTGAGGGAAGACAAGGTGTCCTGGTGTTCATCCATCTGATTATGGGGAATATTGATGGCGCCGGGCACATGGCCTTCAGCATATTCCTCCGGTGAGCGCACGTCGATGACCACCACATCCGGTGACTTCATTTTTTCCAGCGCGGTTTTCTGATCCCACTCCCCTGCAAAGTCTGCAAATGCAGATTGGCTGAGGATTCCGATTGCGAGGCAAAAGACGCTATTTCTGATCATGGTGTCACCTACACGGCCGATTTGTTTTCTTTGCGGTCCGGCACTTCAGCATCTGACCGGAGTACGTAAGACAATGCATCCTTTTTTGCTGCATCTTTTGCGACGCCTGATGCAATAGCGGTTTTTGACGTTTCATGCAGCACTGCTTCCGAAGACTTCCTGTGATTATTGATGAACATCCGCATAAGCGCCAGTGCGCAACCGGCGAAAATACCCAACATCAGTCCAAGTATCACAATCAGGGTACGTTTCGGACTGATTCTGTTGTGGGGAAGGGTGGGTGATTTCTCAAACCTCAGAATGTCTACGGATCCGGTATTCAGATTGATACTGTTCAGGCTTTCAAGTTGAGCTTTCAGTGCTGCCACACCGCTGGTAAAAGCAGCCAGATCCTTGCGTTTCTGCAATAATTCAATGCGCGAACTCAGGTACTTTTCGCCCAGCAGATGGGTAGCGGGGCTGTCCGCTTTCAACTCGCTCAAGGTACTGCTTTCTGTAATGGCCGGCTCTTTAATACCCATCTTCTGCGCCAGCGCGAGGGATTCCCGCAGGCGTTTGATTTCGCTGTTGATTTCCAGTGCTCTGGCATTCAGCAGGATTGAAATTTCCTGCTGCAGGTTGCTTTTGGTAGTTTCAATTTCCGCGCGGTAATCTGCCGCGATGGATTTCAGAATCTCGGCATTCATAAAATTCAGGAAGCTGGTAAGCACCCGATAAGCCTCATCAGCCGTCGCGCTGGTGAATTCAACCTGAATGAAATCATGGCTGACGTTTCTGCCTTTTTCCTGATTCCGGACACTGAGCTTTTTCCGGAACGACTCGAAATTTCTGCGTCTTTCCAGTTCGCTTTTGGCCTCCGGCAGATCCGGCTGAATATTCTCCAGGAAAAAACGATACTGGAGATCCTGATTGATCATGGTCTGAAAAATGCGCGAATATTCCTGCTCAGGTTCGAGGGGATAGACACCAACAGCATTATCGATGGCGTTCAGTGTCCCCTGGGTGGGTTCGCCGATAATGGAGGAAGCCTTGAAAGCAGGTGTGGCCAGCAACGCATAGGCCATCGCGGCCAGTACACAGATAATGGTAATGCCTGCAATTAATCCGATATTTTTGCGCAGTGCACTGATCAGTTCGAACAGGTCGATTTCATCATCCCGGGAAATCAGCCCGTAACCTTCCTGGTGTTGTTTAATGTAATGCCCCATAACTGCACCACCCGATGTGGAAAAGTAACCGGCGCCCCCCTGGCGCACGTAAGTCCTGAAATACTATCAAATATTAATCACGCCAGCTATTCACAGGTAATACCTCCTGCCGTGTTTGCCAAATGGTTCCGTAATCTGGCTAGGTGACAAATTATTCGAAATTAAACCTAAGGCTTAATTCAACAGGTCGGACTTTGGCCTGAAATGCCAGCGCATTGTCCTCCAGGGTCAATATTTGATTGATTGCGAGTGATATGTTCTTTAACTTGATAGCAGTACGAAAGTGCCAGTAAGTAAAAAGTAAATGGCCAGACACACCCGATACAACAAATATAAAGCTATAAAAGATCAAAAAAACAACAATAAAAAGCGGTCAACAAGATGCGTATATTCCTTACCCTTGCACTTATGCTGTTTGTTCCTCTGGTTCAGGCTTTACCAGAGGATTTCAACGAATACTTCAAGAACCGGCAAAGGGCAGCACAACAGCACGTGCTGGCTAATCTGCCGGCTACGGGCAACAGCATTCATGCCCAGCTCATTCGTTTTGAAACCAACACCGGTCCGCTGGATGCCCAGGCATTTATCACTACCATTGAAAAACTCAGAGCGCGGCGGGATACCTCGGACTTTAATCTGAACTCACTGGTGCGCATGCTGTATCAGTACGGTGACTCCCCCTTGTGGCGCACCAGCGATTACGGGCCGGATCTTAAAGCGGACATTGTTGCACTGGTGCTCGGTTTCAAATACTGGATTGACGAGCCGGGTATTGATGACATGGTTTACTGGAGCGAAAACCACCAGATTCTGTTTCATGCCTGTGCCTTTCTGATGGGGCAGATGTTTCCGGATGCTGTCTTTACCAATTCGGGCATGACAGGTATGGAACTCAAAAACAAGCACCGGCCAATGCTGTTACGCTGGCTGGAGCTGCGGGCCAGGGCCGGTTTTTCCGAATGGCATTCCAATAACTATTACGAAGAAGATATCGGACCCTTGCTGAACCTGGTGGACTTTGCTGATGATCCGCTGGTAGCTCGCAATGCAGAGGGCGTTGCCCAGTTGCTGTTGCTGGACATGGCGCTGTATTCCCATGGCGGGGTATTCGGCGGCAGTCATGGTAGAACCTTTGAAAGGAATAATGTGACTCCCGAACGTGCTGCCACCCGGGGGGTGAACCATCTGGTATTTGCCCAGGGCAGCTTTACCGGCACTTCCGGTGTGTCCTTTTCGCCTTTGTCTGTCACTACGCGTTTCCGGCCAGACCCCACGATTGTGCTGATTGGTCGCAAGGACTGGCATTCAGCCCAGGGGATTCCCGCGGTCTGGAATGATTATTCGCGTATGGGGTTTGATCCCGGTAATGCCCATGAGTTTGGCGTGAGTCTGGATCCGGATAATTATGATGATGTGGTGATATGGTGGGGAAATGGTGGATATATCCTGCCGGAAGTGGTGGGAGGAACCTTTGAAACAGGCAAGGCCTACGACATTTTTGAAGGCAGTGAGTTTTTTCGCCCCTTTGGCGGGCTGGTGCTCTTCTGGGATATGGGCGCCCTGGATCCGGTACTGAAAAATCCGTTATACCTGAACGCCGCCCAGGCCATTTCACTGCAGACTACTCACACTGTCAGTCATCACAAACCCGGTGCGATGCTCTCGGTAGCCCAGGACAAATCAAAGGGCAATCTTTCGTTCCAGAATCATGCCTGGAGTGCGGTGCTGAATGGCAATATCAAGGTATTCAGCAATCACCCATTGCTGAATAACGGAACCAACAGCAATCTGGATTACTACACCGGTGCCGCCTCCATGCCGCGGATCGCCCAGTATGAGGATGTCGCCCTGATTCTGAACAAGCCCAATGCCTTACTCACGGCACTGGCATCGGACGCAGCCCGCACTACCCACGCGTTCTGGCCGGTAGAGCGGTTTGACGAGGTGCATAAAGCAGGCCGTTGGCATTTCGGGAGAAAAGATGATGGTTACATTGCCCTTTACAGCCACAACCGGGGAAACATCACAAAGGAAGGCCGTTTTGCCAACCGGGAAATTATTGCCCCCGGCATTATCAATCTCTGGATCTGTGAAATTGGCTGGCAGGGAGAGGATGGATCATTTGCCGACTTTATTGAACGGGTGAGCCAGCAGAAGGTCAGTTTTCAGAAGTATTATGATCAAAGGGTGCTGTATTCCTCTGACCAGGGAGAGCTGCGGTTTTCCTGGAGCGGGGATTTTTCGGTGAATGGCCAGAAGGTACCTCTGACAGATAATCCAAGGTACGGCAACCCCTTTGTTCAGACACAATGGAAAGATTCCCGGTTCCATTTGCAGGCAGGCGAGCTGTCATCGGAAATCCATTTTGATTTTGGAGAAGGCCGCTGATATGGACTGGATCAAACCTTTATGGATGGTGATTGTGTGTTTCTGTTTTTATCTGGCGGGCTGCGGCAGTGATCCGGCGCCAGGAGCATCCCACGCGGACTCAGCAGCACCAACGGTAGCACGCACACCCAATGAAAACAGTGGGACACAGGCTTCAGCGGATTACGCACTGGAGCTGGCCAGGAACCTGGCGGATACCTGGATCGAAACCTATCAGCCCCGCCAGAACGCCTGGAGCTGGGACGCCGGCGTACTGATGATGGGCCTGATGGATCTGCATGAAGTTACCGGCGATGCCCGTTACTACCAGTATGCCCGCGCCTGGGTGGATTACTATATCGAAAACGGCTATTTCATTACCTCCTCAGACAACAGCATTCCCGGCTATACCGCGTTACGCCTGTACGAAACCGAGAGTGATCCCAAATACCTCACCGTGGCGGACGATGTATGGCACTACATCAGCGAGGTGGCGGGCCGCACTTCGGAGGGTGGGCTGAATCACCTGGGTTTGATTTCCGGTAATCAGATCTGGGTGGATTCACTGTTTATGATCGGCCCTTTCC
>JAWVYU010000237.1:0-8013 GCA_033722575.1 Ketobacteraceae bacterium | reverse complement strand
GCCTGGGAAGCGGCCGAGGCATCCGGTCTGGACATTGCCAGAGCCCGCGAAGACATGCAGTCCGCGCGGATAGACGCGATTCTTGAGAAAGATATGCAGGACGTAAAGACTATCGGCATACGTGGCACACCCACTTTCTTTGTGAATGGCCGCCGACTGACCGAGTTCGGGCCCGGGCCCCTGCTTCGTCTCGTTCAGGCTTCTCTACCTGAATCAGAAAATAGTCCTGATCCTGCCACAAGAGCAACTTTCTGAAGGGCTGACGCGTCGCCTACACTCCGGGTCAAATTCTGGTACAATCCCGCCCTGCGCTTGCAGGGCCACACCCGGCAACCACCCGTTTTCAATAGTAACCGACAGAACACTCCCTGGCATTCCACCGGGAATATCAGGCAGCATACTTCAGACGAGATATCAGACGAGACACTATCAATGGAACTCTCAGCCAACGAATCAGAACTGGAATTGATTCAATCAACGCTACGCGATGCCAACCCCGACTCCATTTTGCAAATTGGTACCGGAAGCTTTCAGCATTCAAAGTGCATTATTGAAACCGTTAAAGACCTGCCTTCCACCCGGCTTACCGTGCTGTTCAATGAGACTGACAGTCAGGTTCTTGAACAGCTGAAAGCCGATGACCTGGACCAATGGGCAGATTTTATTCAGCTCCCTGCGGATCAGGTGTTGCCGGATTTCTACTTTCAGGAGCACAGCTTTGATCTGGCGATAATCAATCCATCCTATGGCACTCATGAAACCCGTGTGTCCCTCTACTACATCAGCAAGATGCTGAACAAAGGCAGCAAGCTCATTGTGAACGAGCTACCGGTCGATGGTCTTCGGGAACTGTGCCGTTATGTACTGGACACCCGGGAATACGAAGTGTCTGCCACCTCGGAAAATGCCAGGCCAATGCCGGAACTGGAGCGTCTGGTGCGGAAGGGGTACCAAAGCCTGCCGCAATGGGTAAAGGAAAAAACAGACACATTGATCAATCCGACCTTACTGGAAACCGATGCCATGCTGGGCCTGTTTGGCAACACCATTGTCTTTACCAAGCTGAGCGCCGTTGCCAAAGCATCGGAGCCGGAAGAAATGGACGCGGATGCCCTGATTGAAGCCATGATGTAAGGGTTAAATCGAAATCGAGCCTTTGCGAAAATCCGTACCGGCAAGCTGTACGTTGATCAATACCGGCTTGCCGCTTGCCGATACCTTTTTTGCCTCTGCCAGCGTCTCATCGATTTTGGTGTGGTCATCCAGCAACAGTCCCACCCCTCCGTAGCCTTCCGCCACCTTGTGATAATCCGTGCGCCGCAGTACGGTACCAATATCATCCCCCAGCATCTCGGTCTGCTCCCGGGCAATCTGTGCCCAGGAAGCATCCGTACCCACCACCGCAATGGGCGCCAGACCATGACGGACACAGGTATCAAATTCCGCGAGGCTGTAGGCCGATGATCCGTCACCGTAGATCAGCCATATTTCAGAGTCCGGGTAACAGGCGGCTGCACCAATAGCAAAACCACCGCCCACGCCAAGCGTGCCGAATACACCGGGATCAAGCCAGCGCAGAGGCCCGCGGGGGCGCAATATATAGGAAGCGGTTGCCACAAAGTCACCACCGTCCACGATCAGCACCGCGTCATCGGCCATGGCCTCTTCAACCTTTGCCAGAATCTGCAACGGGTTAATCAGAGTTTCCACGGCTCCGGACTTTGCGGCTATGTCGTTATCCCGCTGTATTTCTCTGTCCCTGCAGGTGCTGAACCAGTCCTGCCATTGCCCGTCCCGGGGCTGAAAGCGCGTCGCCAGCTGTTGCAGAAACTCACCGGCATGCATCTCAACGGCCACATCCGGCCGACGGTTTTTGCGCAGCTCCACCGGATTAAGGTTAACCGCCACCAGGGTGGCCTTGCTGTTGAATCCCCGGCCGTAACCCAGCCGGAAATCAAAGGGAAATCCGGCCACGATTACCAGATCCGCTTCTTTCAGGGCCGCTGAGCGCTTGTGACGAAACTGGATATCGCTGTAGCGCCCCAGCAAGCCCCGGGCAACACCGCCCAGCCAGGTCGGTATGCCCAGCCGGCGTACCGCATCCGCCACGGCGTCACCGTCCCGGCAATTCACCATGGACTGGCTGCCCATCACCAGCACCGGCCGTTGGGCCCGGGCCAGCAGCTGCGCCACCTTGTCCACCTGCGCACCGGGTATTGCCACAGCAAGCGCGCTTTTTTTCAGGGATGCGAGGGTCGACGTTGGCGAAGGCAATGGCACCGGCACATGGGGCTGATGGAATTGCCGCAGCAGGTAACCCTTGATGGCCAGTTGCAAGGCTTTCTGTTCAATGTTTTTGGGGTGCTCGACGCCTGCCTCTTTCATAAACTGTTCGCGAATCATCGGTTCGGGGTACAGCAGGTCCACGGGCACTTCCACAAACACCGGCCCGGGTATACCGGATTCTGCAATATCCAGCGCCTTTTCAACGGTGGGCCCCAGCTTCGACAGGGTTTTTACGGAAGTGGCAAATTTCGTGAGGGGTTTCATCAGTGCCAGCTGATCAATGTCCTGCAGGGAACCGCGCCCCTTGAGGATAGTGGCGGTAGCGCCGCCAAAAATCAGCACGGGGGATTGTGCCATCTGGGCGTTCTTGACCGCTGTAATGGTATTGGTCACACCCGGCCCGGCCGTGACTGCCGCCACCCCCGGCACCCCTGTCATGCGCGCGGTGGCATCGGCGGCAAACACCGCTGTGACTTCATCCCGCACATCGATCACGCGAATGCCATTGCGCTTCGCGCCCACCAGAATCGGTGAGATATGCCCGCCACACAAGGTGTACATCGTTTTCACACCCCGTTGTGCCAGCACTTCACCGATGATCATGCCACCATGTTCGTAAGCCATCACCAGTCCTTATTGCCTGTTATCAAATCCCGGCTGCACTGCCGCTAACCATGACAGATTGCCAGGCAAAAAAACAGTACTGCCGAGCCCGGTGGCTGTTGCCATTGTGGCAAATAACATAAAGGCCGGTCATTGCATTCAGACCAGAAGACGGCCTAAGATCCGGTGTACGCCAATTTCCGATTCCGCAGGGCCTATATGATTCACAGCACCTTTGAAAACCTCGGCTACGGTATCACCCGCGTGGATACCGGTTTGATGCGCCCCGGCATGGCGGCCTGTTATGTGATGCAACACAACGATGAAGTGGCGATTATCGAGACCGGCACCCTGCATACCGTGCCGGTATTGCTGTCTTTCCTGGATGATCATCAGATTGATTATCGCCAGGTGCGTTATGTCATCCCCACCCATGTTCATCTGGATCACGCCGGCGGTGCCGGTGGTCTGATGCAGCAGCTGCCCGCCGCCAATCTGGTGATTCACCCCAGAGGCGCCCGGCACATGATATCACCGGAGAAACTGAAAGCCGGCGCCATAGCAGTCTACGGAGAAGCGGGTTTTGCTGACATGTACGGTGATATTATCCCCGTTGCGGAAGATCGCGTGATGATCGCCGAGGACAATCACACCCTCGAGGTCGGCGGCCGCACGCTGCAGTTCATGGATACCCCGGGCCATGCCCGTCATCACTTTTGCGTTTACGATCCATTCAGCAGCGGCATTTTCAGCGGCGACACCTTCGGGCTGGCCTATCCGGAGCTGGCCGCCGGTTCATCAGCGTTTATCCTGCCAACCACAACCCCGGTGCAGTTTGAGCCGGAGGCACTGAAAGCATCCATTGCCAGGCTGATGTCACACGGGCCGGAACGCATGTATATGACTCATTATGGCCTGCTGGAATCACCGGCACGCTTTGCCGAGCCATTGGTTGAGCAGATTGATGACTACGTCAGCATTGCAGAGAAATATAAAGAAAGTGAACACAGGGAATCCGATATCGCTGCCGAGCTCACCCGTTACACACTGCAAAGGCTGCAATCCCACAGCCCTGCCCTGAGTGAGCCAGCGGTAAAACAATTACTTGAAATGGACATGAATCTGAATGCGCAGGGTCTTGCCGTCTGGCTTAATAAACGCTATTCACCAAAATAAGTACAGATGTTCAGGCCTGAACCGGCTCCCCCGCTGGCGTGCCGGTCAGCATCCCCTCCATAGCCCGTTTCAACTCCCGGGTGGACACCGGTTTATGCAACAGCAACGCAGCACTGGCCTGTGCCTCCCGCAGCCGATCAGGCGCTGTATCCCCGGTAATAATAATAGCGGGCAAGGTTTTGCCAAAGAACGCATTCAATCGGATAATTGCCTGCCTTCCGGTTTCTGATTGCCCCAAGCGATAGTCAGTAATCACAAGATCGGGAACAATTGCGCTAGCCTTCAGCAGCTGCAGCGCATCATCACAACATTCGGCAACAAGGCAGTGGCACCCCCAATAGGTCAGTAAATCTTCCATGGCGTGAAGAATCATCGGGTCATCATCGATAACGATGACCCTTTGCCCGTTAAAGGACGGCGGATGCGCCATTGGAGCTGAGTCCTGTATAACAACCGGCGCCCTGGTTTGTGGTAACCACAACCGGAATACCGAGCCGCGCCCTGGCCTGGAAGATACCGTTAACCTGACTCCCATGCGCTTGACCAGGCCATCGACAATGGACAGCCCCAGACCAAACCCTAGAGTGTTATCCCGCTCCGGGTTAGCCAGTTGGTGAAATTCCTTGAAGATATTTTTTATTTCAGCAGCTTCGATACCGATACCTGTGTCCCATACCTCCAGTACACACTGGTCACCACGCCGCCGGCAGGCCACCAGTATTCCCCCGGTTTCAGTATAACGAATCGCATTGCTGATCAGATTACGAAGTACGAGTTCCACCAGGGCAATGTCGGCCAACACCATGACAGTGGTGTCGCGTGTCCGGTAATACAATTCCTTGGTGTCGGCCAGTGGACCCAGCTCGTTTTCAAGTTTGTTCAGCAAGGGCTGCAGCCGGACAGGCGCCGGATGGGGCTCAATCACTCCGGCGTCCAGTTTGGAGAAATCCAGCAGACTGTCGAGCATGCTGCGGGCCGCGTCGGATGAAGCGATAATCTGAGACAGCAGGTTTTCCTGTGTCCCATTCATTGGCATCTTTTGAAGCATTTCCAGAAACAGACCCTGGGCATGCAGTGGCTGGCGCAAATCATGACTGGCCGAAGCCATAAATACCGACTTGGCGCGATTGGCTTCACTGGCACCCGCAACCGCTTTCCTGAGGTGCTCGATCAGATCCACGTTTTCAAAACGGAGGTCGATGGATTCTTTCATCATCAGCTCAAGATGATAAGCCGTCACCGTCAGAAAGATAATATACAGCAACGCCGCCATACCCAGGCCAACAAACAGGACTCCGCCTAAAAACAAATACTTCAGCGCCACCGACAGTGCAATCGGGAAAAGAAACACCAGATATACAGGCAGGCATGGCGACAGCATTGTCAAGGCTCCCGCCACCAGCCCGGCTGATATGCTGGAGATCAACAATGCTGTTGCAATGTCATTCATGTATACCAGCGGAGCAATAGTCCAGTACAGCCCCATAGTGAGCACCACGGCAATCTGCGTTAACGCCTCGGTACGGGGCTGTAGCCGAGCGCGTCTTAGCATCTGTGACTGAATCACCAGAAGTACGGCCCCAGCACCGCAACCGGCCAGCCAGAACCACACACCCGCCAGACCGGTCATAAGATACAGGGTTACGGTAATAATCGCCGCGCAAAGAAAATAACCGATAGCGCCCATGGCAATATTACGATGGTGTAAGGCCAACTGCTCTTTTAATACGCGGTCTTCTCTGAACCTGAGTATCGAGATCAAGACGGCAGCCCAACGATTCGGCGTTTCTGCGCTATCAGGATAGCTTCTGCGCGGCTGCTGGCTCCCAGGCGGGCAAGGATTGCCGAAACGTGAACCCGCGCAGTGTTTTCAGCCATATCGAGTTCACGTGCTATGATCTTGTTCGATTTCCCTTCGCACAACAGGCGCAACACCTCAAGCTGGCGAGCCGTGAGCCGTTCCCTGCTGTCGCCGGCCGGCATGGTATCAGCGTGACACGAAGGAAAAAACCGGCCACCGTTCATGACAATCATAATGGCATGACTGATCTCTTCTGCATGGGAAGATTTCAATAAAAAACCTTTTGCACCGCGAACCTCTGCCTCTGCCATGTTAACGGGCTCTTCATTGGCCGATAAAATGATAATGGCTGCGCCCGGAAAATGAGTGAGCAAAACAGCGATGCCGTCAATACCATTAATACCCGGCATCTGAATATCCAGCAGAATCACGTCGATATTCGTTGTTCTGTACTTTATCGCTTCGGATACGGAACCGGCTTGCTGAATTTTATGGTAACCGTCCTGATTAAGAATCATCGACAAACCCGTGCGAAATAACGCGTGATCATCGACGATCAGAATGCTGGGAACTTTCATGGTGAACGCTCCTGTGCCTTTTCCCTGATAAAAACCGTCAGCCAGGCTGGCGAATATAGTCCAAAAAGATTAGCACCTGAAACATGGCTAGTCCTCATAGATTACAGACAGGCTGAAACGGAAAGAGTAATTTTTTAACTACTGTCTGCGCTCACTGCTCATTTCATAACCACAAGGCCAGACAATATGCATCCAAGTTGGACTGCCACACCTGTTGATTTAAACCGGAGGAACATCATGCAACGGATCATTCAATGCTTTGGTATATTTCTTTTCGGCCTGTTTGTCGCGCAAACCAGTCGTGCCGCCATCATCGATCATATATTTCATTACACCCCCGCCTCTCAGCCCAAACAGACCGGCTCAGTCAGTGGCGACAATGTCATCGCCTATCAGGGCACAGGGTTCGCCAACTATGGTCCCTATCAGAAGGTGCCCGCCAGGCATCGGGCCAGAAACATAATCGCCTGCGCCGAGTTCAGTATTGTGGGGTCACCGGACTGGGTTCCCGGAGGCACACTGGGCACTCTGGATATGGTGGACTGGTCGACAGGTGCCAATCCCCGGCGCGAGTTCAATAAATGGGACTTTAACCGTAATAAACGATCCATTTTCTGCGTCCAGTCAAGGCTACCTGCCGGCTATACCGGTCATGTTGAAGTTCGCTGGTGGCACAATGGCATCGCACCCATCAGGATGATTAACAAGTTTTTTGTGGTGGCACGCACCAATGTTGAATACACCATTTCGAATCAGGAAACGGTCACCATTTCCGGAGAAGCAGGTGATCATGCGGTGGTGGGCGTTAATGGATACGGCAATCCGCAGAGGCTCCGGGTTTACGGCAAACGTTTCGGTATTACCAAAGGGCACACTAACATCAAGGGCGCCATTGCGGTCAAGGATCTTCCCGGAGGCACCAAGCGGGCTGTTCCCATCTATCGCAACGGACAGACAAATTACGATGCAGCGGCTGTCATTTTCTACGATCACCGGACACCAAACATCAATCCGCTCAAAATTGCCGGGGATATTTTTCAATTAGGCGGCTTATGGAGCAACGCATTCGGGACGTTCTAGCAAGCCTGCAATCTTCATCCAAGAGCGAAACCACCCCTGCAACTACAAGGAGATAATGACTGTGCGCGTTGTTTTAAGGCTTTGTTTTTTGTTGATATGTTAGCATTCCCATGGACGTTTCAGGTGTTAGCCTGTTTACACCAACAACCATCCGCTAAGCAATAACCCCGATCAGGTTGCGCGAAAGATCCAGCATCAACTGGCGGTGGGCGGAATCCTGACCTGGCCCTGCATCATGCGGGTCTGGCGTTTTCCGAACACCGCCTTAAGGGGTTATACTGGGGAGCAAATATTCATGATGGCGGCTGGATTCAGGTACCCGGCAGGATGCTTCCCAAGCCCAACTGACTGACAGCAGCGGAAGAAATTCGTCGCGGAGGCCGGAACGCGCTATGATCCGGCTGTGAATGCTATGGCGACGATCGAAAAACGGGGGAACCGCCAATGGATGCCGAGTTAACTGAAAAACAGATTACAGGTAGTAGTCTG
>JAWVYU010000236.1:0-8173 GCA_033722575.1 Ketobacteraceae bacterium | reverse complement strand
CTGACGACAATAGAGTCGTGGAACCACCTGATCCCATGCCGAACTCAGCCGTGAAACGCGACATCGCCGATGGTAGTGTGGGGTCTCCCCATGTGAGAGTAGGTCATCGTCAGGCTCTTAATACGACAAACCCCGATACAGTAATGTATCGGGGTTTTGTTGTTTCGGGGGCACGTTTATTTATCAGGATGCGTCACGCCTGCAACGGGCAGTCAACAGCTCTTACAAATAATATTTAACCCGCATGTACAGATTACTGTTGTATTCAAACCGGTTGAAAAAAGTGTAAGGGTCGTCGCCAAAGAATATATTGCCGCCAATGCTCACCTGCAGTTGATCTGAGTAACGGTAATCCAGTGCCGGCCTGAGATAGCCATCCTGATCGCTCGGGGAATAAAAAGTAAAGAATGAATAGGTAAGATTACCGTTCAGTACCCGATAGGTAAGCCGGTTTGTCCATACTCGACGGTATTCCTCCTGCTCAGAGGCCGGGTCGGGTGAATGCTCCTCAAGTTCATCGTAATCCCCGGTTATTTCAAGGTAATACTGCAGTGCAAAGGTGAAGTTCGCTAAAAGCTCCCGCTCGAAACCCAGTAAGTAGCGCTGCTGGTCGTTGGGGATAAAGGGGTCGTTACCCCCGGGGTCATCCAGTGACCGGTAATCTGCCACTTCAAGATTCCCAATGCCTCCAAACCAGGGCGCCCGGTAGCTGGCACCCCATACCCGAAGTGCCGGGAAAAGTGCAGTGGCGGCGTCGGGGTCAAACCCCACCGGGCTCTTGTAAAAACCGTCATAAAAGTAAATCGCGTATTCCGCACCTTTCAGGTTCTTGCTTAGCCGTACCGCAAGTTCGCTGTCTTCAAACGTGTTGTCACGATCCCTTGGCGACAGCCGGGGAGGCGCCGCCACCACCTGACCTGCCATGGGCGAGTAGTACGATATTCTCTCGCCGCTGATATAGATGTCGCTGTCGAATTCCGGCGTATAGACAACATCGATGTTTACCAGATCGCTGAATGCGGAAACCTTGATGGCGTCCGATGGCGCTTTCAGGTAACGGTCATCGCGGCCGGCGAAAAAGGATTGCCAGTCCTTGGGAAAAAGATCATTAAGAAAAATCAGATCACCGGTGCCCCAGGTCAGAATCTGGCGGCCTGCCTTGAACTCCATATAAGTGGCGGGGCGATAGAAAATATTCGCTTCCCGGGTTTCATAGTGGTGATCGCTGCGCAGATCATCCAGCAAAAAATCAGCTTTGTAGGTCAGGTTGACATTGTCACTGTCGTAAAACACATTCCAGCGGTTCCGTAATTCTGCCAGTACCGTGTCACGGCTGATGGCGGGGTCGTCTCTCAGTCTTGCTGACATTGCCGCTTCCACACTGGTGTTCCAGGAAAACGGTGAGGGTTCCTCCGGTGTTTCAGCGACCTGCTCAAACTCGTCCCAGGCGGTATCCCAGTCACTGGCATTGTCTGCAACGGATGGAGCTGAAGCAATCATGAGCACGCTGCTCAGCATAATAGCCTTGTTCATGGTTCACCTACTGAATCAGATCCGGGGGCGGATTGCGCAGGGAGCGCTCACTAAAGTGGTCGGCGCTGAGCCCCACATCATAATGAATGTCCCGTAGCTCCATAAGGGTGTAGCCACCGGATTTCTGGTCATCAATCCGCATTTTGGTGGCGGTGGGAAAGCCCTGGACAGTCTCAATTTCAACGGCCTCTACGGTTCGGTAGGCCTTGCCTTGCTGGTCAAAATAAACGGTTTTCTCGGGAACGAAGTTTTCCTTGTTGATCCACACCTGATAGCTGGAAAACTCGACGGAATCAGGTTTTTTGGGTTTGGCTTCGATTACGTAATGTTTGTTTGTGGTTTCCTTTAACCGGTGATGGTCCTCATCAAGCTGGCGCCCGGAAACATCTTCATAATAAAAATGTGATCCCACAAAACTGGTGCGTTTGTCGCCGGCTGCGATACGTTTTACCAGGTCCAGGCTGGGGAGGTAGAGCCATCTGTCATCATCGCGATCCAGGTGTTTGTTGACCAGGAAGGCGGTTTTCTTCACGTCCGCCGGGCGATGAAAGTACACGAAAAAGCTTTGGTCTCCATCAGCATGACCATCATCACCGCCATCATTGATATCCTTGCGTGCGATGCTGAACTGGCGGAACTGCTTCCGGTCCTGGCTGTCAACAATCAGCATGCGGGCTGTGGCCTTGCCATCTGTGCCCTGGTAGAAAGCCACGTGATTGGCCTTGCGCACGATGGTGTCGGCATCCGTCAGGTCATCGGCGGCAATGGCGGTATTGCAGAAGGCAAACAATGTCATCCATAGCAGCACAGGTCTCATCAGTATATCTCCTCTATTTGAGTGCATGGTGATTCAGGTATCTGAGCAAGGCTGTCAGCAGAATCAGTGTGGTCAACGCGGATATAAACATGATAGCGGCCAGGAAGAATCCCACGGTGTTATAGGGCACCAGCGGCGCTGCCAAAAGCGGTAAAAAACCCACGGCGATGACAATGGCATTGCGTGTAATGGCCAGTGCGGGTTCGCCAAACATCCGCGATATTGTCTGGCTGAAGTCGGCGGTTTCCGCGTATATGGCGCGCAGCCGTTCCAGAAAATGAATGGCAAAGTCCACCGATAAGCCCAGTGTCAGTGCCGATAGCACCGCGACCGGCATGTCATACTCCTTGCCCATCAGGCCGATAAGGCCGTAAATCAGGCCAATGGTCAGGCTTAACGGAATCATGGCCAGCACCCCGAACAGGAGCGACCGGAACAGAAATACCATCATCAGGAACACAATCACAAAAGCGCTCAGCAGACTATGAAGCATGCCGTTAACCATAGCTTCCTGCCAGATGACATTAATGTACGTCAGGCCACCCCATTCAATGGATACACCCTCCGGTAAGGGGTGCTTCTCTACAAAACGGCTTGTGGCTTCCAGTACCTGGTCCATGTCCTTATTGTCACCGCTTTTCAGTTGCAGCCATAAAGCAGTGGACTGAAAGTCGGGGGTAACAAAATGCCACAGATCGTCCGGGCGATGGGATGACTGATAGCTGAGCAGTGCCTCGGCAACGCCCCTGGATGATGCAGGTATCCGGTAATTATCGGCGTCTCCGCCGGTCAATTCCCGGTAGACGGTTTTCACCACGTCGGGTAATCCGCTGGCCTTGCCCACGATACCGGTGGACAACAGGTGCGACTGAAGCGCCTCGATATAGGCCAACGCCTCCGGCTTTTGAAAAAATTTCTGTTCTACAGACAGCCTCTCCACCCGTTCGAGTAACCCGAGCCAGAATGCCTCGTTATCGGGGCTGTTTTCAAAAAGGTGGGTATCGATCGCGAAGGCCAGCTTCTGATAAAAGCTGTCACCGGTATCCAGGGGTTGCATCAGTGCTTTTACCTGCTCTGTCGGGTCTCCGGCATCATGTTCTTCTGCCAGCTCTTTGGCGGCCTTCAGTACGACGGCGTTGGGCGACTCCCCGATGTTTCTTTTCAGGGTCAGAAAGGCGCTGTAAGTGCCGGCGAAATGCTCATTAAGAACACGATCGGCAATACGGATGTCGTGCGAGGCTTTAAACCAGCGAACCGGGTTGTCATTGATCCGGATTTGCTGAATCCCGTAAACACTGACAGCCACCAGCATCACACAGACGAACAGGATTTTACCGGCATGATTCAGGGCAAAACGGCCAGTGGATGGGAGCCATCTGGCCAGCACACCATTGCTGTCGTTGGTGTGGTGAATGTTGGCAAGCCTGCTGAGGGATTTGGGTGACAGGCTCACCACATACGCCGGAATAAAGGTAACGGTGAGCAGGAAAGCAAGGAAAATACCAAACGCCACATAAAGGCCGAAAATCTGCACGGGTGGTATGGGTGTGAAGGCGAGGGAGGCAAACCCGGCGGAGGAGGTAATAGAGGTAAACAGCATGGGTTTGAACAGGTTGTTCAGTACCTTCTCGATGGTATCCCTGGGGGAATCTCCGGATTTGTGCAGCTCAGCAAATTCCGAGAGTATGTGGATGGAATCCACCACGGCAATGGGCATAAGGAAGATGGGGATCATGGAACTCATGATATGAACCGTAAACCCTGAACCGATGAGAAAACCCATGATGACAAGCACCGTGGCCATGGCCACCAGCATGGGGGCAGTTACCAGGCTGAGGCTGCGGAAAAAGAACCACATCAGGCCGAAGATCACCAGCGCCGCCAGTGGCGCGGATATTGCCATCTGGACAAACATCTCTACGCCGAAGGTGTCTTCCGCCACCGGTAAACCCGTGATGTGGTAGTGATCGTTTCCGGGCAGCTGCGCCGCGAAATCCTCGATGGCGGTGGATATCCGGTGACTCATGTCTTTCTTTTCAATCGGAACATAAATAGCGGCTGCGTTCCCGGTTTCGGACACCAGGGTGTTATAGAAAAGCGGCAGGCGCTCCACCGCTTTCCGGGTGGCGTTGGCTTCGTCCTGGGTATCGGGAGGCTGTTTCATCATCCACTCGAACCGGATGGTGCCCGGGCCTTCCTGGGTGATATTGTCTACATTACTCAGAGACATCAGGTCTTTGCTGATGACGCCATCCAGGGATTCGATAAACCGGGTCAGTTGCTGAATATTGCTGAGGGACCGGGGGTTATAGATGCCATGGGGGTCCTGTTCATTAACAACGCCCACCACGATCATATCGTGCAGGTTGAAACGCTGTTTGATCTGGTCGTGGAGCACCCGCTCGGGCTGATCATGAGGCAGCATGTTTTCCGGGTCGGTATCCACCTTGATTCTTGGGATCTGGCTGGCGAACAACAGCACCAGAATCAGGGTGCCCCAGAGTACCCGGCGGGGACGCATAATGGCGGCGTGTATCATCTTGTTCATGGGGTATCCTTGGTCTGGGATTTGTGTGAACTATATAACCATATAGTTATATAGTCAACTCGAAAGATTATTGCTATGATTTGCGTCAGTTGTTGTAGCGTTGGTGGTAAAAACCCATGGCCGAGCTGGAATTGTCAGACGATATGCTGGAGATGGTAGCACAGCGGTTCCGAGTGCTTAGTGACCCCATGAGGCTCAAGGTGCTCCGGTGCCTTCAGCAGGGGGAGCGCACCGTCGGTCAGCTTGTTGACGAAACGGGCAGCTCCCAGCCCAACATTTCCAAGCACCTGACCGTGCTTCGTAATGCCGGGCTGGTAGCGCGCCGGCAGGAAGGCAATCAGGCAAAATTTTCCATTGCGGCGCCGTTCGTTTTTGAGCTGTGCGAAATTGTATGTGATGGTATCGTAGCGGAGCTTGATGCCAAGCGTGCCGCGCTGGGCGTGGCTGACAGATAATCTGAAAATGATGGAATAGTGCGGGTAGGCGAGTGCGAATTGTAGAATTGCTGGCAGATGGCCAGTTTCATTCCGGCGATGAATTGGGGCAAGAGCTGGGAATCAGCCGTGCGGCGGTATGGAAGCAGATCCAGAAGCTGGAAGAGAAAGGGCTGGAGGTGTTTTCCGTCAAAGGCAAGGGCTACAAACTCCATACGCCGGTAGAGCTGTTGTCAGTGGAGTCGGTGACGGCCCACCTGAGTGATGACGGGCTGCGCCTGCTGGGCGACCTGGAAGTTCACGGGGTGGTGTCGTCAACCAATGATGTTGCCATGCGCAGGGCTTCCGACGGTGTCGGTTCCGGATATGTCTGTCTGGCCGAGCAGCAAACGGCAGGCAGAGGGCGGCGTGGCAGGACCTGGGTGTCGCCCTTTGGTACCAACCTTTATATGTCGGCGGTCTGGCATTTCCACGGGGGAGCGGCATCCCTGGAGGGGCTGAGCCTGGCTACCGGGCTGGTGATTGCCGAGACCCTGAAAGCCATGGGCTGCGGGGGCGTTCTTCTCAAATGGCCCAATGATCTGCTGGTGGGCTCTGCCAAGCTGGGCGGGGTGTTGCTGGAAATGACCGGCGACCCTGCCGGCCACTGCCAGGTGGTGCTGGGCCTGGGAATAAACACGCGACTTAACCCGTCAGAAGCGGCTGATATTGACCAGCCCTATACCCAGCTGTCTGATCATGGTGTAGGAGCTACCCGCAATGAACTGGCGGGAAAAGTGATTTCTTCGGTTCTGGTGATGCTGGATCAGTTTTCGCGGACCGGTTTTCAGGGCTTCCAGTCCCGCTGGGAGGCTTTTGATGCCTTCCGGGGCAAGCCAGTGCTGATTCATGCCGGCTCCCAGACTACGCGAGGGGTGGCCCGGGGCGTCGACCCCACTGGTGGCTTGCGCCTGGAAACCTCCGAGGGTGTGGAAATCTTCAAGGGCGGTGAGCTGTCGTTGCGGGGTGTGTGAGTGGCTGCGCTGCTGATTGATGTGGGTAATACCAATTTCAAATGGCGCTGGCAGACCAGTGATGCCACGCTGGAGGGTGCCGGCTCTTCCCGGGAGCCCTGTACGGATGCCATTGCCCGGCTGGCGGCTGATATCGGAGCGCCCGAGCGGGTGGGTCTGGCCTGCGTCAAATCGCAGCAGTATCAGGAAGCAATGCTGGATGCGCTGCGCCAGCACTTCGCCGTTGAGCCATTTGTTGCCCGGGTCTCCGGGGCTGCCTGCGGGCTGGTCAACAGTTACCAGGATCCGGCGCGCATGGGTATAGACCGCTGGTTGGCCATGATCGGCGTGCGTCACGGCTTTGAGGGTGCCTTTTGTGTGATGGACTGTGGCAGTGCGGTCACTGCTGACTGGGTGTCTGAAACCGGTCAGCACCTCGGCGGCTTTATCCTGGCGGGGCTAAGGTTGTCCGTGGGGGCGTTGCTGGCGGGAACCGACCAGGTCATTGTGGATTATGACAAGCTGGAACATGCCGATATACTCCCGGGAGCCAGCACCACAGATGCTGTGTATAATGGCGCCCTATTTTCTCTGGTGGCCCAGGTCAGGTCTGCCTACCAGCATTTGCAGCGTATCGCCGGTGATGGCGCTTCGCAGCTGGTGCTGACCGGCGGGGATGCGCATTTACTGGCACGTCACCTGGACTGCCCCTGTCGCATTGTGGGGGGGCTTGTGTTTGAGGGGCTTGAAGTCATGATGAATGCTGCAGGAGACGCCTGACTTCCTATGCGCTGGATTTTTCTTTCCCTGGTCTTGTTCAATCTGCTGTATTTCGGCTGGGAGTTCTATGTGGTGCCCAATCACCTGGAGCCCGCCGAATCGCGCGCCGATTCGGCTGTCCGCCCTACGGCTGCCGAACCTGAGGGCGGGGAGCGCCTGGTCCTGTTGAAAGAGGTGCTCACCACGGCTGGTCAGTCCGTCCCTCCGCCCTCCATCAACCGCCTGTCGCGGGAGCGGCAGGTCCAGAAGGCTGCTTCGCAAACGCCTGAGAGCCCAAAAGCTCCACCCCGGGTGGCGGGTGAGCCCGCCACTTCCCCGGAGTCTGCCGCTTCTGGTGCCGAAGACCCGGCGCCAGCGCCTGTCTGCGCCAAAGTGGGGCCTTTTGAGGATGAAGCCAGAGCGCAGGCATTGCTGATGAGCCTGGAAGAAATGGGTGCAGACCCGGTCCTGCGTCAGGATGAGGTGGTTCTGGATGTTGACAACTGGGTTGTCATACCGCCCCTTGGCAGTCGGTCGGAGGCGTTGCGAATACTGCGCCGCCTGCAAAGCAACAAAGTTGACAGTTATTTGATCAGTGAGGGGGAGTTTGCCAACGGGATTTCCCTTGGTTTGTTCAAGCAGCCTGCGTCCGCCCAGGGGGTTCTCGCCAGAATGGCGTCCGCCGGATACGAGGCGGAAATCCATCAGATCAAGCGCACTGAGAGCCGATTCTGGGTGGGTTTAACCGGCGGATTTGAGCCCGGTTCCACGGCCCAAATGCTCACGCAACTTGTTGATGATAGTGAAAAAATAAAATTTTCTGAAACTTTGTGTGAAATGTTTGCATCAACCCCTTAATTTGCGTAGAATTCGCCGCCTACGAAATGACGTAAAGCTGGCGTAGCTCAGTTGGTAGAGCAGCTGACTTGTAATCAGCCGGTCGGGGGTTCGACTCCTCTCGCCAGCTCCATTAGACCGGGTTTCCGGATTGCGTCATGCTTGGGAGGGGTTCCCGAGTGGCCAAAGGGATCAGACTGTAAATCTGACGCGAAAGCTTCGGAGGTTCGAATCCTCCCCCCTCCACCAGTTT
>JAWVYU010000235.1:0-8212 GCA_033722575.1 Ketobacteraceae bacterium | reverse complement strand
CCGAAAGTGGTCGGATCAAGGCAGTAATCAATAATCTGCTTAAGGTTATCGACGTAATGATCCGCAAGATAATTGATGCTCGCCGTATCGAAAATTTCCGTGCTGTAGATCCACTCCACGTGGAGAGCGCCATCCACCACATGACTGTTAACGCTCAGCAGGTGAGGCTCTTCGCTGTCCAGGCTGTGTTCATAACCCTTGTCTTCCGTTGCCAGTTCAAACCACGCATTGTTGTCCAGAATGGCATCGAACTGGCCCAGATAATTGAATACCACATCGGCTTTGGGCGCATCGGAAAAGCTCTGTCGCAACAGGGGATCTTCGGACAGGTACTTCAACGCACCGAAGCCAAAGCCCCGGTTCGGAATGGTACGGAGGTTCTCCTTGATGCCTTTCAGGTTCACATCAATGGGCAAGGCCGAATCATAGCGCAGGCGCACCGGGTACACTGAGGTAAACCAGCCCACCGTGCGGCTCAGATCGACGCGCTCGTTAAAGATTTCCCGCCCGTGACCTTCCAGATCAATCAGCAATTCGCGGTTGCCGGACCAGCTGGCCACGGTTTTGGCCAGTGCAGTCAGCAGAATGTCATTGATCTCGGTTTTATACGCCTTGGGCACATCACGCAACAGTTCACTGGTTTTGGCATTATCCAGCACTACGGTGTGTTTGTGGGACAACGCCACCAGGTTGCGCCCGTTTTCGTTATCCACAGGCAACGTGCTTTTTGCATGGCCAATGATATTTTTCCAGTAATCGATTTCCGGATTCAGGGCGCCACTGGCCACATGCTGCTGAAGTGCTTCGACCCACTGTTTGTAAGAGGTGGTTTTGGGCTGAAATCTGGGTGCCTGTTTGCTGTTCATGGCTTCCAGCGCCGTGGTGAAATCGTCCAGCAGTACGCGCCAGGACACACCATCCACCACCAGGTGGTGAATCACCAGCAGCAGCTTGCGCTGGTTTTCCGGTAATTCAAAAATGGCGGCGGCCATCAGCGGGCCTTTTGCCAGATTCAGACTGGACTGAATACCATTGGCATGGGAGGCGATTTCATCATTGACGGTATAGCCAGGCTTGTTCCGCAAATCCACATCATGAAGGGCAAAGTGACCGTAACCGTCGGGATCATCGTGATGGTACTGCAGAATACCGTCTGCCGTTCTCTCGAATCGCAACCGCAGCGCGTCATGCTGCACAATAACCATGGACAGCGCTTCGGCAATCTTGGCATTGGGCAGCGTCACTTCGGGCTTGATAGTCAGCAGCACCGACTGGTTCCAGTGGTGCTCATCTTTGAATTCGTGCTCAAAAAACCAGTTTTCAATGGGTGACAGGGTTACCTCACCCATAACCAGCCCCTGCTCCGCCAGTATGGGCGCTTCCACTTCGCTGGCCACTTCCGCCAGCTCGGCTATGGTCTGGTTCTCAAAAATCTGTTTGGTGGTAAGGTGAAGCCCGGCCATTTTCGCCCGGCTGGTAATCTGGATACTGAGGATGGAGTCACCCCCCAGCTCAAAGAAGTTATCGTAAACACCCACTTCCTCAAGGTTCAGTACCGCTTTCCAGATCTCCGCCAGGGCCTTTTCCTTTTCGCTCCGCGGCGGTACCCGGTCGGCTGCCGCTTCAGTATCCGTTTCCGGCTTGGGCAATGCCTTGCGGTCCAGCTTGCCATTGGCGGTAACGGGAAATGAATCCATCATCACAAATGCCGACGGAATCATGTAATCCGGCAGAGAATTTTTCAGCTCTGCCTTTAATTCATGGGCAATAAGATCCTCGTTGTCCTGAGGGATCACATAGGCCACCAGACGCTTCACGCCGGGCACATCCTCCCGGGCAATCACCGCCACCGACCGCACCGTGTTAATCCGGCCCAGTGCTTCCTCGATTTCACCCAGCTCGATACGATAGCCCCGAATCTTCACCTGCTGGTCAATGCGCCCGATGTATTCGATATTACCGTCTTCGTAAAAACGCACCAGATCGCCGGTTTTGTACATAACCGGATCATCGCCTTCATCGAAAGGATTCCGGACAAAGACTTCGTTGGTCAGCTCGTCCCGGTTAAGGTAACCGTTGGATATACCATCGCCCGATGTGTAAAGTTCACCAGGCACACCCACCGGCACCGGATTCAGTTGCCTGTCAAGAATATAGACACGGGTGTTGGCGATGGGCTTGCCGATCGGTACCGTCTGACGCACATCCTCCACCGTGTGCATCGGATAGCAGCAGGTAAAGGTGGTATTTTCAGTGGGGCCGTAACCATTAATCAGCGTGGCGCCGGTGTGGGTTGCCAGCACCTTCTTCACCAGCGCCGGCGATAACACATCACCACCTGCCAGCAACTGTTTTACCCCGGTCAGTGCCTCCACGTGATATTCCGCAATAAAATGAAACAGCGCCGCTGTGAGCCATACCGCATTCACCTGGTTGCTGCGAATCACTTCACCCAGTTCTTCCGCGGACAACTGGCCCGGCGGGCAGACCACCAGCCTGCCTCCGTTGAGTAACGGCCCCCATATTTCCAGGGTCGCCGCATCAAAGGAGATGGGTGCATACTGGAGGAACACCACACTGTCGTTCAGAGACATGAAGTTGGTATTGCGTACCAGGCGAACCACGTTGCGCTGCACCACCTCAATACCTTTCGGCTTGCCGGTGGAGCCTGATGTGTACATGACATAGGCAGGTGCTGTGGGTTCAACATAGACGCCGGGGTTTTCTTCGCTTGTATTCTCACCATCACCCTCAGGTGCTGACACAGCAAAGTCATCCAGCTCCACGGATTGATTATCAGCGATGGGCAGGCGTTCCCGCAGATGCCGGTGCACCAGGACGATATCCGCGTCGGTGTCCTCCAGCATGAATAACAGGCGATCCTGGGGATAGGAAGGGTCCAGTGGCACGAAAGCCGCACCGGCTTTTAAAATACCCAGGATACCCGCCACCATTTCAATGGAGCGATCCGCGCAGATGCCAACCCGGTAATTCGGTTTTACTCCCCGGCCAATCAGCGCATGAGCGATACGGTTAGCAAGCCGGTTCAACTCGCCATAGGTGAGTGACTGGTCTTCAAACACGATGGCGGTGGTGTGCTCATAGGCGTTCACCTCCGCCTCAAAACGCTGAATAATACAGACATTGCGCTCATAGGCAGCGGTGGTCTGGTTGAAACCGTGCAACAGCTGCTTTCTGTCCGCCGGGCTCAGCAGGGTCAACTCATCAATGCCCACACTGGGGTCTTTCACGATGGAAGCCAGCAGGTTCCTGAAATGGCCCATCATGCGCTCAATGGTGGCGCGTTTGAAAAGATCGGTGGCGTATTCCCAGTCGCCTTTGATAACCCCCTTTTCCTCCCGCAGGTTCACAGTGATATCAAACTTTGAGGTATGGGATTCCTCCGGCAACAGTTCAATATCCAGGCCGGGAAGCTGCAGGGCACTGGTTTGCGCCGCGTTCTGCAGTACAAACATCACCTGGAACAGCGGCGTATGGCTCATTTCGCGGGCCACGCCCAGCTCATCCACCAGACGCTCAAAGGGGATTTCCTGGTGATCGTAGGCACTGGTCAGATCCTGCTGCAGCTGCCTTAGCAAGGACGTGAAGGATATGTTGTTTGCCAGGTCGCTGCGCACCGCCAGGGTGTTTACGAAACAGCCAATCAGAGGCTCCAGTTCCGGGCGGGTCCGGTTGGCAATGGGTGTGCCCACGCAGACATCTTCCTGGCCGCTGTAACGGTGCAGCAGCACTTTGAGCGTGGCCATCAGTACCGTAAACAGCGTAACACCCTGTTTCTTGGCGAGTCCGTTCAGTTGGGCGGTCAGCATCTGATCGAGTTCGAACTGAATATTGGAACCGGCAAAGGTTTGCACCGGTGGCCGCGAATAGTCAGTGGGCAGCTCCAGCACCGGGGCGCCTTCCAGTCGTGCTTTCCAATAATTGAGCTGTTTTTCCAGCCGTTCACCAGTGAGCCATTCCCGCTGCCACTGGGCGTAATCAGCATACTGGATTTTCAGATCCGGCAGGGGCGAACCGCGGTCTTCGGAGAAGGCTTCGTAGAGAGTGGCAACCTCTTTGATCAGCACTCCCATGGACCAGCCATCGGCCACGATATGATGCATGGTGACCAGCAGGATATGACGATCCGATGCCAGCCGTATCAGGCGGGTTCGCAATAACGGACCGTTGATCAGGTCAAAGGAGGTATGGGCGTCTCCCTGAAACCGGGTTTTGATAACCTCATCCTGCTCTTCCTCTGACAGGGGTTCAAGGCTGATGGTGGGCAATTCCCATCGACGGGGTTCATTGATGACCTGTTTGCCCTGACCGTCTTCATTGACGAAGGTAGTACGGAGTGATTCGTGGCGATTGACAATTTCCTCAAAGGCAAGCCGCAGCGCCTCTACATCCAGATTGCCACGCAATTTCAGCGCAGCCGAGATATTGTAACTGGCGCTGCCTGACTGGAACTGGTCCAGAAACCACAGGCGTTGCTGTGCATAGGACATGGACAGTCGATTGGAAGACCGCTCATACCGCTTGATTGCGCCAATTTTCGGTTGTGCCTGTTTACTTTTCTTTTTTTGTAATTGTTTGAGTAAAAGCTCGCGCTGTTCCGGCGATAAGCTAGCCAACCGTTTTAATAACTGCTTGTCACTCATTAAGGATTTGCCTGTTTAATTTTTTCTTATCTCTTTACTGCAACCGCTTCTACCAACGCGCCCGCCGCACCCAACAGGTGTGTTAAATCGCACGTCAGAGCCCGTTAGAAGAGCTGCAGATTGGAATACCGCACATCTCTGCACAAAACCCGGCAGATCCGGCTTTCCAAGCTATAACAACGGATAAGTTTTTAGGAATGGCGTTTCGCTGGAGTAAGGTACATGCCCCGGAGCCAATCTCACTTATAACTTTAGCAGGCATCATCCAAGCCAACCTGCGGAGTTATCCAAATCCCACCTGAAATTAACACATTTCCTGCGCCAACCATGATCAGGTTTCGCTTCAAACTTATAGTTATCGTTGTACAGCTTTTTATATTTATTATTTTCAGGTTTTCTGTAAGGCATCGGCAGCTCCAATCCCTGGCTAAATGCCCGTTTTCGCCTTGGATTTTAATGAGTTACCTGTTCAATCCCTTGAGTGCCGGTTTATCCCATTGTTTAACAAAATGGGTAACACGCATTTTATAGGAGAGTTAGGCTGATGCCCAGCCCCCAGATGGGGGCCGGTACTCAGAAGGCGAAACTGATCACTTTTCAGGGATCATTCGGGGTCATTGTCCGGTTCATTTTCCAGTTCTGCCAGCATGGCAGCCAGCTCATCATCATCTGTACCACCCAGTTCAGCCTCCAGAAGGTGCAGCGCAATCCCCTCCACGGTGGGGTCTTCGAAGAGCACGCTCAGCGCCAGCTCCACATTGAACTGCTCACGGATGCGGGACACTACCTGGGTTGCCAGCAGCGAATGACCACCAATATCAAAGAAGTTGTCTTTGACACCGATCTGCTCCCGGTTGAGTACTTCCTGCCAGATTTCCACCAATTGCTCCTCGGTCTCGTTACGGGGCGCAATATACTGGCCTGCAGTGCCCGTGGCCGCCTCTGGCTCCGGCAAGGCTTTCTTGTCTACCTTGCCGTTGGCGGTGAGCGGCAATTCGTCCAGCACCACGTAGAAAGCCGGTACCATATATTCCGGCAACTGCTTGCGCAGCACGGCTTTCAACTGGGCCGGGTCAAGATCGGCACGGTCACTGACCACATAGGCCACCAGGTGCCGGTCGCCATTGTCGTCAGTCCAGACCTGTACTACCGACTCACGGACTCCAGGATGCTGACTCACCGTGGACTCGATTTCCCCCAGCTCAATGCGATAGCCGCGAATCTTCACCTGATGGTCAATACGCCCCATATATTCGATGGTGCCGTCCACCAGATAACGGCCAAGATCACCGGTTTTGTATAGGCAATCGTAAAGCCCGTTATCACGCTTCACCGTGGCACCAAAGGGGTTATCCACAAAGCGCTCTTCGGTCAGCTCAGGCCGGTTCAGGTAACCCTGGCACACACCCTGCCCGCCCACATGCAACTCACCGGGAACACCGACGGGCACCGGATTCATGTGGCTGTCCAGAATATACACATCAAGATCCGGAATGGGCCGCCCGATCAGACTGGCCCGCTTGGCCAGGTCATCCCCGGTAATACGGTGATAGGTAACATGCACGGTGGTTTCGGTGATGCCGTACATGTTCACCAGCTGGGGCTGATTCAGGCCGTGGCGCTCGTTCCAGGTGTGCAGAGCCGAGAAATCCAGGGCCTCACCGCCAAAAATCACATAGCGCAGCTGCAGCCGGTTGGCCCACTCGGTCTGCTGATCGCACTGCATTTCATCCACTTTGATAAACTGGGTAAAAGCGGATGGTGTCTGGTTAAGCACCGTCACCCCCTCTTCCACCACCAGTTTGTAAAAGTCTTCCGTGGCCTTGGCGACAGCCTGGGGCACAACCACTACCCGGCCACCATAGAACAGCGCGCCCCAGATTTCCCATACGGAGAAATCGAAGGCGAATGAATGGAACAGCGTCCAGACATCATCCTGGGCAAAGCCGTACCATTGATCCGTAGCTGTGAACAGGCGGATCACGTTACTGTGGGGAATCAGTACGCCCTTGGGTTTACCTGTGGTGCCGGAAGTGTAAATCACATAGGCGCGGTTATCCGGCCCGGCATTGGGTTCGAGATTATCCACAGGCTGCTGTGCCAGCTCATCAGAAAGTTCATCCAGATAAAGCGCTTCGTAACTCCCCCGGGGTATGTCGTCACCAACACTGCTATGGGTCACCAGCAGCTTGCAGGCAGCATCCTCAAGAATGAACTGCTTGCGCTCACCCGGGTTGGCCGGATCGATGGGCACATAGGCCCCACCCGCTTTGAGTACCCCCAGAATGGCTATTACCATATCCAGAGAGCGATCCAGGCTGATGCCCACCAGGTCATCGGGTTTGACGCCACGGGCCCGCAGCAACGCCCCGAGCTGATTGGCTCTGGCATTCAACTCACTGTAAGTGAGTGACTGACCACTGCAGGTAATTGCTGTTGCCTGGGGCGTCGCTGCCACCTGTTTTTCGAACCGGCCGTGAACGGTATCCTCATAGTCGTAGGACGCATCCACATGGTTCCACTCCCGCAGAATCAGTTGCTGCTCCTTGTCGGTCAGCAACGGCAGCTCGGAAACCCGCAGATGGGGGTGTGCCACGATGGCTTCCAGGATCATTTCGAAATGACCCACCATACGGTGTACGGTATCGCGATTGAAAAGATCGGTATTGTATTCCAGTTCGCCCACCAGTCCCTCGGCCCGCTCTGTCAGATTCAGAGTGAGATCAAACTTGGCGGTTTGCATGACCGACGGCAGCAACTCCAGATCCAGCCCCGGCAAGCGTAACTCATGTTCCGCAGAGGCGTTTTGCAAAGTGAACATCACCTGGAACAGCGGCGAATGACTCTTTTCCCGTGCAATACCCAGCTCATCCACCAGCCGCTCAAACGGCAGATCCTGATGCCCGTAGGCGTTCAACGTGACATCTTCCACCTGCATCAGCAGATCCACAAAACGCGGATCATCCTGCAGGTCCACCCGCAGGGCCAGGGTATTCACGAAGCAGCCGATCAGGCGCTCGAACTCCTCCCGGGCCCGGTTTGCCACCGGTGTGCCGATACAGATATCGGACTGGCCGCTGTAGCGCTGCAGCAGCGCATACAGTGCGCTCAACAGCGTCATGAACAAAGTAGCTCCCTGACTGTGACTGAGTTCATTCAGCCTGGCAGTGAGCGCGGCCGGTATTTTTACCTGCTCGTAGGCACCGTGGAAAGTCTGCACCGGCGGACGGGGTTTGTCGGTTGGCAACTCCAGCACCGGTACATCCTGCAAATGCTCGCGCCAGTAGGACAGCTGATGTTCATAGACCGGCCCATCCATCCAGTCCCGTTGCCATTTCGCATAGTCGGCGTACTGAACCTTGAGTTCAGGCACATTGGCCTCGCGGCCCTCTTTCAGGGCGGCATACAGCTCCGCAATCTCGTCAATCAGAATACCCAGCGACCAGCCATCAGAAATGATGTGGTGCATGGTAAGTAGTAACACATGCTCCTGATCGCCCGTTTGCAGCAGGCGCGTCCGCATCAGGCGGATCCGGCGAGCCTTGTTG
>JAWVYU010000234.1:0-8295 GCA_033722575.1 Ketobacteraceae bacterium | reverse complement strand
TGTCCTGATCAATCACACAAACCACGGCATCGGTTGCCGGAATCACCTCTGCCACTTTTTGCTGGGTCAGAATTACCGGCGCGCTGCTGTCTTCCACCATATATTGCAGGCGCTCGGCGGGGTACGCGGCGTCCATGGGAATGTAGGCACCACCCGCCTTTAACACACCCCACACGGCCGTTACAAAGGCTGCGGAACGGTCAAAGCACAACCCCACTCTTTGATTGGCACTCACGCCCTGTGACTTCAGCCAGTGGGCGATCTGATTGGACCGCTGGTGCAGATCCCGGTAGGTCATGGTGGTGTTACCTTCTATCAACGCCACCCGGTCCGGTGTTTTTTCTGCCTGCTCAAGGAACCAGTCAACAACGGTGCTTTCCGGCAGGGGATTACGTTCGTCTGCCGTGGCCCAGTGGTGCAAACGGCCCAGCTCACCGGCTGACAGACAGGTAAGGTCACCGGTAGTTACCGCTTCGCCGCTGACAATCTGTTCACTCAGGTGCTGCAGGCGGGGCAGGAACTGACAGTCCTCGAACACCCGTGGATCGTAGCGCAATTCCAGCTCAATGGATTCTCCGGCGGCCCTCACAATAAACTGCACGCCGTGGTCCACCCGGGGTGCCGACATATAGGGCACCACGGACTCCCCTTCCACCGATTCCCTGGTGGTAAAGTTGTAAAAATTAAACATGAACAGCGCCGGGCCCAGACTGGCCAGCGCCCGCTGATCGCTGATGGATATTACCCGCTTATCCTTTACCAGCTGGTTGAATTCCAGTGCTTTTTCAAACCAGTCTGTGACCTGCGCATCCGCACTGAAACAGGCTTTATCAAAAATCACCGGATGCTGCTGATAGAAACAGCCAATGGCCTGTTGACTGACCTGCCTGCGGTTTCCATAAAAATCAAAAATGGAGAAGCTGCCTTCCGCGCGGCAATAATTCAGCAGCATCATGCCGTACAGGGTGCGGAAATATACCGGCACCGACAGCCCCTGTTGCTGAATAAACTCTCGGATGCCGCTGACGGTGGCTGAATCCAGTTTCAGGCGCACAATGCAGTTATCAACGGTACGGGCAGAATCGCTGGCCTGATAGAAACCGGGCCGCGGTTTGCTGAAGTTCAGGGCCTCGGTGTCTTTCAGGCGGGTTTTCCAGAAATCATAAATCGCCGCGGTGTTACCGTGCACTTTCTCCCACTGGTAATAGGCCTTATAACCCCGGTCCGCTTCCAGTTTAACGGGCTGCCCCTGTTTCAGTGACTGATAGGCATTCAGCACCTTGCTCATCTGCGCAAAGGTTGCCGCCCCGTCCAGTACCATGTGGTGGCAGCCCAGCACCAATACCGCCTGCTGATCGGATTTTTCCACCCAGTGGTAGTGAGCAAGGTCTTCACTGAAAATATCAAAGGCACGATGCATGAGTGCATCAATGGCCAGCTGCTGATCGGTGGCCGAAAGCCCCTTCACGGAATGCTTTTGCAAGTGCACGGGTTTGTTTTTCGGGATAACAAAATAGGCGTCGTCTGCAGCGGGAATATCGCAGCGCTTCAGTGCAGCCCGCAACATGGGCGTGGCATCGGATACCGCCTGAATGGCCTGCTCCAGTAATCCCGTATCCACCGAAGCCGGTAATTCAGCGTAGATGCCGTAGGCATTCTGTTTGGTGTCCGGGTGGGCCAGCTGGTCGATCAGCATTACCTGCTGGTTGGCGTTGAGCGAAGCGAGTTCGTAATCGGCCTCGCTGAATCCAAGATGCTCCAGCAGAAAATGATCATCAAACAGATTGATATCAGTCACTACCTGATCGGGGTTTGTTGTCAGGGCACCCATCAAGAACTGATACTGGTCCATCAGATTCGCAATGGTGGACTCATTGAACAGCTGGGTGTTGTATTCCAGCCCTCCTTCGTAGCCCTTGGGCGTTTTCATCACACCCAGGGTCAGGTCCATACGGGCGGACACATTTTCACTGCTGATGGGTTCGATTTCCAGCGAACCCGCGCCGAAAGATGGCCCGCTGCTGTCACCGCCTTCCTGCACCAATAACTGGAAGGCAGCCTGTGCCAGTGGCGGATAGCCGGGCTGACGTTCCACATCCATGGACTCCAGCAGAATATCAACAGGCACTTCCTGGTGATTGAATCCCCCCAGTACCATTTCCTTTACCCGCTGATAAAAGGCTTTCACCGTGGGTCGGCCGGACAGCGGCAACCTGAATAACAGCAGATTCACAAAAAACCCGATCAGCTCCTGGGTTTCTGAACGGTCCCTGCCTGCTACCGGCGCGCCAACCACCACATCATCACTGTTGGCGTAACGACCCAGCAGTAACTGCCAGGCGCCCAGTGTCAGCATAAAAGGGGTAATATCCTGCGCTTTGCAGAAGGCATCCATTTGCCGGGACAGGGCATCAGAAAACCGGAATTTATAGGTCGCACCTTCCCCTTTCAGCAAATCCGGGCGGGGATAATCCGTGGGGATATCCAGAACCGGCGGCGCGTCTTTAAGCTGCTTTTCCCAGTAGGCCAGATCTTCCCGGAATTCGTCGTCCTCCAGATACTGTCGCTGCCAGATAGCATAATCGGCGTACTGTATCGGCAGGGGCTCCAGGGGTGCCCTGGTGCCAGTGGCCGCGGCCATATAGAAAGCCGCCATTTCCTTTACCAGCACTTCCATGGACCAGGCATCGGAAATGATGTGGTGCATGCAGGCGATCAGGGCATATTCATTATTACCCTCACCCTGCCCGAGAATCACCAGGCGCGCTCTGAACAACGGCCCCTGGCTCAGATCAAATGGCGTTCTGCCTTCCTGGTTCACCAGCGCCTGCAAACGTGATTCACGTTCAGATTCAGGAAGATCACTGAAATCATCCAGGGGCAGCTGCCACTGGGTAAAGGAAGATATCACCTGAACGGGTTCGCCCTCATCATCGGCGAAGGTGGTACGCAGGGACTCATGGCGTTCCACCAGTGCCGCAAAGGCCTTTTCCAGCAATGCCGGATCGATATTGCCCCTGATACGAAATGCGGCCGGAATGTTGTAGGTGGTGTCTCCGGGGTTGATCTGGTTCAGCAGCCAGAGCCGTTGCTGACTGTAGGAAACGGGGATTTTGCCCTCCCTGTCCGCAGCCTCTATACCCTTTTTCCTGAGTTTCTGTGCCTGCTTCAGGAATTCGATAATCTGCGGCTTGGCCGCGACGATCTGATCCCGGATCTCCGGGGTAAAGGCCCCCTCCGGTGCGCTGAAGCGAAGGTTCTCGCCTTCGAGCCATAGACGGATATCTTTTTTGGCGAGTGAGGACAATAACTCAACTACTGACATAATAAACCTGTGGGAGACATTGTGTTTACTTGTGCTGGACGGGACCCAGCCAGCTTTTTATTTTTGTGCGTATGTTTTATGCGTTTGATGTCGCAATCAGAGCGAGCGCATATTTTACCCTAAATAGCTAATTTAACGTAGTTTTGTGGGAATTTTTAGGGATATTTTGCCGCGCCCGTCAGCAGCTGAAGCTACCCTCCTTTGCGGGGCTGGGGACTGTGAAACTGGCGGATATTCGTATTGGGCTTTCGAAACACGTAGCGGTTACGACCGGTATTCTTGGCCTGATACAGCGCCTCATCAGCCATTTCCAGCACGGCCAGCAAATCCTGCTGAAAATGCAGCTCCGTTGTGCCGCCAATGGAAATAGTGAGTTGCTGCCAGGGGCTGCTGCTGTGGGGAATGGACTGCGCAGCCACTTGCTCCACCATGCGCTGCGCCAGATATTCGGCACCGGCAGCATCCGTATCAGGCAACATCACCACAAACTCCTCACCACCATAACGAAACACCGAATCTGCGGGCCTTGCCAGACACTCCGTCAGCTTTTTCGCCACGGTTCTGAGCACGGCGTCTCCTTTCCGGTGACCGTAGTTGTCGTTGTAGCTTTTGAAAAAATCCACATCCACCATCAATATGGAGAGTGGTGATTTTTCGCGCTGGGAACGGCGATATTCAAGCCGGTACTGATGGTCAAAAGCCCGTCGGTTGGGAATATTGGTCAGGCCGTCGATCAATGCCAGACGATAGTTTTCGTGAGCCATTTCCTCAGCTCTGAGTTTTTCTGCGCGCAGGGAATTGATATGGGATACCAGACTGAACGACAGCAGCACTGTATTGAATAGCACGCCAAATTTCAGACTGTGCACAAACAACGGGTGCGATGGCAATACCCCCAGCTGATGAAGTGCAAACAGAAACGCACCCAGCAGGCCAGCGGACCAGGCAATAAGAAACAGCCGAGCGCCCTGAATATTTTCCCTGACGCCATAGACGGCAGCGATGATGGTAAGCCCGATGGTGAGAATTGGCATGAAGGAAATAAGATGAATCAGGGATCGCAAGGGCAGAAAAAACCCTGCCAGTGCAATACCAAAACAGGCGCGGGACAGCAGCGTAAAACACAGAGCAAGCCGAGGCAGAAATACCGATAATTTGAGAACGTCTTTGGTAAACAGGCTGACACAGGCCAGAATCAGCCCCACCGTGATGGGCTGGATGTGCTCATTGACCCATTGACCGTTTTCCCGCCACAACAGCTCGTAGCCATAGCCGCTCATGGCCAGAAGATACAGCAGAATAAAGAACAGTGTACTGACGTAGTAGAAATAGCTGGTTTCCCGCGTAAAAAAGTACACGAACAGGTTATAGATGCACATTATTCCCAGCGCACCAAAGAACAGGCCGTACACCAGGGTACTGTGGCGCATGTGTTCCAGAATCCGCTGACCATTAACTACCGCCACCGGCATGACCAGGGAGCCTTCGGTCTGGATTCTCAGCAACATAAAGTTCTTTTCGGCGGGAATGGGGAAATAGAAAATCCGATAGTTTACTGGCCGTGATTCATAAGGCAGCATATCACCGGTTCGATAGCCCGGCTGCCAGTCGCCATCCCCGGTTTTGAAATAGGCATCCAGGTGATCAATCAGGGGATAGTCATATTCAAAGAAGCGATGTTCAGCCGGAATATCAATACCATCCAGGGACACCAGCAACCAATGCACCCGGTGTTCGTAGCCGATATTCTCCGGGAGGCCGGATAACGGTCTGAAACCGTAGCGCTCCTTCAGGGTGGGAATATTTGCTTCCAGAAAGGGTTTGGCCTGACCGGAGCCATCCACAAAATAAAAGGCACGATCCCTTATGGACACGGATAGCGGCGTGGTGTCTGTGTGGATAATGCCCTCACTCTCATCAGCAAGAGCATAACCACCAGTAAAAAGCAGCAGAATAACAAGAAGAATTGGCACAACCTGATCCCCGCGGTCGCTGCTGTAAAGATAGCATAGCAAGGGGAATTCGCTAGCCCGAAGGCTGCCTGTCTAAAAGGGCCCCTGAATATATTTATCTTTTAACTCATGCACTTGAACAAACCGGTTCTGTTCCCAATCCCAAATCAATACCACTGTGTCCGGACCAAACAGGGGCTTTGCAAAGCGAAACCGGATCCGGGTGGGATCTCCCTGGGGATTCACCGCCAGAACCCGGATTTGTGCGGCCCGGGTATTATGGCTCCCCTGATAGTCCGGCATGTTATGATTCGACACGAAAAACCGGTCAGCCCGGCTGGCAAGATACACCAGGTGACTCTGGGGCGCGTCAGGCTGGTACCATTCTGCGGTATTAGCAATCAGAAAGCCCTGTTCGTTTTCCAGCAGCAACGTGCGCTCATCCTCCAGCTTGACGGTGAACCCCGTATAGCCGGGAACCAGGCTGATCATGCTGTCCGGAACCGGCAGATCAAAATAACCTGCTTTGAGGGGCATATACATCTGATCAAAAAGTACCGGCGGGTTGAGCACCACCAGCGTCTGATCATCCTCCACATGCCGGACGACATCCGTCAGCTCGTTGAAGGCCGGTTTTGACCCTGAAACCGAAGACACAATCTTGGTGCCCCACACAGCACCAGTGCCCAGCACAATAGCCACCAGCAGAATGCCGCTCCAGATCCAGGCAATACCCCGGTACCATTTGGGCTGCCGGAACCAGTCTGCATTCTGTTTGATGCCAGCAAACCAGAGGCCCAATACCAGGCTGATACCCAAACCAAACACAAACATAAGCCGGCCGCCGGAAACAATGGTTGCACAGGCAGGTGGAAGCGCCATAACGGCTGCAAAAAAACCAAAGGTTGCCAGCCGGTTTTTAACCAGCAATGGGCTGAATACGGCCATACTGATGAGCAAAACCAGCAAACTGATAGTGGCCTGCTGAAATTCCACCTGTGGCGCCATCAGCATGCTCAGTGAAGGCACCCGTACCAACTGCTCGTAAAGCATGATCGGCCCGTTCAAAAACAGGGTTTTGAGGAAATTGCCAGTATCAAGGATCGGGTCCACATAAAAGCCGCTATGGATAGCGCCATAGCCCATGGCATTGTAAACACAGCGCCAAAGCGCAATGACACCCAGAAACGCCATACCGATCCCGATGCGACGAGCGATTGAGCGGTGATCAAGCACTACCAGCAGGGCAATCACAATACCGAAAAACGAAATACCGGCCTCTGCCGATAGCAAGGTCAGAAAAAACGCGAGCAGAGAGACTAGCAGATAACCGGGCCGGTGATTCTGCGCATTACGGGTGAGCGCCATCATGCTCAGCAAACCCAGGGCCGTGGCAATCAGGATATTACGGTTGGCCAGCCAGGTGATGGCATGCACGTGACTGGCATCCAGCATATAGAACAGCATCACCAGAGCAAGCGCCAGACGCTCAACCCCCAGCTGCAACAACCAGGCCCCCAGCAAGCAACCCACCAGCACATACCACAGCAGCGAGTGCAGATGCATTACCCAGGGTTTATCAGGCCATAGCTGATAATCAAGCCAGTGGGTCATGGCAGCCACCGGGCGCCAGAAGCTGACCTTCAGCTCATCGTCAGTCCACCAGGGAATACTGCCATAGGCTTTCAGCCTGGCAACCAGCTGATTATCTTCGGTAAAAAAAGAAAAAAGCTGCGAGGAGGTTTTCGGCAAACTGTAAGCCGGTTCCTGAATGCCGGGAAACGTCTCACTGCCCGTCAGCAGGGCTCGGTGGAGATAGTCATCCCGCATCAGTCCGGAGTTCACAGTAAAAAGCAGCAACAAAAAAGCCACAAGAACAGGCACCCACACTGCGGGCCTTTTACTGGCTGAAACAACCTGCCTTGTCAGAGAAACAGAAGCCCCTGCTGATGGCAGGGGCATATCATGATCAGTCAAATTGTTATCCTAAATTCCTCGTTACAGGAAACCTTCAATCCGCCCGGTGTCCTCTCCTTCCGCTGGTTCTTCCCTGGCTTTTTCGGCAGATTCTGAAGCCCACATCAATGTTTGCAGGTACTCTGCAATATCCGCCACGGTATGCAATTCGAATAAAGCCCGAAGTGGCACTTCCACATCGAACTCGTTACGGAATTTGGACACCGCCCTTGCTGCCAGCAGGGAGTGACCGCCAAGATCAAAGAAATTATCGAAAACGCCGACACGCTCAATACCCAGCACGTCACTCCAGATACCGGCCAGCCGTTCCTCGATATCATTGCGGGGCGCCACATATTCCACTGCCGGTTTGTTATCCGGTGACGGCAACGCCTTGCGGTCGACCTTGCCGTTGGGTGTCAACGGCCATTCCGCCAGGGGAATAATCATGGCAGGCAGCATATAATCCGGCAGGTAGGATCGCAGCCTGTTTCTCAGGGCAGTCTCGTCAATATCCCCGGCAATCACATAACTGACCAGCCGCTCGTCCATTACCAGGGTAAGGCTGTCCTGAATGCCTTCCTGCTGGCGCAGGGCGGACTCGATCTCGCCCAGCTCTATGCGCAAGCCACGCAGTTTGACCTGAAAATCCTTGCGGCCCATGTATTCAATATTACCGTCAGGCCAGTAGCGCACCAGATCGCCGGTACGGTACCAGCGCCGGCCACTGTGCTGATTATGGAAGGGGTTATCCTGGAACGCCGCTTCGGTCAGTTCGTCCTTGTTCAGGTACCCGGCACCCACGCCCTGCCCGGCAATGCACAACTCGCCCACCACGCCCTCGGGCACCAGCTTGTTGAGTTTGTCTGTTACATACAACTGCGTATTCTGAATCGGCCTGCCAATGGGCAGCACGGATTCACTGGTGGATTGCATCTGGTAGGCTGCCACCACATCGGTGCACTCGGTGGGGCCGTAACTGTTAATGAGCTGACAACCACTGGCATCCAGCCAGTCCTTCAGGGCCTCCACACGAATGGGTTCGCCCCCCAGCACCAGGTA
>JAWVYU010000233.1:0-8347 GCA_033722575.1 Ketobacteraceae bacterium | reverse complement strand
TGGCACCGGGGGAATGCGCATCCCTGACAAACAACCCGTTAGTTTGCCTTGCGGGCAGGCGGCCCACCTGCTGCCAGGCAATATCACCGTCCTTCAGGCCATAAACCACGTTGAAGTCGAAAGGCCCCTCATTGATAAGACTCAGCGCATGCTGCACCTGTTCATTGGTATTTGCCTGCATCAGGGCACGGTGACCCTCACAGAATGCAGCCAGGTCACAGCCGGCATATTTGAGCGCCAGCCCCGTTCCGTCCTGGTGCTGCCAGTCCGGGTAAATAATCCCGTGATCGCAGGACTCCCAGGTAATGGACCGGGTGCCGCGGAGCCGGCGCTTCAGCTCCGCCTGGTGGGTATAGATCGGCGCCGTACCCTTTTCCACTCGATAACAGGGCTGCTTGCCCCGCACGCGATGGATGCGAAACAGATCCCATGAATCCCGGAATGCCGTGGTAACTCCCCAGGCCATGGCCTCATTGTGACCGAATCCGAACGCGGGAAACCCCGGAAACAGACCGCCCTGCACGTTCAAGTCACCACAATGCAGATGAACGTGGTGCCAGTAAGTGGGGCCCGGAATCAGCGGCACATGGGGATCGTTACACACCAAAGGCGCGCCGGATTCGGTTCTGGCACCACTCACAGCCCAGTTATTGCTGCCCATATTGGGCGGGTCCAGGGGGCCTTCCGGCATGGACGCCGACCCGCCCGGACACACATCCGGCGCCTCGTGCCAGGGCGCCTCCGGATACAGCAACCGGGCGATTTCATCGCCCTCTTCCGCCCGTACATTGTCAAAGGTCAGCTCATTCTCCAGCGGTAGCAGCCCGATCACGAACCCGCAGGTGCGAGCCAGAAGCAGACAATCCTCCGGCTGCCATGGTGAAACATCGCCCAGAAACAGGAACTCCGGAGGATAAACCCCGCGCATTTCTTCCAGGGCAGCATTGATACCCCGGGTAAAGGCCTTGATATTCTGTTGCAGCTTCAATGGCAGGCGGTAAAGGTCCCGCTTCGCTTCCTGCGCAAACCCCAGTGGCAGCACGAACGCGTCCACATCACTGAGCTGTATGCCGCCGAACCAGTCAATATCATTGGGAAGCCGGACATCCAGCACCAGTTCGCTCAGGCGCCCCTGACCCAGGTGACGCAGCAGCTCCAGCAGCACGAACCGTTCCCGGCCCTGCAGATACCCCACCGCCAGAAACAGGTCAGATTCTACATCGGCGTAAATATGGGCGACGCCATTCTGATCCCGCACGAATTCCAGCCTGCCTCTGGCGGGTGACAGTGCAGCACCATTGAATGGCGCAGGCATGACCAGCGAGTCCCGCTGCAGAATATGCCGCAGAACCCGGCTGAACATGGCCAGGCGCCGCTTACCCGGTAGTTTTCCCATCACACATCAGGCCGTTACTCATCAGTTCATAACCCGCCAGTAAAGCTATCCTTTGAAATATCAACAAGATACTGACACCAACGGTATTATGGACCAATCTGGCAATATCAACAGCCCCCGTTGCAAACATCGGGGAATAACACCACATAACACTGAACCCGCCATTCCGGAAAAACATCGACTCAAATACGCCCGTCGGGGTGGCAGACCACGCAGGCTGTCTATACTTTAAATACATTCAATTATTTATGGGTACAGGAATGCTGATCAGAGCCTGCATTATCGCTCTTTGCCTGCTGGGACAAACCGCCCTGGCGGCGGAACCCGAAACGGTGTTGCGCCTGTTTATCTGGGAAGATTATTTTCCCGATACTGTTCTCCAGTCCTTCGAGGCAAAACACGGAATCCGGGTTGAACAGGTGTATTACGAAACCGATGAGCTGAAAAACGAAACTCTGGTGAACACGCAGGGCGGTGAGGGGATGGATCTGATCGTGGGGTCAAGGGCAAGCTTCCGGGAATACGTCAGCAATGACTGGCTGAGCCCCTACCCTCACGCAGTTCCGGAGAATTTTCGTCACATCGCGCAGCGCTGGTTACCCGAAGGTGAGCTCCGCAATGTCTCGGTTCCTTACCTGTGGGGCACCGTGGGTATCGCCTACAGAGCTGACAAAGTACCTGCACCGTTGACCACCTGGCAGGATATTTTCCGCCCTGCCGAAGCCCTCAGACAAAAAATCATGATGATTAACGACAGCCGTGACACCCTTGGTCTGGCGCTGAAATCACTGGGGTATTCGATCAACAGCACCGACCCGAAAGCTCTGAAAGAGGCCGAAAAACTGCTGTTGGCCCAGAGGCCCTATGTAAAGAGTTATTCCTATCCCGAACTGGATGAAACTTCGCAGCTGGTAACAGGTGAGATCTGGGCAAGCCTGCTTTACAACGGTGACGCCATTGCCCTGAAAGAGGTGAATAATTACATTGAGTTCGTGATTCCCGACAGTGGCACCAACCTGTGGATCGATGATATTGCGGTTCTGAAAAAGTCCGCGCATCAGCAAGAGGCCTGGGCATTTATCAATTTTATCAACGAACCTGAAAACGCTGCCTTAATTGCCAGCTACCTCTATTATGCCACTCCGAACCAGGGTGCCACGAAACACCTTGACAAGTCATTCCTGAAAGACCAGCGAATTTACCCAAGCCAGGCAACACTTGAAAACTCCGAGTTTTTCAAGCCATTGTCGCCCCTGCAGAACAAACAGCGTAACGACATCTTCTTAAAGGTAACCAAGTAGGGAAGATGAGATTACAAACCAAAATACTCGGCATACTAATTCCCTTGATAATCCTGCCAATGATACTGGTGGGCGCCATTGCCTATCAGCAGATAAATACCATCGCCATAAGCAACGCCAGGGGGCATATCGAAACCTTACTGAATCAGATCAAGTTCAATTTTCAGACCCACCTGTGGCGTGCTGAAAAGTCCCTGGACTACATTGCCAGCAACTCGCTGTTCAGTCAGTATGTCGGCGCGGAAGAAAACCAACGCTATGCATTGTTTTACAAACCCCTGAAAAAATCTTTGCAAAGTCTGCTGCAAACTCAGCCTGAGTACCTGGAAATCAAGCTGCTTCTGGCGGATGGTACCGAAGACATCAGTGTGGGGTCTGGTGACGCGGGCGAGCAGTCTATCAGTGATATTACCGACAAAATCGTTACCCAGTTACGAATAACCCCGGACGATCACACTATTATACTGAACAAAAACGATCACGCCGAGAAAGGTTCAGTGCTGGTAACCAAACCCGTTTACCGGGAAATCCGGGGGAATTCCCGGCGTTTGTTCGGCCATATTCTTATTAATATGGATATTGGCTTTATCAACCAGTTACCAACGACACAGCGTGCCAATGTTGCGCCGGAGCTTCTGGTCACCAATGAACAGGGGGTGGTTTTCTACAGCTCAGACCAATCCCTGAGGGAATTTGGCAGACGCCTTTCCCGATCCAATATCCGCACCAAAAACTTTTTCAGCCTCACCGATACCACTCATAACAGGGAAGTGATGCTGGCCATTACCCAGAACATTGAAAGCAATATCTATGCAACCGGCATTATTCCCAAGAGCCGCCTGGTATCGGGCGCCTCGGAACTCAGCCAGGTGGTGGTACTGGTTACGGTCAGCATTACCCTCCTGTTTGCCCTGGTACTGTTCACGGTGATCCGGGTGCTGGTAACCACCCCGCTGGCAAGATTGAGCCGCATGGCCAGGGACATATCCCAGGGCGACATGGACTCCCGCATTGATATCGATCAGGACGACGAAGTGGGTGAACTGGCTCAGGTGTTCGACACCATGCGGGCCAACCTGAAGCGATCCACGCAGCAGATCCAGGAACTGGCCTATTACGATTCACTGACAGGCCTGCCCAACAAGATCACGTTTATAGAAACCATTCACCAGTTGCTGGAACAGGCGAAGGAAAATGACGAGCTGATTTCCGTACTCTTTTTCGATCTGGACAATTTCAAGAATATTAACGACGGACTGGGTCATGATATGGGTGACCTGCTGCTCCAGGAAGTCAGTCGTCGCCTGAAAGATTGCATAAGGGCCACCGACCTGCTGGAGCGTGCCGCCAACCTGCCGGAAGAAGCCCAGTCCCACCTGATTGCCCGTATGGGTGGCGACGAGTTCACGCTGGTGCTGTCCCAGATCAACTCCATCGAAGAATCCTCCAAAGTGGCAGTACGTATTCTCTCCAAACTCTCGCAGCCCTTTATTCTGGAAGAACATGAAATCTATATTGGCGCCAGCATCGGTATCGCCTGCTTTCCCCATGACGGCGATACGCCGGAAATTCTGCTGAAACATGCGGATATCGCCATGTACGAGGCAAAAGCACGGGGCAAGAACAACTTCCAGTATTTCGATCATAAAATGAATGAGCCGGTATCAGAGCGGCTGGCCCTGGAGTCCAGCATGCGGGCTGCGCTGGATAATGAAGAGTTCCGCATTGTGTTCCAGCCGCGGGTACCCATGAACCATAATCACCGCTATGAATTCGAGGCTCTGATTCGCTGGCAACATCCGGAGAAAGGTTTTGTCAGTCCGGGGCTATTCATTCCGGTGGCGGAGGAAACCGGCTTTATCCAGCATATTGGTGACTGGATACTGGACAAGGCCTGTGAACAAATCAAGGAGTGGCTGGACGCGGGCTACGGGGACGTCATGGTTTCCATTAACCTGTCGCCGGTTCAGTTCAACTATGGCAGCCCCAGCAACTCAGTACGTAACGCTCTGTCCAAGTACGACCTTCACCCCAGACACCTGGAACTGGAAATTACCGAAAGCGGTTTGATGCAGAACGAAAACACGGCAGCTAACCTGCTAAGCTCACTCAAAGAAATTGGCGTACGGATAGCGCTGGATGATTTTGGTACCGGCTACTCATCACTGGCTTACCTGTTGCGCTTTCCTATCGACACCCTGAAAATCGACCGGGCCTTTATTCGCAATCTCACCGAAAACCCGCAGGCCGTGGCGGTACTGAAATCCATTACGGGACTGGCGGAGTCACTGAATCTGGAAACCGTCGCTGAAGGGGTTGAAACAGAAGAACAGTTGAATATCGTGCAGGAGATGGGTTGCCGGATTATTCAGGGCTTTCTGTTTGCCAAGCCCTCCCCCGCAGACGAGGCCATGGCTTTTTTTGACAAGCTCTATAAAGAACGACTACTCACCCAGAAAAATGCCTGATATTCCTGCGAAAGACAAAGCAGGCCAACATCCTGTCTACCCTGAAAGGTCAGGCATCGCGCTGTCGCCTGGACGGGAAAATAATGGACCACAAGGTAATAAGCACCACTCCCCCAAGGCCAAACTGCACACCAAGAAAAGTAAATATCTTGAAGTAGGCAAATTCCGGCGCCACAAAACGCACCAGCCAGCCGGCGCCCTCATTGGCAATGGAGAAAAGAAAGGGCACCCATAGCCAGAACACCTTGGCTCCGTTGGATATGTCAGCAAACAGCATCAAATGCACCAGCGTCAGCACCAGAATACCCATGGCGAAGGCGTGAAAGTGCAGCACCTCAAGCATGCCCGAGAATGACCGCGGATTGGTAAACTCTTCGGGATTCCCCAGATAATAGCCAACCACCAGATCATAGCTGAGCCCCATATCGCGGAAAAATAACAAGGCGTTGCTCACCCAAAGCAAAACAACATAACCAAGAAATAATAAGATGATGGTATTGAGAAGCGTTTTTCGGCGATGCTCACCGGTTATCATGAATCGCATGGAGCGCTATACCTGGCTAGGTGTGGTTCATTTGGCATCTTTCGCCAACAAAACATCATGGAGGGCCACAGCGCGTCGCATGTGCTTGGCCAGCATCCGTACACTCAGAGTGGCGCCACTGATGGCATCAACATCCTGCCCTACCCGCAAACTGGAATTATCCAGATCGCGACCAATAAAACGATCAAGCCATCGCTGTGGAGGCTGGTACTCGGGCGGCTCCTGCCAGGCAAGAATGCGAACGTCTCGCAGAACGCCTTCTGGAGTAAGTACCGCAATATAGGTTGCAGCTTTGGAGCGAACTATATCGGTATCGATCACGGCATAGCCGGTAACCGTATCGCCTTTCCACCCCACGTACACGGTTTGCAGCCGGGATTCCACCTTACCGTAAGCACGCTGGGAAAGCGCTTTCAGCTGGTCGGGCTCAAGGAACAAAGTGCGGCGCTCGATCCGGTCACTTTCCGGGAAAGCCACCTTTTCGAGAGCCTCATCTTTGGTCATGTGCACACTGATATCACCATCCTCGTGTGCAAATGCGGTCGAGGCCATTGTCAGGGCCCAGAAAATCACGCCAGCCATCAGGTGGCCGGCGTGTTTACTTCTAGTAATTGTAGCCAATACCAAGAACATACTCCGTCTGGTTGTTGGTACCATCAGCACCACTGTCGTCATCGCTCTCCCAGTCGCGAACTTCGGCTTTAATCACGACGTTCGGGTGGGGCATGTAGTGAAGGCCAACTTCCGTTACATTGCGATCATTTTTCGGCTTCTTGGTGAACCCGGCGTCAAGCACAGCCTGATCGATGGAAGCCTGGCTATCGATTTCGCTGTAACGTACCCAGGGATAAAGGGATTGACGGGCCGGGCTGTTGTCCATAAGCGTAAATATGTCGAAGCCCGCTTCCACGTACCAGCCTTCCATTTCTTCACCAATGGCAATATCTGCGCCACCTTTGTCAGCGCTCAGCTGCTGAGAAACCGCCAAAGTGTCGTCGATTTCAGCCTTGGTGTAAAGAGCGCGGAGCTGCAATCCACCATAACGGTATTGAGCACGAACATCATACAGATCCATCTGCATATCCACGCTCTCGCCGTTAAAGGTGTCGTCATGGCCCATTTTGCCAGACCAGAAAGAGGCACCCAGCGTCACGCCAGCCATGGGATTCCAGTCCAGACGACCGGTCACCGCCAGATCATTCGCTTTGGCATTGCTGCCCTTCTGACGCAGGCCACGCAGATTACTCTCGGAAATACCTGCACCGTTAAAGCTGTTCTGGACATACAAACGGTAGTCCACCTGATCAGCTAAACGACCGTAAATGCCAACCCCGTTTTCCCGCGTCGTACTGGGAATGATCTGGGTTTCCACCGGCGGACGCAGGTTGCCGAAAAAGAACTGCGGTTCGTGTACTTCGTTCACAAAGCCCAGCGGCGTAAGCATCATACCGGCACGAACATTGAAGTACTCATTAAACAGGAAGTCGAGATAGGCAAATTCCACGAAGATTTCATCAGCATGCTCGATTTCAATTTCACTGTTAAACAGAATGCGATCGCTGAAACGGTAGCCGAAATACAATACATTTCGCAGAAAGTCCGCTTCGTCCTTGCCTTTGTCTTCTGAGTTCAGATAGAAGGCTTCACCATAACCACCGATGGTGACACGGCTTTCACCGGCCTGGTAGATTTTACTGCCGGCAGGTCCCACACCCAGCTGAGTATCATATTTCTGTTCTACCACCAGGGCTTCACGTCGCTCACCCTCTATTTCCTCAGCCAGAATCTCAATTTTGCGTTCCAGTTCCTGAATCCGCTCTTCGGCACTTTTCTCGGCTTGCGCCTGAGCCAGTGGCGAAAAAGCAAGAGCCGCAGCGCCAGCAAGAGCCGCTACACGGAATTCTCCCTTGGTCACATCTTTCAACGAGTGCAATTTCATTACTTTCCCCTAGTTGTTTTCACGAAAGGTGCATTACCGTGAATGCTGTGGGGATTTTATCGGCGCGAGACCCTAAATGCAAATCGTTATCGTTTTTATGTTCATTTGTAACGCCACTGACTGCCGGCACCACGTCAATTTGGCCGGGATCCTGGGACCCTGACCTTGCGGTCGGCAACGCATTGGATGAAGATGAAGCTTTATACAATATTCAGCCATAAAAAAAGCGCCCGCTTCAGCAGAAACGGGCGCTTTTTTAATCGTGACGACAATCGTAATATCGTCAGGTTACTCTGGCCGTAAAGCCTGATTACTCGGAAGCCTGGGCGGGAGAGGCCTCTTCCACCATTTCTTTCAGTTCGCCATTCTGGGCCATTTCCAGAATGATATCGCTGCCACCTATAAGCTCCCCTTTTACCCACAGTTGCGGGAACGTGGGCCAGTTGGCGTACTTGGGCAGCTCTGAACGAATTTCCGGGTGCTCAAGAATATTCACATAAGCGAATGGGCGACCCACTGTCATCAGGGCTTCCACCGCCCGGGCAGAGAACCCGCACTGGGGGAACTGGGGCGAACCTTTCATATAAAGTATCACCGCATTGTTTTCGATCTGATCTTTGATAGTTTCAACAATATCCATAACTTTCCTTTTTGCCACAATTACTTAGCGAAGAATGATCACAGGTCCCAGACATTTGC
>JAWVYU010000232.1:0-8398 GCA_033722575.1 Ketobacteraceae bacterium | reverse complement strand
GGGTCCGTAGCGGAACAGATAATGCCGGTCAGCAGGGCTGCAGTGAACGGAAATACCGACGGGTAACTGATGCCGAAATAAAGAAAAGCGGCGGTGATGAAGCCTGCCAGGATCATGGCAGGTATAGCGAGAAACAACACTGGCAGAAGGTGGGCAAGCAATAATCTGACACGCAGGTTGAAAGCGGATTCAAACACCAGTACCGGCACAAACAACTGCAGAATCAGGGTGTTGAAATGGTGCCAGCGCAAGCCCGTGTCCATACCCAGGGCCACAATCAGCTCCGACCCGGCAAAACCCAGCACCACCAGTAGCGCTGAGAACGGTATGTTGCTACGTCTGGCCAGGGGCTCGGCCATGATGGCCACAATCAGCAATGACAGAAAAACCAGTATGGTCCCGAGCATAAAGCAACGACTCCATCCGCCGGATTGAAATGCAGGGTAGTGCTATCAGTGAGTCGCCTGAACGCCGAAAGTTCCGGAAAAGCCGGTTGCGAACTCAATGGAGCCGGGAGAAAATGACCCCGATAACCAGACATCATATTGCAATTCTTAAAGATAGCAGAAATAACAATAATCCGTTTCAGCAGGGGGCCATCGTGTTATGGAAAAGCCGCTTTCAGGCATCAGAGTCATCGAAGTAGGTCAATTGCTGGCGGGGCCTTTTACCGGCACCATGCTGGCATACTACGGTGCGGAGGTTATCAAGGTGGAGCCGCCTGGGGCGGGAGATCCCATTCGCCAGTGGCGCAAGGTAAAAAACGGGACCTCCCTGTGGTGGCGCAGCCTGGGTCGTAACAAGAAATGCATCAGCCTGGACCTGAAAAGCGAACGTGGCAGGGAATTGCTGAAGTCGCTGATTCTGGAATCTGATGTGCTGATTGAGAATTTCCGCCCCGGCGTTATGGAGAAGTGGGCCCTGGGGCCGGAAGTATTTGCCGAAGAGCATCCCCGGCTGGTGTATGCAAGAATCTCCGGCTATGGTCAGGATGGGCCCATGGCCAGCAAGCCGGGCTTTGCTTCGGTGTGTGAAGGCTTCAGCGGTTTTCGTTACGTTAACGGATTTCCCGATCAGGCACCGGTGCGGCCCAATCTGAGCCTGGGTGATTCACTGGCATCGCTGCACGCGGCCTTTGGTATTCTGATGGCACTGCACCATCGCAACAAGCTGCCTGAAGGAAAAGGGCAGGTTGTGGATGTGGCACTCTATGAGAGCATGTTTAACATGATGGAGGCGGTGGTGCCGGAATATTCCGGAGCGGGTGTGGTGCGTGAGCCCTCCGGAACCACCGTTACCGGCATTGTGCCCACCAACACCTATCGGTGCCAGGATGGTAAATATGTGGTTATCGGCGGCAATGGGGACTCCATATTCAAACGTCTTATGGAAGCCATCGGCAGAGAAGATCTGGGCAGTGATACACGGCTCGCCACCAACCAGGGACGCGTGGAACATGAAGCGGAGATAGATGCGGTGCTCAGCGAATGGACCCGGTCACTTCCCAGCAGTGCGGTTCTGGCGCAGCTCGAACAGGCAAGGGTTCCCTCGGGGCCCATTTACAGCGTTGCGGATATCTTTTCAGATCCCCAGTACCGGGCAAGAGGCATGCTGGAGAATGTGGAAGTGGATGGAGAGAACCTGACCCTTCCTGCCATTGTCCCAAAACTCAGTGCCACCCCCGGCGCAACGGAATGGGCCGGCCCCGGGGTAGGCGCCCATAACCATGAAGTGTTTGCCGGGTTACTGTCGCTCGGAGACGCTGAGCTGAAAGAGCTGGTGGACCAGGGTGTGATATAGGCCAGCTCCACGGGGCATGCTCAACAACCCCACGTTTGGGGGGTACCGGAGACTTTCCAGTGGGGAGGGTCTTCAAACTTTGGTAACCTGTTGCCAACTATGAATAATACGGTGATGACGATTTCCGAACTTGCCCGCCTCAAGCCCGGCCGGTTTTCTCCCCAAGCCATTCTGATTACAGTGGCTGTGGTGGTATTTTCCTTTCTGGCGTTTCTGGTTTACGAAGTGTTGCATGTGCCTTCCCTCGGGGTGAACTTCCGGCTGGATGACAAGGCATCCGGCAGCGAGGTTGTGGGCGGCCTGCAGGTGGCAGCGGTAACCAATCCAGCGCTTGCAGGAAAACTTGAAGCGGGTGACCGGGTGATGGCGTTGCGAAGTAACGGCGCCGTGATTCCCCTGCATCAGGACATGCTGGTGCCCGACACCGACAGCCTTGCCACCTTTCAGCGCTTCAATGCGTTTCTGGATGAGCAGCAGGGCCTGTATCAGCTGATGCAGACAGATCGCATTACCCTGGTTACGGAAGGCGGCCGCGAAATCGCACTGCAACCACTGCCGGATCGCCCGGTCAGTGCTATTCCCTGGCAATCCTGGGCACTGTATTTTTTTGCCCTGGTGGCGCTTTTTATAGGGATTGCCGTGTGGATCTACCGCAGGGATGAAATCGCTACCCGCTTGCTGGCGTTGAGTGGTGTGGGTTACGCCCTCTGCATGTTAACGGTTGGTACCTATTCCGAACGGGAACTGATGCTGCCGGCGGATTTCTTTCGTGCGCTTACCAGTATTAATCAACTGGGCGCGCAGCTGTTCGCCTACGCCATCTTTGCCCTGTTGTGGATTTATCCTGAACCCCTGGGGGACCGCAGGGTAGTTCATGGCATACTGGGCTTCACCCTGATCGACTGGCTTGCACGAACACTGCAGATAGTGGAGTGGCCACTCAATACCTACGTGCTGCATTTCGTCATTCCCTGCCTGTTTGGCACTGTGTGTGCGGTGCTGCAATGGCGGCGGGCCAAGGACAAGCCCATCGAGCGGGCAATTGTTGGCTGGATGCTGCTGTCCATGGTGGTGACCACGCAACTGACGTTTCTGTTATACACGGTGCCCATAGTTTTCGGTGGTGAACCCTGGATCTCCCTGTGGAGTGCGGCGGGGCTGTTGCTCTGCTTGTACCTCGGTCTGGCCATGGGCGTGGCGCGCTATCGTCTGTTTGATCTGGATCGCTGGTGGTTCGCCATCTGGGTGTGGTTCTTCAGTGGCGCTTTCGTGATTATTGTGGACCTGGCACTGATCGTGTTCATGAATCTGAACCCCTTGGGCGCGCTGAGTATTGCTATTCTCGTGGTGGGTTGGGTCTATTTTCCTATCCGCCAATGGATGTTACGCCGTTACCTGGGTGACGGGCGTCAGCGCATGGAAAATTTTCTGCCGGAATTTATCCACCGTTTCTTCGGATCGCGTAATTATGCTGAACTCCATGAACAATGGCTTGAACTGCTGCGCCGGATTCTCAAACCACTGGTCATCGAAGTCAGCGATGCGCCCCTGCGTGAGGTGGTGCTGGAAAAGAATGGCATGGAAATACTGGCACCGTCCATCGATCAGCAGCAGACGCTGCGCATAATTGGCCGGGAGTACGGCAAGGCACTGTTTTCAAACCAGGATCTGAGCCTGGTGCGGGGGCTTTATACACTGGTGTATCAGTCTGCCGAGCTGCGCAAGAAACAGGATCAGGCGGTGAGCGTGGAGCGGGAGCGCATTATGCGGGATTTGCATGACGATGTGGGCGCAAAACTGCTGTCACTGGTGCATAATGCAAAATCAGCCAAGAACCAGGAGCTGGCTAAAAGTGCGCTTACCACACTGAGGGAAGCCATATACAGTTTGCAGGACCGGGAGCCGACGCTGCTGGAGAATGCGCTGGCAGACTGGCGTGCCGAGTTACAGGAACGGCTTGAGGTGGCGGATGTGGAAATTATCTGGTCCCAGCCGGATGAAGTGCCAGCGGTTTACCTGGATAACCATCAGTGGGTGAACTGGGGCCGGATTCTGCGCGAGGCGGTTACCAACGCGCTGAAACATGCCCACCCCTACCTGGTGATGGTGGATATAGAATGCAATGACCAGGAACTGAAGCTCAAAGTGTTCAACGATGGCTCCAATCTGCCTCTGCAAGACTGGGTAGCAGGAACCGGAATTACCAATATCAAACGTCGTGTAGCGGAGCTGGGTGGCACAGCCCACTGGGGTATGCAGACCCAGGATTTTACCAAGGGTGTATTGCTGACAGTGTGCTGCCCCTTCGAGAAAAAATAGCCCCGTTACCAAGGAGTCGATTATGCAATTAGCCCTGTTGGTAGAAGATTTCAAGGATACCCGTGCATGGTTTCGTGACATTCTGGAAGAAGCCTTTCCGGGTGTGGAGGTGATTGAAGCCGCTACTGTGGCCGATGCCAGGCGCATTATCGGTGATTATCAGTTTGACCTGGCCCTGGTGGACCTTAACCTGCCCGACGGACAGGGCAATGAAATTCTCCGCTCTCTGAGTGAAAGCAATCCTGACACCATCAGCGTGGTGGCCACTGTATTCAATGACGACCAGCATATCTTTGCGGCACTCAAGGACGGTGCACAGGGTTACCTGTTAAAAGACCAGGGCAAGGAAATGATCCTTAAAAAGCTGAAAGGAATTCTGGAAAATGAGCCGCCGCTGTCGCCCGGTATTGCGCGGCGCATACTCGGGCACTTTCAGGCGCAGAAACCCCGGCAGAAACCGGAAACCGGCCTGACTGCCAGAGAAGAGGAAATTCTTACCCTGATTGGAAAAGGCTTAAACCGCCCGGAAATTTCCCGCATGCTGAATATCTCTCCCCATACCACGGCAGGTTATGTGAAAAGCATTTACCGCAAACTCAATATTTCATCCCGTGCGGAGGCCGCCATGGAAGCCGCCAGACTGGGCCTGATAAGCACCGATTATGATTAACGGCCACTGCCAGGGCAACGGAGCGCACCGCTTCAATTGACACAATAACATTCAGTAGCGGCGCTCAGGGCCTGCAGTAATTCGTCAATGTCAAAGGGTTTATAAATAACGCGGAAAAAATCCGTATTACCCACCAGGTTGTCAGATTGCCTGGCAACGTCGGCTGTCAGGGCAATCACAGGAATCTGCCGGGTGCTGGTGTCGCTCTTCAGGCGTTCACAAGCCTTAATGCCATCGAAGTCCGGCAGGTTGATATCCATAAGGATAACGTCCGGCTTCTGCTTTCGCGCGATTTCCAGCCCTTCGCGGGCTGTAACTGCCTGGTATAACTCATATTGCGGGTGTTGCAGCACCACTGACTTCATAAGCGCAATATTGGAAGGGTTATCTTCAATATACAGAATCCGCCAGTTGCCTGTCTGCTCAGTGGAAGAGGGCGTTTTAGTGGCCTGCCCGGCAGACGCCTTCACTTCGGTGGTGGGTATATCCACCCAGAAGGTGGAGCCTGATCCCGGCTCGCTGATAAAATCAATGGCTCCCCCCATGCTCTCGATGAGCTTTTTGGTAATCATAAGGCCAATGCCTGCACCTTCAATGGCGGAGTTCTTGAAGTCAAGCCTTGAAAAGGGTTCGAACACTTCCTGGTGGCGGGCCGGATCAATGCCATGACCGGTATCTTTTACCGTCATTCGCAGCATCTGGTTACTGAGCACTTCACAGTTGACTTCGACAACGCCCCCCGGTTTGTTGTACTTTATGGCGTTCGACATCAGATTGAGAAGGATCTGTTTCAGGCGCACGGTATCCCCTTTCACCAGCGGATGATTACCATTACAGATATGCTCAAGCCTGACCCGGTTTTTGCGCGCTGTTTCTGCCAGCATCTGCAGGCACTGCTGGGCCAGTTTATGAAGATCTATATCTTCCACCTCCAGTTCAAACCGGTTGGATTCGATACGGCTGAAATCGATAATATCATTGACCAGCTTGATGAGTACCTTGCCACCTTCGAGTATCTGTTCCGTGTATAAAGCCTGATTTTCCTCCAGGTTTTGCAGGGACAAAAGCTGGGAAAAACCCAGAATGGAATTAAGCGGTGTACGCAGCTCGTGGCTGATCAGCGACAGAAACTCGGTTTTGGCACGGTTCGCCTGCTCCGCCTTGAGCGTAGCGTTCAATAGACTTTCTTCAGCTCTTTTGGCACGATTAATATCCTGAACCACACCCAGCATTTTTACTGCTTTGCCGTTTTTGTCCCGGGTAACGTTTCCTTTTTCATTGACCCAATGGACGGTGCCGTCGGGCCACACCACCCGATGGTCAATATCATAGCGTTTGTTATGATCAATACAGTCGTTCACCGCTCGCTGAACCCGTTCCCGGTCATCGGGGTGAACCGCGGCCATAAAGTTTTCGTAGCTGGTTTGCAGTTCACCGTGTGGATATCCGAACAGGGGCGCGATCTGATCCGACCAGTAGATATCTCCTGTGATGATATTCCAGTCCCAGGTGCCTATGTTGGCTGCAATCTGGCTGCGATGAAACCGGTCGTTAATAGTGGCCAGTTTGCGCACCGTTAACTGGAGATCAAGGTATTCACCGAAGCTGTTAAGACAGGTCTTCAGCACATCTCTCCTGTCATCGAAATGCTTATCCTGGGCCTCCGGTGTCCAGGCAAGGAGCAGATTGCCCAGCCAGGTGTGATTGGAATATACCGGTAATATCACCAGCCGCCGGAGCGGAAATGTCAGAGCGGGAAAAGCGTCGGCTATGGTTTTTTCACCCTTTAATTCGGAGTGGGTGAGTATGTTTCGGTATTCTGAAACTATGAGGTGGTGAATATGTTCCCGATGACGAACATTCACCTGGTCTGTAAAGGTATAAAACGACTCTTGCATTTTGATATCGGGGGTATCCGGAACAAACAGGACAACATTCGCAGCGGTGATGCGATTCAGTACTTCAAGAAAGCTGGTGATTTTCGCAGAGGTTTCGCTTTGGTCTTTAATCACCCACTCGTTCAGCAGGCTAAGGGCCTGATAGTTGAATGCCAGCTGTTCCCGGGCTTCTTTTTCGGCCTGGATGTTGCGAAGTATACCGGTAAAATAGGTCCGTCCGTTCACCTTCAGGTCGCTGACTGCCAGATAGCAATGAATCCTTGAGCCGTCCTTGCGTATGGCAACGACCTCCTGACCCCTGCCGATGATTTTTCTGATCCCGGTTTCAAGAAAACGCTGGATATATTGATCATGGAGGTTGGCGATATGCGCTTCCATCAACATCGCTATATTGCGGCCGATCAATTCCGGCCGTTCATACTGAAAGGTGTCCACGGTGGCCTGATTCAGATCCACGATCATTCCCTGCTCATCGATCACCACCATGGGGTCGACGGCACTTTGCATGATGGCCTGGTAAAACTGATCTTCGCTCATGCCTTCAATACCTGAAGATCGGGATATTTAGTGGCTTTGCTGAATGGATCCTACGGATGCCGTGATCCTGTCCATAGCGGCTTTAAGCTTGATATGCAGGTCCTGCTTCTTATCCATTTCCGCCCGGGCCTTCTGGATATAGGACAGGATTTCCTCTTCCTGGGTTTCGGTCAGGTCAAGGTGGAAAAAGGATTGTTCTATCTGCAGACACAGGCTTTCAAAATCATAGGACAGCCGGCCAAACAGTTCATCAGTCAGGCTCAGAATCTGGGAAAACTCACTGTTAATGGTTTGGGAGGCATCTTCGGCCTTACTTTCCAGTATCAGTTTTCTTTCCTTCTCACCGTTGATAATCTCGACACAGGCTTCGGCGGATTCAATCAGAATCGCCAGGTGGTCGCGCAGCCTGCCAGTCAGAGCGTCGTCCTGTATCGGCATGTTTTTTATCAGCAACACGATGTTTTTCCCGCTGAAGAGGTATTTGGCGCCGTAAGCAGTGATACGTTCAGCATTCCGGGCCAGCTCCAGCAGTTCCTTTTCCATCATGTTAAACGGCTGATGATCGGTGCGGGCAACGACTTCTCCGGACAACAGGCGAATCATCACCGTGGCATCCAGCCCGAAGGCCTTCAGCGTCTGGAACAGGTGGTCAATAAAATCCATTTCGTCGCGAACTTTGGAAACTCCCCGGGCAAACTGGATCAGCTCGCCCAGCTCGCTGTTATTGCGCATTGAATCAAATGCCATGGCGGACGCCTGCTTTGATTGCTCGCTGGCCTTGTCGTAAAGCTCCTGCCGCATCAGGTGGGCCCTGATAACCAACCGCAGCTCCTGGAGGTCATAGGGCTTGGTGACATAAGAGTCGCCGCCGGCTTCATAACCTTTCAGCCGGTCCTCGATGTCGCGCATGCAGGACAGAAACACCACGGGTACTTTGGAGAGTTCCGGATGTTTGCGCAGGGTTTCGCAGAATTCGTAGCCGTCCATGCCTGGCATGTTGACATCCAGAACGATAAGTTTCGGTTGGCTGCCCGCTATGCGGTCAATAATACCCTCGGTGCTTTCATAGGTCTGAATGTTGTAATCATCAGAAAAGGCGTGCTGAAACAAGGTAAGGTGCGACTGATTGTCGTCCACATACACGATCTGAGCTTTGCTTGTCATAGGTTCCTCG
>JAWVYU010000231.1:0-8409 GCA_033722575.1 Ketobacteraceae bacterium | reverse complement strand
GCCTGATGATCGTCTGCACTAACGATACGGTGTCTGGGACCGTCAACGTCACTGATGAGTCTTAAAAGATTGACCTTGTATAATTCCCGGGCCTGCGGAGGAATGTCGGAAGCAGGAAATCTCATTCCCCGGTATGAAGCCATAAAGGCTTCCTTGTATTCCGACACCACTTCACCGGCCCCGTCTTCCAGAAACCGGTATACCATGACCCGGTCATAACCGCTGATGAGTTTCAGCAAACGTGTTCCGGTGTCCATCAGTTCCTGAAGCGAGTCTTTACCCTGCAGATAGGATAACAGCATCCGCACAGTGGCAACGTTATCCTGCCGGGTGCTCGTGTCATGATGTTCGCACTCAATGATGATGTTGTTATCAATTCCATGAACGCAGATATCCAGAAAAAGTTCCTGATCCTGAATCTGCTGATTTAACAGACGGCCAGGAGAGCCCGTATTGATAAAGTTATGGTAGGCACCGCGGATGTTATGGGTGGTCTCCGAACCCATGATGAGCTTCAGATTTTTGCCAAACAGATTGTCGGGAGAATCACCGAGAAAGTTGCCGCAATTTTCAGATGCCCGCACGATCACCCACTCCGCATTCAGCACCAACAGACCTCCATAATCCTGGATGGTGCCGATGAGGTGTATGGGTTCGCTGGCACAGCTTGCCAGGAGTTCCTCTTCCGTCATATCCGAAGGTGCTACCATTGCATGCTCTTTTTTGTTGTTATTGACTGCTTGACGAGGTATGGGTTTGATTATCGGGATTACAGCAGCTCAGGGAGTGTGCACGGTTCCTCAAGCCTGATACTTGTGCGTTACTGTCCATAGTATTTGCCAATTATGTCTGTCAGAAAATCTGCTTTGGAGTTTTTCAGAGAATCTTCCCGAGACTCTGTGTGAACTCTGCGCGCCTGATATACTGCGCGATAATTTCAGGAAAGGTAATTCAACGGAACTGCGAAAGATTATAACTTTGATGAACATATTGTCACAATTAAAAAGCGCAACACAACCGTACCATAATGAACTGGAATGTCGCGGTATATTTTCCCGGTTGCTGAGCAGTCAGCTCTCACAGGAAGAATACCGGGCCGCGCTGTTGGTACTGCTGGGTTTACACCAGAATGCAGAGCCCGCCATTATCAGATTTCTTGCGCCTGATTTTTTGTCGGCTGCGGGATTTGAATCCTTTATACCTTTTATCTATCAGGACCTAGGTATCCGTTATAGCGAACCGGCTGATGCGTCGGAGCTCGGGTTCGCCAATGCCGGAGAATCTTTGGGGGCATTGTATGTTGTCATGGGTTCTGCGCTGGGCTCGAGAGAGATCATCAGGCACTTGCGACAGCACCGTGGCTTGCGCGATGCCGGAGAGAGGTTTGCTTATTATACTGCCCTGTCAGAGAAAGCCGACAGCTGGAAAAGTTTCATGGCAGGCTTTGAGGGGGAATTTGTTCGCACTGGCGCTGACGCTGACGCTGTGATCAGGGGTGCCATAGCCGCGTTTCGTTACCTCACAGAACAGCGGCCCACGGAAGTGAGTTAGGAGCTGCCTGGTAATCGGGGAGACCGTTATTGATTTTCCGGCTTAACCCGGGTGATGGCCAGGTGGTACAATCGCGGCTTTGATTTTTCTTGCCGGGGACGGGGAATGGATATTCAAGCAGCACTCAGGAAAGTTATCGAATCAGAAAGTCTGTCGGAAACCGAAATGGCCGATGTGATGCGTCAGATCATGACCGGCGGAGCGACACCGGCCCAGATCGGCGGTTTTCTGATTGGCCTGCGGATGAAAGGCGAGACGGTTGACGAAATCACCGGCGCGGCGCGGGTCATGAGGGAGCTGGCCACCCCGGTTACCGTCGACAAGGACTACCTGGTGGATACCTGCGGCACCGGGGGTGATGGTGCCAATACCTTCAATATCTCCACGACCGCCGCTTTTGTGGTGGCGGCAGCCGGTGGACACGTGGCGAAGCATGGTAATCGGTCGGTCTCCAGCAGCAGTGGCAGTGCCGATGTGCTGGAGGCCGCGGGTGTAAAACTGGATATGACACCGGAGCAGGTGGCACGCTGTGTGAATACCCTGGGGGTCGGGTTCATGTTCGCGCCGGCTCATCACGGGGCCATGAAACACGCTATTGGCCCGCGCAAGGAAATGGCCGTGCGTACCATTTTCAACGTGCTGGGGCCGCTGACCAATCCGGCGGGTGCCAGGCGGCAGGTGATCGGCGTCTACGACCGGCAATGGTTGCGCCCCCTGGCGGAGGTGCTGCAGCGCCTTGGCAGCGAGCATGTCATGATTGTCCACGCTGAAGATGGCCTTGATGAAATCAGTATCGCGGCCCCCACGGACGTGGCAGAACTCAAGAACGGCAAAATCACTGAATATCGCGTGACGCCCGAAGATTTCGGGATCGATCGTGCGGAACTGTCTGCCATTGGCGCGGATTCAGTGGAGCAGAGCCTGGAGATCATGAAAGCGGTATTGAGCAAGAAGCCCGGCCCGGCAGCAGACATTGTGGCGCTGAATGCCGGAGCTGCTATCTATGTGTCCGGTATGGCCTCCACCCTGGCCCAGGGGGTGACCCAGGCACAGGATGCCGTTGGCAGCGGCCTGGCAATGGCCAAGCTGAATGAGCTGGCCCAATTATCGGATGTTTACCGCACCGACGACCCGTCTTAGAGGATAGTGGTATGAAGCAGCCCCCGACGGTTCTCCGTAAAATTGTGGCGCGAAAGTTTGAGGAAATCGAGGAGCGCCGGCGACGCCGGAGCGAGCAGGCGCTGCTCAGCGAGGCAAAACTGGCTGAGCCGGTCAGAGGCTTTACGGCAGCCCTGGAAGCCAGGCTGGCGGAACAGTTGCCTGCCATTATAGCCGAGGTCAAGAAAGCCTCACCCAGCAAGGGTGTCATCCGGGAGGACTTTGACCCGGTGATGATCGCGAGGGCCTACGAGGAGGCCGGCGCAGCCTGCATGAGCGTGCTGACCGACCGGGACTTTTTCCAGGGGCACGAGGACTATCTGGTGGCGGCCAGAAAGGCCTGCTCCCTGCCGGTCATTCGCAAGGATTTTATTGTTGATACCTATCAGGTGGCCGAGGCTCGCACCATCAGCGCCGACTGTATCCTGCTGATCGTGGCCTGTCTGGAGGATGCCCGGATGCAGGAGCTGGCCCACTGCGCTGCCGAGCTGGGCATGGATGTGCTGGTGGAGGTACATGATGAAAAGGAACTGGAGCGGGCGCTCACACTGAAAACCCCCCTGGTAGGTATTAACAACCGTAATCTCCATACCTTTGAAACCAGTCTGGATACCACCTACCGCTTATTGCCGGAAGTGCCTTCTGGTCGTATTGTGATCACCGAGAGCGGCATCCATTCGCAAAAAGATGTAAAAGAAATGCGTTCCCGCGGCGTTAACAGCTTTTTGGTGGGGGAGGCTTTTATGCGTCAGGATGATCCGGCTGAGGCATTAAAATCCATGTTTTTCAGTTAGTTAACAATTCTGTACAAACAAAAACGATTCGTATATGCAACGTTTACAGCCCCGGTGATATTCTGAAACAGGTTTCTGGGGCCATTGACTTTGGTCAGGTAGAATCATATAAACGACCAGTGGTCATATAGAGTGTTGTCCACTTTTGTCGCCTTTGTTGTAAGGATTTTGGAAGGAGTTAGTTATGGGACACGTAATAGTGGTATTTGGAACGCTTGTCGCAATTAATCTGGGGCTTGGATATGCCGTGTCGGATTACCTCTACAAGGATGAGGAAAAAGACGGCGTTGTGGAAATTCAGGAAGTTTCCCCCGAGGAAGCTGCCGCCCCTGCCGAGGTGAAAACCGAAAAGGCAGAATAAAACATCCAGTTTTTGTTCTATGGATATGAGTGAGGGCCCCTTTTATGGGCCCTTTTTTTATGAAGCTTTTGTTGCCGGGCTGCTTGACGGATACAGCACAGGCATCACCGGGTGCCGAACACCACCATGGTTTTGCCTTTCACCGAGATCAGGCCCTGCTCCTCAAGGTTTTTCAGTACCCGGCCCACCATTTCCCGGGAACAGCCTACTATACGGCCGATTTCCTGACGGGTGATCTTGATCTGCATGCCGTCCGGGTGGGTCATGGCCTCCGGTTGCTTGCACAGGTCAATCAGTGTGCGTGCTACCCGCCCGGTCACATCCAGAAACGCCAGGTCTCCCACCTTCCGGGTGGTGGCCCGCAGCCGACCGGCAACCTGTGCACTGACTGCGAACAGGATTTCGGCATCTTCCTTGGCGAGCTCCCGGAATTTGTTATAGCTGATCTCGGCCACTTCGCACTCGGTTTTCGCCTTGATCCAGGCACTGCGGCCGGCGGCCTGGTCAAAAAGCCCCATCTCACCGAAAAAATCGCCCTCGTTCAGGTAGGCCATGATCATTTCGCGGCCTTCATCGTCCTCGATAATAACGGTGACAGAGCCCCGGATAATGTAATAGAGCGCATCGGATTCGTCGCCCGCGTAAATAATGGTGCTCTTGGCGGGGTATTTGCGGCGATGACAATGAGCTAAAAAATTATCTAGATCAGAGATCAGGCTGTTGTTTATCTGAGTCATTATGGCGCCTTTGCTGGGTTGATGGCTTGCAATGCGTGTTGGGTCTGGGTCGGCAAAGCCCGGTGTTTACCTACTCTGAGTATGGCATTAATTATGGCTGCAATTCCGGACTACCGCTACCTTATGGACCGCGCATTCGTTTTCTATCAGTAAGTATATGCAAATTATAGGATTTTTTAAGGAACTGGCTCCTAAAGTCGGAGAGCGGGTTGCTGCCAGCTATCCGGCAGTGTGCAAAGATTAACCAGAAGCCCCCGGGGCCGCGCTTTTGCCGGACATTTCAAATCTTTTATGGTATCGTGCGCGCCAATTAAAAACAGGGCTGGAGACACAATGAAAGCAACCATCACATGGGCGGGAGACGTTAAATTCGTGGCCGAATCCGGCTCGGGGCATACGGTGGTCATCGATGGCCCCCCGGATCATGGTGGCAAGAACCAGGGGGTGCGCCCCATGGAGCTGATGCTGCTGGGTGTTGGGGGCTGTGCCTCCTTTGATGTGGTGCATATCCTGAAGAAATCCCGCCAGGATGTTACGGATTGCGTAGCCCGGGTGGAAGCCGAGCGGGTGGATGACGTGCCCGCTGTATTTTCAAAAATACACCTGCACTTTGAGGTCAGGGGGAATGACCTGAAGGAAGCCCAGGTGAAACGAGCTGTCGAGCTGTCTGCTGAAAAATATTGCTCAGCCTCTATCATGTTGAGCAAGGGTGGGGTGGAAATATCCCACAGTTACGAAATTCAGCAGTGAGCGATCAATAAGGGGCTTTTGATGGCAGAAAATCCCAAGCCACTGGCAGGCATGCGTCATGTGGCACTGTTTGTTGAAAAATTCGACGAATGCGAGCGCTTCTACGTAGACCTTCTGGGAATGGCCGTGGAGTGGCGTCCCGATGACGATAATGTGTATCTTTGTTCGGGATTTGATAACGTGGCACTGCATCGTTCAGAAGGAGCGGACTCCGGCAGTCGCCAGCGGCTGGATCATATCGGTTTTATCATTGACGATATGGATCAGGTTGATGTCTGGTACGAGTTCCTGAATGCGCACAATGTGACAATGAAAACCGAACCACGAACCCACCGGGATGGCGCACGCAGTTTTTACTGTCTTGATCCCGATGGCACAATGGTTCAACTGATTTATCATCCGCCAATCTCTGGCAAACAGTTAGTCGATCCATCTTAAATTCACTGGATGCATTATTAATGGTTGATTCGAATCGAGCGAAAAAAATTCAGCTTCACGGGTTTAACAATTTAACCAAATCCCTGAGCTTTAACATTTACGATATCAGTTATGCGATTACCGAAGAGCATATCAAGGAATATCGCGAGTACGTGGATGAGCTGTTCAATGCAGAGCGCCTGACCGAAATACTCACTAACGTAACCGAGATTATCGGCGCGACTGTGCTTAATGTGGCACGCCAGGATTACGATCCTGAAGGTGCCAGCGTGACCATGCTGATTGCCGAGCACCCGTTAGCGCCGGAAGAGGATACCACCAAAGCGGGTCCGGGTCCGATTCCGGAAACCGTGGTGGCGCATCTGGACAAGAGCCATGTTACGGTGCATACCTATCCCGAAAGTCACCCGGATAACGATATGGGAATCAGCACTTTCAGGGTGGATATTGATGTATCTACCTGCGGTGTGATTTCACCCCTCAAGGTACTGAATTATCTGATCAGCTGTTTCGATTCGGACATCGTGACGGTGGACTACCGGGTGCGTGGCTTTACCCGTGATACCGATGGCAAGAAGCATTACATCGATCATGAGATCAATTCCATTCAGAACTTCTTTACCCAGGAAACCCTGAATCGTTATGAGATGATCGATGTGAATGTGTATCAGGAAAACATCTTTCACACCAAAATGCTGCTGAAGGAGTTTGACCTGGACAATTATCTGTTCGGTCTGGGTGCCAAGGAACTCAACGAGGACGAGCGCAAGAGCATCGAGAAAAAACTACGCCGTGAAATGCTGGAAATATTTTACGGCCGTAATATGGATGGTTCCTGAATCGTCTGCAGGGTGAGAAGCCTGGGGGCACAATCCACCGGGGTGTCCCCGAAACCTGGGCGCAGCGGGTATTCAGTTATCGCTGCGCTTAAGTAGCAGCCCGTTTGCCAGGTATTCCTTGATAAAAATATCGTAGCTGCCGTCGGGTACTTCTTTCGAGATGGCGTAGGGCTTTCCGGCTCCATCCAGATCCGGAAGGTGCAGATCCACCACCCGTTCACGACACGGATTCTTTTGCTCATCACGCACCAGAATGACCTTGGGCTTCAGCTTGCTGTCCCTGTTTTCCTCAATAATGATGCCTACCTCGCCATTGGTCATTTCCACGATAGATCCCGGCGGGTAGATGCCGATGCACTTGATGAATTCCAGTGCCAGCTCCTCGTCAAACTGGGCGCCGCGATTCTTGTAGATAATATCCAGTGCCACCATGGATGCCCGGCCCTTGTCGTAGCAGCGGTTACTGGTAATGGCGTCATAGGCGTCGGTAATGGCCACCAGCTTGGCCGCGTAGGAGATCTGGTGTGCGGCCAGTTGCCTGGGGTAGCCCTTGCCATCGATGCGCTCGTGATGGGAAAAGGCTACGTCGACGGCGGACAGATCGCTGCTGGGCAGCGACATCAGCATATTCCTGCCAAAAACCGGGTGCTTTTTCATCATCAGGAACTCTTCATCCGTGAAGCGCCCCGGCTTGTTCAGCACCTCCAGTGGAATGCGAGCCTTGCCGATATCATGGAGCAGGGCACCTAACCCAATTTTGCGGATTTCCCCTTCATCGTGACCAAGAAAACGGGCGAAAGTCACCGAAAGTATGCAGACATTCAGTGAATGCTCAGCGGTGTATTCGTCCTTTTCCTTGACTTTGCTGAGCCAGATCAGGGCATCCTTGTTATTGAGGATGCTGTCTACCACACGGTCCACGGTGGATTTTGCTTCGTGCATGTCAATGGCACGGCCAATTCTGATACCTTCCATAATGCCTTTCGCCACAGATTTGGCATCGGTGAAGGTGACCTGGGCTCTGGAAAACTCCTCCCTGAAGGAAACCTTGTTGATGTACCGGACTTTCCTGTTGGCAAGGGGTTTGGTCAGGCTTGATTTGGGCGTTTCGGGGTATTTCTTGCTGTCACCCCTGGGTTTTCTGGCGGTGAGCCCCTGGCTGGATTGCCGCCGGTTTTTGGCTGGCTGACTGGTGGTCAGCGTACCTTCAATATAAACGAACTCACATTGGCGCTGCAGAGCGTCCAGCTCGGCCTGGTTCTGGATAATGAACCCCTGCATGAGGAAATCGGAATCGAGCCAGGAGCGGTCCAGCTCTATAACATGCATACCGATTTCCAGATCGCTTGTAAGGATTTTGGTCTTGATTAGCTTCGACATTTATACTGGCACGGTGATCAACCTGGCTGATTGGTCTGTCAGCAAGTATAGACTTTTCAGTGGATCAGCAAGTTTATTTCATCGGGCCGTACAGGCTATTCAGTCCCCAGGTGCGCGTAACAATTGAAGCGCAGTAGCCTGGGCTCAGCACCAATGACCACCTCTGTAACACCGGTGTTGTGGAAATGGTACTGTTCCCAGGCATAAGGGTCCCTGTGAAACAGGTGGGCCAGGGCCAGGGCCATGGCTGCGCCGTGGCTGACGGCAACCACTTTTTCTCCGCGATGGCGTGTTGCGATCTCTTCCAGGGCCCGCGATACCCGGGTGGTAACAGCCTGAATGGATTCGCCGCCGGTGGGTGCGTAGTGGCGATCAGCTTTTACCTGGGCAAAGAAATTGTG
>JAWVYU010000230.1:0-8416 GCA_033722575.1 Ketobacteraceae bacterium | reverse complement strand
TAACGACACGCTGGAAGGCGGAAACGGCCGTGACTACCTGTACGGTGGCAACGGTGACGACATTCTGCGCGGTGGCGCAGGGAATGGCGATTACATGGCGGGAGAAGCCGGTAATGATACCTACCTGTTTGGCCTGGGAGATGGTAACGCCACTGTATATAACTATGATACGAACAGTTCCAATATTGATGTCGCCGTATTTGAGCAAGCAACAGCAGAGGATTTATGGTTTAGCCGTAATGGAAATCATTTACAAATTACTCTTGTGGGAACCGGTGACCAAATTACTGTAAGTAATTGGTATATTAATGCGAACTATCAACTTGACCGTATTGAGGCTGGGTCATCAGTGCTTGTGAACAGTCAGGTTGATCAGTTGGTGTCAGCTATGGCGGCTTACGATGTTCCGTCAGGCGCTGGCGACATCATTCCTCAGGAAACAAGAGATGCTTTGCAGCCTGTTTTGGCTGATAGTTGGCAAACTGCTTGAAAGGCCTAATAAATGAGGGTCATCAAGACCCTCATTTATTATCTCGGGTGACATTCTTTTTGAGAGCTCTAGTGTATTGGGAACCAGGCAAAATTTCGTTGAAGATAATTGTGACGCAGCAACGACTATTTAATAGACTTTTTAAGCGGAGGGGCCTATCTCACAGAATACCCATTTTGCGGGCTTCAGCCACGCAGTGGTAACGGTTATCGGCATCCAGAATACTGATGAGTGCGGACACATGTGCCTTCACCGTGGTTTCCGAAATCGATAGGGTTTCAGCAATTTCACTGTTGGAATACCCTTCCGCAATCAGCAGTAAAACGTCTTTGCGACGGCTGCTGAGCTGCTCCAGAATCCGTTCCCGGTTTTTGTGATCGTCGGAACCTTTATACTGGTTCAGTGCCAGCTTCTGCTCCGGCGCAATATAGGCTTCGCCCGCTTCAATGGCGTTGATGCAGTCCCGAAATACCGTTTTGCCGCTGGCTTTGTGTATAAACCCACTGACCCCGGTATCAATGGCCTGGGAGATGAGGGCCACTTCATCCATACCGGTCATCATGATGATGGGTGCGGTAACAAACAGATCATTGAGACGTTTGGTGAGTATCAGGCCGTCACAATCCGGTAATTTGTAGTCAACGAAAATCCAGTCAAGATCACTGCGCCGGGTAACCACTTCAATGGCCCGCTCTGCATTTTCAACAGAAATGATGTCCACATTGCCGAATATGCCTTCCAGAATAACGGCGATCCCGTCCAGATAGACAGGGTGGTCATCCACAAGAAGGATCCTGGTTGTTTCCGCGGTTGCGTTCATTGTCCGGCACGTTTTTTAACGATACAGGCTTTGGGGTTACATCTTTGGATTATGTATGGTCAAAGCCCAAGGGTTAATTACAGAGGGGAATGGTACCAGAGAAGTGAGATGGATACTGCTACTCAGTATCCTCTTCCATAAAATCGGCCATTTTATTGGTGGCTTTTACCAGCGCATCACTGATGGCAGCTTCGCTGCTGGAATGGCCGGCTTCGCGGATAATGTTCAGTTCCGCATTGGCCCAGTTGCGGTAAAGTATCTGGGAATTGTCCAGTGGGCATACCATGTCATACCGGCCATGCACAATGATTCCGGGGATATCCTGAATTCTCTCCATGTTATTGAGAATCCGGTTTTCTTCGATAAAAGTATTTTTGAGAAAATAATGAACTTCAATGCGGGCCAGGCTGACTGCTGTATGAGGATCGGTAAAGTGGTCCATTACCTTGCTGTTGGGTTTCAGGGTAGCGCAGTTACCTTCCCAGGTGGACCATGCCTTGCAGGCTGACATGCGTACAATTTCATTGTCGCTGTTAAGGCGCTTGTTGTAGGCTTCCAGCAGGTCGCCCCGCTCTGCTTCAGGAATGGGTTTGATAAAGTCTTCCCAGGCGTCCGGAAATACCCGGTTGGCCCCTTCCTGATAAAGCCAGGTAAGATCCTTCCGGCGGGCCAGAAACACGCCCCGCAGGATCATGCCGCTCACCCGCTCGGGAAAATCCTGCGCATACAACAAAGCCAGGGTGGCACCCCAGGATCCGCCGAACAGCACCCACTTATCAACACCCAGGTGTTCGCGGATTTTTTCGATGTCATCAATGAGATCCTGGGTGGTATTGTTTTCCAGGCACCCGTGAGGTTTTGATTTGCCGCAGCCGCGCTGATCAAACAGGATAATCCGGTACTTTTCCGGATTGAAGAAGCGGCGATTATAAGGTTCGGTACCGCCGCCGGGCCCGCCGTGCAGAAAAAGCACCGGTATGCCATCTATCCGCCCACACTCCTCGATATGAAGCTTGTGGATGTCATCCACCGACAACTGGTGTTCGGCGAAAGGCTTGATGTCCGGATAAAGCGCCTGCATGGTGTACCTGACCTGATCTGTTGGCTTGCGTCTGGATTACTGTAGCGCAAAACCGTTAAGATTGCTCAGTGATTATTGACGTACCCACGAGAATACAGGAGGCCGGGGTTTTTGTGAAAGCATTGATACAACGGGTTAGCGAGGCATCCGTAACTGTTGATAATGAAGTTATCGGACAGATTGGCGGCGGTTTGCTGGCTTTGATCGGAGTAGAAAAGGGTGATGATGAGGCCAGCGCCGACAAGCTGTTGGACAAACTGTTGCGGTATCGTGTGTTCAATGATGACGACGGAAAAATGAATCTGTCGGTGAGTGATACAGATGGCGGATTACTGCTGGTGTCACAGTTCACCCTGGCGGCAGACACCCGCAAGGGACTGCGCCCCGGTTTCAGTTCAGCTGCGCCCCCTGAAGAGGGCAGGCGCCTTTATCAGTATCTGTGTGATCAGGCCAGCGCCAGCTACGGCAAAGTAGCCACGGGAAAGTTCGGGGCCGATATGAAGGTCAGGCTGCTGAATGACGGGCCGGTAACCTTTCTGCTGGAAGTGTGAGCCAGTCTGGTTATTTGCCGTCGTGATCCGTAGCGGGAAGCGAGTCTTCTTCTGTTTCCTGTTCGATATGTTTCCTGCGCCCGATTCTGCCAAACAGTAAACCGACTTCAAACAGCATCCACATCGGAATAGCCAGCATCGACTGGGAGAAAGGGTCCGGGGGTGTCAGCAGCATGCCGAACACGAAACAGCCCACCACGATATAGGGGCGCTTGGCGCTGAGAGACTCCACGCTGGCCACGCCGGACCATATCAATACCATGGTAATAACCGGGATTTCAAACGCCAGGCCAAAGGCAAAAAACAGTTTCAGTGCAATGGAAAGGTATTGGGATATATCCGGCGTCACGGACACAAATTCCGGGCCAATGGTGGTAAAGAATTTCATCACCAGGGGAAAAATCACATAGTGGGAAAACGCAATGCCGCTGTAAAAAAGGATGACGCTCAGCAGCAATACCGGAATGGCCAGTTTCTTTTCATGAGCATACAACCCCGGCGAGATGAATTTCCAGAACTGATGCAGCACAAAGGGCATCGCCAGAAAAATGGAAACCACCAGCGTCAGCTTGAACGGCGCAAAAAAGGTTGCCGTAATATCGGTGGCAATCATGGTGGTGCCTTCCGGCAACTGTTCCCTGATGGGCAGGCTGACAAAATGGTAGATGTCGTTGGCGAAATAGAAGAGTCCGAGGAAGATAAAGAGCGTCACCAGCAGTGCGCGCAGTATGCGGTCGCGCAGCTCTATCAAATGCTCAATCAGGGGCATGTTGCCTTCGTTCTCGGAATTTTCAGACATCGTGATTCTTTTTGATTTGTCAGTTACGCGGCATTGCGGTCAAGTGTTTCTGGTGTTTTTGTCAGTATCGGTTTCAGGTGGTCTGGTGCTGCTGGTGTCCTTGCCGGTTGGGGCTTCGGGGGGTGCAGGTGGTGGATTGGTACCGGCAGTGCCGATGGCTGTCTGTTGGCGGTTTCTTTCCCTGATTTCTTTGCTGCTAAGCTGTGCATCCTTGTTGTCTTTTGCGGCTTCTGTGTTGTCATCGCCGTCAGATTCGCTGTCTGCTTCTATCAGGGATTTGGTGTAATCACCCAGCCCCCGGCGCTCAATTTCTTTCAGGGTTTCGTCATCCAGAATGCCGTTGCGCAGGGTTTGTTTGGTTTTTTCCAGAACATCCCTGGCTTCGCCGACACCACTTTTTTCCAGTTGCTCGTTAATGCGCTGTTGCATTTCATAGGCATTTACTTCCCGTTCGATTTCCTCGCGCACTGAGGTGGCGGCGCGGCGGAACTTTGATATCCAGGCTCCGGTCATGCGCACGGCATGGGGCAGCCGCTCCGGCCCTAACACCAGCAGAGCGATCACCGCAATCAATATTAATTCGAAAAAACCTATATCAAACATAAATGGGCAGAATAACGACCTTATTTGGTGTCAGTGGTGGTTTTTTCGCTGGAAGTTTTCTCTGCGGTATTTTCCGGTTTGACCTCGGCTTTTTCTTCACCGTTGGGCAGGTTTTTCTTGTCTTCGTCACTCATGGCTTTCTTGAAGCCCTTGATGGCGCCGCCCAGGTCACCACCCAGGTTGCGTAGCCGTTTGGTACCAAATAAAAGCAGTACAATGGCCAAGATAATCAATAATTGCCAGATACCAATTCCACCAATACCCATGTCATTCTCCTGGTCGTTAATGCATGCCAGCTGGCATCATTTTTGGGTTCGATTCTGTTTTTCAACTAAGCCGGACAGATCAAAGCGCCGTTCGAGTTCGTTCAGTACATCCTGAGAAGATGCGCCGAGCTGGTGAAGTGCCACCAGGCTGTGGAACCACAGGTCCGCAGTTTCGTAGATTGTATCGGCCGTGTCTTTGGACTGCTCCGCATCTTTGGCGGCCAAGATCATCTCGGTGGATTCCTCACCCACCTTCTCGAGAATCTTGTTCAGGCCCTTATGATACAAACTGGCAACATAGGATGAATCCGGTGCTGCTGATTTTCGCTCATCAAGAACGCTGTCCAGTGCTTTTAGTATATCACTCATAGCAAGAAAACTGCTGTGCTGTCATTTATTTACTGGGAGTTATAGCGTACGCCGAAAATATTTCGATGCAATTAAAAACGCGCCGCCAGCGCCAATCACCCAGGCAGGCCAGGGGATATCGGAAACCGCGGGGATTGCCCCGGGGTGGATAGCCCAATAACCGCCAATAAGTACAGCACCCAGCCCCACCAGGTTGCTGATCCGGTCCCGCTGCAGATTGCGCCGGTGCTGCTCATGCCATTTTTCCACAAGTTTTTCCTGGTTGGCACTCAGCTTGCGGATTTCCTGCAGTGCTTCGAAAGCCATTTTGGGAAGCTGGGGCACCTGCTCTGCAAGTGCCGGGCCATTCCGTTTGATGGCCTGCATCACAGCGGTGGGGCCCAGCTGATCCCGGATCCATTGCTCAAGAAGAGGGCGCCCGACAGTCCAGATATCCAGCGCCGGGTACAGCTGCCGGCCCAGCCCCTCTATGTGTATCAGAGTTTTCTCCAACAGCACAAACTGGGGCAGTGCCTGCATTTCGAAGCGCCGCGCCGTATTGAACAGGCGCACCAGAATGGGGCCAAACTCAATATCCTGCAGCGGCTTTTCCAGCACCGGCTCCAGCACGGTGCGCAGCGCATGGGTGAACTCCGTTACCCGGGTATGGGGCGGCACCCAGCCAGCTTCGATCAGCAGCAGGGCCATCTGTTCGTAGTCCTTGTCCAGCAGCGCCATCAGCTGCCGAGCCAGCAGTGCCCGCTCCTGGCGGGACAGTGAACCGGCAATGGCGTGATCCAGAGATATGTACTGCGGCTGCTCGGGGTTGTCCAGGGATACAAACACATTGCCGGGGTGCATGTCCGCATGGAAAAAGTTGTCCCGGAACACCTGGGTGAAGAAGATTTCCACCCCGATTTCCGCCAGGGTTTCCAGGTCAATGCCTGCGGCTTCCATGGCAGCGGTGTCGCTCACGGGCACTCCATAGATCCGTTCCATGGTGAGCACCCTGGGGGTGGTGTAGTTCCAGTAAATCTCGGGCACATAAAGCAGGGGCGAGCCTTCGAAGTTACGCCGGAACTGGGCGGCATTGGCCGCTTCATGGCCCATATCCAGCTCCCCGAAGATAGTATGCTCATAGTCCTCAATCACCTGTTGGGGGTGAAACCTGGTGGTTTCCGGGATCACCCGGACCAGCATATTGGCCAGGGATTTGAGCAGATCAACGTCTCTGCGGACCTGTTTTTCAATCCCGGGCCGCACCACTTTCACCACCACATGATCACCGCCGGGAAGCACGGCCGTGTGTACCTGGGCGACCGATGCGGAGGCCAGCGGCTGGCGGTCAAACTCACTGAACAGCTGACTGACCGGGGCTTTCAGCTCGGACTCAATAATGGCAATGGCCTGATTTTCATCGAAGGGCGGCACCCGATCCTGGAGTTTGCTCAGGTCATCGATGGCTTCCGGAGGCAGCAGATCCCGTCGGGTGGACAGCAGTTGCCCGAACTTGATAAACACCGGGCCCAGGGATTCCAGTGCCAGCCGCAACCGGACCCAGGGGTCACTGTGCTGGCGGGGCAGCCAGGCACCAGGGAAAAGGCGGGTGAGAGCGCGGATAAGCGGTGTCGCCGGGTGATCCGGCAGTAATTCATCCAGGCGGTACCGGGCGAACGCGTTGAGAATGGTAAAAAGTCTTGCTAGCCGTTTCACTTTGGCCTCGTGAGCAATTTAGGTGTCAGCGGTGGTCTGGCGGTCCCTGATTTTTTTCTCAAGGCGTTGCCAGCGGGCCTCCAGGCGGTCGTAATCGGCACGCAGCCGGTCGATATCGTCATAAAAGTCGTCGGCATCCTCGCGGCTGACCAGGGCTTTGCCGTCGCTCTGCAGAAAATTCCCGGATTCCTCCAGTAAAGTGCGCCCGGCTTTTTTCAGGAATCCGAATGCGCCGCGGGTGGCGCGGGTCAGCTGGTGGGCCGCCACGTCGCCAATCAGCTCCGACAACGGCTCCTCAACATCAAAATCCTGCTCGGCAAGAATGACGGAAACCTGCTGAATCAGCTCGGTGTCCCCTTGCAACTCCACGCCACTGGCCAGCCATTGCCCTGTGGATGTTTCTCTGGCCATGTTGCGCATTACGGTGAAGAAGGGCCCGGCGATCACCGCATCCGGCGCTTCCTCCAGATGGCTCAGGGTTCGCACCCCCTTTTTTTCCATCAGCAGGGTAAGCTGGACTGAGGGGTTGCGCAGGTCCAGGCCCAGGGATTTGCCCGCCAGGCGTTTCAGGCGCATGCGGGTGGCCGGGGCGTAGCTGAGGGCGCGGTTCAGGGCGCGTTCCAGCTGGCCGGTCACCAGGGATGGAATCAGGCTGCGGTTTTCCGGTTGACGGGTTCTGCGGCGATCATGACTCATCAGAATTTGAACCCGCGATGCAGGGCGACGATGCCGCCGGTGAGATTGAAATACTCGGTTTGCTCAAAGCCAGCCTTGCGCATCATGTGCTTGAGCTTGTTCTGATCCGGATGCATGCGGATGGATTCCGCCAGGTAACGGTAGCTGTCGGCGTCCCGGGTCACCAGCCGCCCCATCATGGGGAGCACGGTAAAGGAATAGCGATCGTAGATTTTTTCCAGTAACTCATTGGTGGGCTTGGAAAATTCCAGTACCAGACAGCGTCCGCCCGGCTTCAGCACACGGTACATGGACTCCAGGGCTTTCTGCTTGTCGGTGACGTTGCGCAGGCCAAAGCTGATGGTGATGCAGTCAAAGGTATTGTCCTCGAACGGCAGGGCTTCGGCATTGGCCTGTACATACTCGATATTACCGGCGTAGCCATGATCCAGCAGTTTGTCCCGGCCCACTTCCAGCATGGAGGCGTTGATATCCGCGAGCACCACCTTGCCTGATTCGCCCACGATGCGAGAGAACTTCATGGTCAGGTCGCCGGTGCCGCCGGCGATGTCCAGAATGGTCTGGCCGGGCCGCACAGCGCTCATTTCAATGGTGTAGCGCTTCCACAGGCGGTGAATCCCCAGCGACATCAGGTCATTCATCAGATCATAACGAGCGGCCACGGAATGGAAAACTTCTCCCACTTTCTGGGCCTTGGCTTCCACGGGAACCGTTTTGTAGCCGAAGTGGGTGGTCTTGTGCTCGGGCATTGGGGCTTCCTTGTGTAAATTGGCGGCTATATTGGCGAATTTGTGGTGGTCAGTCAAATTGTGTGGCGGGGCAGTTTTCCCCTAGAAACAGTCTGTTAACAATCCATTTTTCATTCTTCAAAACGCAGAATATGGTCTAAGCTTGTTTGGAAGGGTAAATGTAAACTAACAAGGGTTTGACTATGCATCGTTAAAGGTTTATTCCCGCTGCGCTGGCAGTGGCTATCGGTTTGTCCGGTTGTGGGGGGTTGAGCGATCCGGCGCCGGATTTTTCCAAAAAAGCGACACCGGCTACAAAGG
>JAWVYU010000229.1:0-8423 GCA_033722575.1 Ketobacteraceae bacterium | reverse complement strand
TTCTGTCTGCTTTTTCTTAACGCCTTTGCCAATGATAAATGCGGTATAAAAATCCACTTCAATTGCTTTCGTTCCACTTTTGGCGCTGATATCCAGCCTTTGATGAAGGCGGGCTCGTCCGTTATTTTCTTCGATGTTGATGACTTTACTAGTGACTTGAAGTGGCTGTCCCCTTGGGATTTTATCATATATCTTCATCCCGCAGCCCTGATTAATAATGCCCCCAATGTTATAGCGAGTCATTTCTATTTGCTTGGCACATATGGGAAGGGCAAATTGGGTAAACATATGTGGTGGTAAATCTTTATCGTATTTACTGTCCGTTACACCCGCCCATTTGGAGTAATGGGTAATGAGTTCTTTTGAAGGTGACTCCAATACCTGGCAAACAACGGGAAAGCTTTTCGGGTTTTCGGTGGCGGTTTTGCCTATTGGGATGGCTGTTTTGACGGCTATTCGACCCAGGGTTTTGAGCATAGGTCCTTGTTCTAGTAGTAATTTGGCAGGTGTTTTCATAAAAAACCCTCAACTAAAATGAAATTCTCAGCGATAAGACAATCTATATTAACCAGATTGACTTGCATTGGCCTTAAAGTCCTTCTCTGGATGCCACAAGGCTATTCTTCTGGAGTCAATTTTTATGAAAGAAGACTAAAGTTGCAATCCGAGTAATTTAGTCTGGTTATATAGAGTGTTGCTATAGTGTTTGCAAAGATACAGATGGGGTCGTCTGCTACAAGTAGGGCCAGCGACTGCTAAAGACACCCAGGCAGTTTTTGGTGCTAGCATCTGGGCCCCGCTGGGACTGGATCTTTGGCAATTCAGCGCTCTGGAATCCTGCTCTTCGCCCTAAGCGGACATTGGAAAGTGTTTGCCGGACGGCCTGCATTTTGGGCAAAGCGGTCCTAGTTGAGGGTGCCACCTTTAGGCAGCTTAAAGCGGTAAGGAGACATTGGAGCTGCCTGGCAGGTAAGCCGCTGTTCCTAGAAACCGGACATTTAATTATGTCTTTTTAGTGAGAAAAGCCGACATTAGGAATATTGGTTTTTTAGGATCAAAACACAAAATTACGGCCATTGTTCGCTGCCCGCGGTCACCTTAATCCGATACGCGAATCGTGATTTCATATTGTAGTGAGCCATCGTAAGCCAGTTGCTGGCTGCCGGCCTGGGCGTCGCTGAACGATAGCTCGCGAGTTTGCACCCATCCCACGCCCAAACCTAAACGCCAGCGTTCAGCAAAACGATATTGGTGGCGCAGCCAGGTTTCGTATCCACGCCAATAAACCTCACTTTCGGCGCCGGTCTCGTTGCTTTCCACATCCCACTTATGAGCGAACCTTTTTATATCCCAGCGACTGCGATGTTGTGAATTCCATACGCCGATTAAGCTTGCGCTGGAAGTGGTCAGGTTAAATGCATAACGATCCAGACGCCATTGCACGCCGATCTCTGGTGCCACTCGGTAACGTTGAAACAAATAATTGGCTTGAATGCCCCACAGCCAGCCCCATTGTTCGTTGATCTGTTTGACTTTCCAGCTGGCTCCAGCAAGGACAATACCGTCCAGAGTAGGGGAGAGTTCTTTAAAACGGTTGGAGGACATGGCCCAGCCCAATTGCCAAGCATGTTGCCAAAGGTCGGGGCTGTCGTGGATCACTTCCCAGTTCACCCGGCTGAAGTGCAAGTGCCCGTTATGCAGAGGGACGGCCTCGGATTGCTTGAGCTGAGTATAACTGTGCAGCCACCGGAATCGGCGCTCTTCGGTCAGCGTATCAGCGCGCCACAGGTTTACGGCCAATTCATGATGAATTGTTTTCAAGGTATCAGCATGGTCATCGCCATCGGCTTGTTGGCCCTGGCTGTATCTATATTCATCGGCAGTGGCTGATGCCATCGGCCAGCCCGCCCACATAGCTGCGGTTAGCATTAAGCCTATAAATATCTGTATCATAGCGGGTCACAGGTTGTGGTATTTGCGCAAACCATACAATTGTTAATCAGGATATCCACTCGTCCCCAGGCATTCATCGCATCGTCCACGATACTTCTGGCGCCGGCTCGATCGGATACCGAAGCACCGTTGGCAAGGGCTTCGCCACCGGCGCTCTGAATCTCTTTCACGACGGAACTAGAAAACGGCGTTTTTGCGCTGAATGTGGCACAAGAATATATGATATAACAAATAGGTCGTCCTGACGTCTGGCGGCGCGGCACACCCAGGTGTTACGTCGGTCGACTCCTTCGGCCTTTTTGAACATCGCTTTAGGTGATTTTCCAATGTCCGCAAAGACACCAAAGCAGACACCCGATACTCACAGCAATACGCTCTGCCGCTCTCCACTGCGCTCCGCCAGCCAGTCCGCCAGTTTGAACCAGCTTTGCTGCGGTGCATTGCTGCCACCGAGAATACCCATATGGCCGCCCTTTACCCGGTGAACCGTCACATCATCAGCGGGGATCTGTTCCAGCAATCGCAGGCTGCAATCCGGTGTTACGATGGGGTCCTGTTCGCCCACCACGGAAAAAATAGTGGCATTTATCTGATGCAGTAATGCCGGTGCGCCTTCCATGGGAAGTTTGCCGTGAGCCAGCACGTTTCGGTTCCAGAGATAATGCACAAAATCCTGCACCACGCCGCCCGGATAGGCTTCCATGCGGTCCAGAAACGCTGAGTTGGTGGCGTGGCTGGAGACAAAATGCTTGTTATCCAGGTTGCGGATAAGGTGCCAGTAACCCTGCACACTGTTAACGGGGTTGGTGAGCTTGAAGCCCACCGCATTACGCCAGCCCGGTGATTGCCAGTAACGTTTGCGGGAATCGTGAACTTTCCACCCCATGCGTTTTTCAATCCAGCGAAGCTGTTTGCTCAGGGCCTGATAGAGTTTGCCGATTTCACCATTGGCGTGATAATCGTTGGGCGCGCCGATCAGCGCCAGGTTTTTGATATGCTGATCATTGTGCAATGCGGCGTAGCAGTAGCTGAACAGACCGCCGAAGCTCCAGCCGTGTAATGTCAGTGCCTGACTGCCGCTGTGGGCCCGTACCTGTTCCAGCATGCCTGGCAGCATGTCGGCAAAGTAGGTACTCAGGTGATAGTGATTATGCTGGCTGGTGGGTTTGCCCCAGTCCACCATGTACACCCGAAAACCTTTCGCAGTAAGAAACTTCACCAGACTGCGGTGCTGGAACAGGTCATAGATGTACATGTTCACGGCCAGCGGCGCCACGATCACCAGGGGAATCTCGTACCGCGCCGGCTCCACTGGCACTGTCTGATCACCCACCTGAATCGCGGTTTCCTGCAGCGGGGGGTAGTAGCGCAGACGGGCAATGCCGGTCTGGTGAATCACTTCAAACGGCGTGCGTTCTGCCTGAATCAGGTGGTCTGCCTGACGCAGCCAGTCGCGGGCATTCCGGGTGGCGCGGGAGGTTGTTTTCAGTAACTGCTGGGAACGCTGAATCATGGCTCGTAACTGCTCTGTGTTGAACGGGCGATGGCTGACAGAGTGGCAGTTTAGGCGGTGAGGGGTGGGGCGTCAGTGGTCAGAAGGCGCGAAACCCGGGTCAATATGGCCAATTTGCCCCTAATGGGTGGGAAATGGCAGGTTTGCCCACGGGTAAGCTCAGAAATCACCCCACTGGAACTGCAGCAGGCTCAGCGCCGCAATGGGTGCGGTTTCGGTACGCAGTACTCTGGGGCCAATGGCCACTGCCTGAAAACCGGCGGCTTTGGCAGCAGCGACTTCACTGTCATCAAAACCGCCCTCAGGCCCTATGGCCAGGCAAACGCTTTCCGGCGGCTCCTTTTCAATAAACAGTTTCAGCGGTGTCTGGCCGGGGTGCAGCAGCCATTTCAGGGAGGCATCGGCATCGGCAAACCATTGCAGTGCCACCTTGGGGGGGTGAATCTCGGGTAATCGGTTCAGGCCGCATTGTTCGCAGGCACTGATGATCAGGTGCTGCCATTGCTGCATGCGCTTTTCCAGCCTGGAACCGCTTAATTTGACTTCGCAGCGCATGGAATACAGGGGAGTAATTTCCGATACGCCCAGTTCCACGGCTTTCTGCAGCGCATAGTCCATGCGTTCCCCCCGGGAAATCACCTGGCCCAGGTGCACCGGCAGCGGGGAAAGGTGATCCGCCTCCGAAAAGGATTCGATATCCACCAGTACGTTCTTTTTGTCTACGGCCATGATGGTGGCCTGGTATTCGCCGCCTTCACCATTGAACAACCGCACCGCTTGTCCGGCCTGCATGCGCAATACCTTGCCCACGTGGTGGGAGCCCTTTTCGTCCAGTTGCAAGTGGTCGCCCACACTGATGGGCATCGGCTGATAGATTCTGGGGTTGCGCATGGTGGTTACCCTTTCCCTGTGGTTAATCGCGAACCGCGATATCAATGCCCTCGCCGGCTACCCTGGCAAGGTGTTCGATCTGCCCGGGCGTAATGATGTAGGGTGGCATCATGTACACCACATTGCCCAGTGGCCGCATCAGGGCCTGGTTTTTCAGTGCGTGCTCATACACTCGCATGCCCCGGCGCTCCTGCCAGGGAAAGGGTTCCCGGGTGGCTTTGTCCCTGACCATTTCAATGGCCAGTATCATGCCGGTCTGGCGCACTTCGGCCACATGGGGGTGGTCATTCAGGTACGCGGTGGCATCGGCCATTGTCCGGATAAGGGCCTTGTTGTTTTCCAGCACGTTGTCATTCTCGAATATGTTCAGGGTTGCCAGTGCGGTGGCGCAGCCAATGGGGTTGCCGGTAAAGCTGTGGGAGTGCAGAAAGGCTTTGAGGGTTTCGTAATCGTCGTAAAAGGCTTCGTAGATTTTGTCATGAGTGAGCACCACCGACAGCGGCAGATAGCCCGCCGTCAATCCCTTGGAAAGGCACATGAAATCCGGTGTGATATTGGCCTGCTCGCAGGCGAACAGGGTACCGGTGCGGCCAAAACCCACGGCGATTTCATCGGCAATCAGGTGCACGTTGTATTTTTCACAGGCTGCTTTTAGCAGTGTAAGGTACACGGGGTGATACATGCGCATGCTGCCGGCACACTGCACCAGCGGTTCCACGATTACCGCGGAGAGTTCCTGGTGATGCTGTTCAAGCAGTGCTTCCGCCTTTTTGAACTGCCGGCGGCTGTATTCCTCCCAGGATTCGCCGGCTTCCCGGTAATAGCAGTCCGGGGAGGGGGCAATAATGGTTTCCAGCAACAAGGGCTCATAGGTGGCCTTGTACAGGGCCACGTCACCCACTGCCAGTGCCGCCAGGGTTTCACCGTGGTAGCTGTTACCCAGGCACATGAACCTGGTTTTGGTGTCTATGCCCTGATTGCGCCAGCAGTGAAAGCTCATCTTCAGTGCCACTTCAATGGCGGATGATCCGTTGTCGGCATAAAAGCAGCGGGACAGTCCCTTAGGTGTGACTTCCACCAGCTTTTCCGACAGATCGATCACAGCCTCGTGGGAAAACCCTGCCAGAATCACATGCTCCAGTTTTTCCATCTGGTCTTTAATGGCCTGGTTAATCACTGGGTTGCAGTGGCCGAACAGATTCACCCACCAGGAACTGATGGCGTCAATGTAGCGATTGCCGTCGAAGTCCTCCAGCCAGATACCGTCACCCTTTTTGATGGGTATCACCGGCAGGCGCTCGTGGTCTTTCATCTGGGTGCAGGGGTGCCAGAGACTTTTCAGATCGCGTTCCATCAGGGATTGATTGGTGGGCATTGTTTCCTCGTGCTGTCCTCTCGGGGTGAATGGGCAAAAACCGCTTAAGTGTAACATGGCCCCCGTTAAAGTCAGACAGCAGGTATACATCCATTGATCGATTCGTCAGCGTCCCGATATCTTGTAGTAACGCAGTACAGCGGTACCACCGTTGGGAGGTGAAACGATGTATCAGTGGCATTTTCTGGAGGAGCACCCCGGTGATGAGCCGGATCAGGGCACGGAAACCGGTTTGCCAACCGGTTCCCTTTACTTTGACAGTGACTGGGCGGATGTGCCCTGGGACCTGTCGGTTGATACGCCATTGCCCGAAGCCGGCAATCAGTCGCTGTTTGAGCCGGACCCCGGGGAAGACTCAGGAGGCCCGGACAACGAGCTGCTGTTTCAGGGAGCCCACGAGGCCAGCCATGAGCTGCTGACCCGTGAGCAGGAGATCGGGATTGCTGAACAGCTGCAGCAGCGTTTTGGTGAACTTCAGTCGCAGCTGGTGCGGGATCGTCAGCTGCTGGACCGGGTGTGCGAGCAGATCTGTGACGAGGAATACCACAATGACCCGGCCGGCTTTGACGGCATCACTACCCTGTACGACACCCTGCTGGTGTATCAGCAGCTGGCGCAGACCAATGCGCGTTTTGAGGTGGAGTACTTTCAGGTGTGGCAGCGTTTGCGGGAGCAGCTCAGGGAGGCTGCGCTCAACCGGGATTTCGTGATCTTGCTGGCTGACGACGTCATTCGTTCAGGCGGCAGCAGGCAGCCTGAATGGCGGGCCGAAATCAGGGAATGTCAGCAGGCACTGTTCGCTGCCCGCAACCGTTTTGTCAGTGCCAATATCCGCCTGGTGTATCACGTGGCGCGGCGCCATCTTGATAAGGGCATGTCGCTGGAAGATATGGTACAGGAAGGCATCCTGGGGCTGATGCGGGCGGCACTCAAGTTTGATGCCGCTGTGGGTGTGCGCTTTTCCACTTACAGTTTCTGGTGGATCAAGCAGGCCATTCGTCAGGCCATTGCGCGGCAGCGCTCGCTGATTCGCTACCCTACCCATATCAATGACCAGGTGAATCGCATTTATGGTTATGTGCAGGATGAGTTGCGCCGCACGGGTAAAAAACCTGCGCCGGCCCAGATCGTGAAGGCCACGGGTTTCTCCCGTAAGAAGGTCAGGGATCTGCTGGAGTTAACCAATTTTTGTGTCTCGGCCAGTGTCGCGCTTTATGACGACGGTGACCGGACCCTGATGGATGAGCTGAGTTACGAAGCCACCGACTGGACGCCGGAAACAGGCGCCGCCGAAAGCGAAAGCCGGAACCGGCTGGCGGATATGCTGGCGATACTGAGCAGGCGCGAGGCCATGATTGTCGCCATGAAGTACGGCATTGGCCACCGCAGACCCTACTCGCTGAATGAAATCGCGCCCCAGGTGGGTGTGAGCCGGGAGCGCGTTCGTCAGATTATCGAAGAGTCCCTGGATAAACTCCGTGAGCAGTTTGCCGGCGGCGACTTACCAGCGGTAATCGAGCTTGAATGACACCCGGTTTTTACTGTAGCTGTACAACCTGAAGGTATCGTCGGAATCCTTGTGATTCACTTCGGTTTTAAGGAACCAGTGCTTTGCAATTCGGTAACGTGCGCCCAGCGTCAGCTCCGTAGCGGTGTTTTCCCGCTGCTTTCGCTCCGCGCTGCCACCCAGGTCGTTGTGGCGGTTTTTGCCGTCGTAGATGGTTTCGGCCAGGGACAGGTCACCGTACAATCGCCAGCGTTTATCAAGGTCTGCTTTCAACTCAAGCGCCAGGGACAGGGTATCAAATGAATAACTGTGAAATGTCTCAGCAGTTTTTTTGTCATCTCTGTCATTGTGGATCCAGGCAATAACCGGTTCCAAGGTGATCTCCGAGAAGGTTTTCTTCCAGGAAAGGCTCAGCTTTTGTTGCCAGCCATCCAGATGCTGGTAGTCGTCACCGGCGGCAAAGTAACTCAGCTGATATTCCGTTTCCAGATAACCGCCGGACCAGCTCCTGCCCATTTTTCCGGTGCCGGTGAACTGATGGGCAAGCCGGTTGCCATCCACCTGAATCAGCAGCAGCCGGGCGCCCAGCTCCGTTTGCCAGTCCTGCCAGGGCGATTCCAGGTTCAGCCCCAGGCCGGTGATCTGGGTATTGAAGGATTCAAAGGTGTCAAAGCGCCGTGTCTGACTCAGGCCGTACAGCTTGACGCCGTCTTTCGCTGTCCCCTGCAGATAATACTGGCCATAGGCCAGCAGACTGAGGTAAAGGTCCTCGGCGTCGGAGGATTTACTGGCCAGCTCATCCGCCAGCCCGGTGGCGTTGTCGTCATACACCAGGCCCATACTCACCAGGGCCGCGCCTTTTTTCACCGGGGCAGATTTTTTGTCCGGGGCACGCCGGGCAAAACCGGCAAGCTTGCGGCTGGCAATGCTGCGCAGCCGGTCGTTATCGGTAATCGCCAGGGTTTTTTCATAAAACTGCCTGGCTTTACCCATCTGGCCCTGTTGTTCGGCCAGCCGCCCCAGGTTGTAACTGGCCAGTGCCTGCCACTGATCATGGTCAAGCAGCGTAGTGAAGGCCGCTTCCGCCTGATCCCATTGCCCCAGTTTGTAATGGGCAACGCCTTTGTTGTATTGCAGCCGGGGGTTGCTGTTTCCTGCCGCTATGGCCTGGCGATAATGTACCA
>JAWVYU010000228.1:0-8427 GCA_033722575.1 Ketobacteraceae bacterium | reverse complement strand
TGAACCGTCTGGGCGGCCGCAGCAATTCCGGTGAGGGTGGCGAAGATCCGGCGCGTTTCGGTACCGAGCGTGTTTCCAAGATCAAACAGGTGGCGTCCGGCCGGTTTGGTGTAACACCTCATTATCTGGTGAATGCCGAGGTATTGCAGATAAAGGTTGCTCAGGGTGCCAAGCCCGGCGAGGGTGGCCAGTTACCCGGCGGCAAGGTGAACGATCTTATCGCCCGTCTGCGCTATTCCGTGCCGGGCGTAACACTGATCTCGCCACCGCCTCACCATGATATCTATTCCATCGAGGATCTGGCTCAGCTGATTTTCGACCTCAAGCAGGTGAACCCGGATGCCCTGGTGTCGGTGAAGCTGGTGGCCGAGCCCGGCGTAGGCACCATTGCTGCGGGTGTAGCAAAGGCCTATGCAGACCTGATCACTATCTCCGGCTACGATGGCGGCACCGCTGCCAGCCCGCTGACCTCCATCCGTTATGCGGGATCACCCTGGGAGCTGGGGCTCAGCGAAGCCCATCAGGCCCTGCGCGGCAACGATCTGCGCCAGAAGGTCCGCCTGCAAACCGATGGTGGCCTCAAGTCCGGCCTGGATATCATTAAAGCCGCCATTCTGGGAGCAGAAAGCTTTGGTTTCGGGACCATTCCGATGATTGCGCTGGGTTGTAAATACCTGCGTATCTGTCATCTGAATAACTGTGCCACCGGTGTGGCCACGCAACAGGACAAGTTGCGCAAGGAACACTTTATCGGTGCGCCTGAAATGGTGATGAACTTCTTCCGGTTTGTGGCGCAGGAAACCCGGGAGTTACTTGCCCAGATTGGCGTGCGGTCCATTGACGAACTGGTGGGCCGGGTTGATCTGATTGAGGTGATGGAAGGTTTCACCGAAAAGCAGAAAGCACTGGATATCTCTCCGATTCTGGCCAGCAGCCATGTCCCCGCTGACAAACCCCAGGTTTGCGGTGTGGCTCGCAACGAACCTTTCGACAAGGGGGCGCTTGCTGAACGCATGGTAAAAGAAACCTCAGATGTGATCGCCGCTGGCAGCGGTGGAGAGTTTGCGTTTTCCGTGACCAATTGTGACCGTTCTATCGGTGCCCGGCTGTCCGGCGAGATTGCCAAGCGCCACGGTAACCAGGGCATGGCGGACAAGCCACTGACACTGAAGCTGACCGGTACCGCCGGGCAGAGCTTTGGTGTCTGGAATGCGGGTGGCCTGGAAATGTACCTGGAAGGGGATGCCAACGATTACGTGGGCAAGGGGATGACCGGCGGCAAGCTGGTGATCTATCCACCCAAGGGCAGCCCGTTCCGGTCGGAAGAAACTTCCATTGTCGGTAATACCTGTCTGTACGGTGCTACCGGTGGCAAGCTGTTCGCATCCGGCCGCGCTGGGGAACGTTTTGGTGTGCGCAATTCCGGTGCCCACGCGGTGGTGGAAGGTACCGGTGATCACTGCTGTGAATACATGACCGGTGGGTTGATTACCGTACTGGGTAAAACCGGCTATAACTTTGGCGCCGGTATGACAGGTGGTTTCGCCTACGTGCTGGATGTCGACAAGAACTTCGTGGATAAATACAACCATGAGCTGGTAGAAATTCATCGTATCAACAACGAATCCATGGAAGCCTATCGCAATCATCTGGTGGGCGTTATCACGGAATTTGTTGAGGAAACAGGAAGTGCCTGGGGGCAGCATATCCTTGATGAATTTGATGACTATGTTGGTCAGATCTGGCTTGTTAAGCCTAAAGCAGCCAGCCTGGCAGGATTGTTGGCGAACATAAAAACGCGCAACGAGTAACTGGCGTTGCGTCGTGCACCCACATTACCGATTCGCCATTCTATAGATTAAAGAGGTTATTTATGGCAAACCGCTTAAATAACAATTTCCAGTTTTTGGACGTTGGACGGCAGGATCCTGCAAAAAAACCAATAGGAAAACGCCGTAAGCAGTACGTGGAAATCTATAAGCCTTTCCAGCCGGAACAGGCCGCAGCGCAGTCCCATCGGTGTCTTGCCTGTGGTAATCCCTATTGTGAATGGAAATGCCCGGTACACAATTTCATTCCCAACTGGCTGAAGCTGGTGTCCGAAGGCAATATCAGGGAAGCAGCGGAGCTGTCTCATCAGACCAACACGCTGCCGGAAGTCTGTGGCCGGGTATGTCCGCAGGACCGCCTGTGTGAAGGTGCCTGCACCCTGAACGACGGTTTTGGCGCCGTCACCATCGGTTCGGTTGAAAAGTATATTACGGACACGGCCTTTGCCATGGGCTGGCGTCCGGACATGTCAAAAGTTGTCTGGACTGAAAGGAAGGTAGCCATTATCGGTGCCGGTCCCGCCGGCCTGGGTTGTGCAGACGTGCTGGCGCGTAATGGCGTGAAGCCGGTGGTATTCGACCGTTATCCGGAAATTGGTGGTTTGCTGACCTTTGGTATTCCCGAATTCAAACTGGAAAAAGACGTAATGAAACGGCGTCGTGAGGTGTTCGAGGGTATGGGCATTGAGTTTCGCCTCAATACCGATGTGGGCACCGACATCACCATGGATGAATTGCTCAATGACTACGATGCCATCTTCATGGGTATGGGAACCTACACCTATATGAAAGGTGGTTTCCCGGGTGAGGATATGGAAGGCGTTTACGAAGCCCTGCCTTACCTGGTATCGAATGTGAATCGCAATCTCGGCTATGAGCAAAATGCTGAAGATTTTATTAATCTGAAAGGCAAGCGGGTAGTGGTGCTGGGTGGTGGTGATACCGCCATGGATTGTAACCGGACCGCGATCCGTCAGGGTGCCACCTCCGTGATCTGCGCTTATCGCCGGGATGAAGAGAACATGCCGGGCTCCCGGCGGGAAGTCGCCAATGCACGGGAAGAAGGCGTAAAATTTCTTTTTAACCGTCAGCCCATTGAAGTGGTGGGTTCCGATGGCAAGGTAACCGGTGTAAAAGTGGTGGAAACCCAGCTGGGTGAACCCGATGAAAACGGCCGCCGGCGTCCCGAACCCATCAGCGGCAGTGAGGCGATTCTGGAAGCGGATGCGGTGGTGATTGCTTTCGGTTTCCGGCCCAGCCCTGCGCCCTGGTTTGAAACCCTGGGAATCAGCACCGACGAATCGGGCCGGGTAACGGCACCGGAAAGCGCGAAGTACCCGTTCCAGACCAGCAATGAAAAAATCTTTGCCGGCGGCGATATGGTGCGTGGTTCCGATCTGGTGGTGACGGCCATCTGGGAAGGCCGTCAGGCGGCGGAAGGTATTCTCGATTACCTGGACGTCTAAGCTCATCTTTCTGTTAAAGGGGCCGAACCCAACGGCCCCTTGTGTCCTGTTTGACACCTCCTTATTCCCTCTGAATCCCCACAGACATTCCTTCAGGGTCTGATATAATCGGAAAAATTTTAGCCACTGGTGTGACCCTATGACAGAACTCAAGAATGACCGCTTTTTACGTGCGCTGCTGAAAGAGCCGGTGGATGTGACGCCCGTATGGATGATGCGTCAGGCCGGCCGTTATCTGCCGGAGTACCGCGAAACCCGGGGTGAGGCCGGGGACTTCATGTCGTTGTGCAAAAACGCTGACTTTGCCTGTGAAGTGACACTGCAGCCACTGCGTCGTTTCGACCTGGATGCGGCCATCCTGTTTTCAGATATTCTGACGATACCGGATGCCATGGGTCTGGGGCTTTACTTTGAAGCAGGGGAAGGTCCCAAATTCAAAAAGACCGTGCGCACGGAACAGGATGTTGCTGATTTACCCGCGCTCAGCGCCAGTGTTGACCTGGATTACGTGATGAATGCCGTGAGTACGATCCGTGGCGCCCTTGCAGGGCAGGTACCCCTGATCGGTTTTTCCGGCAGCCCATGGACCCTGGCCACTTACATGGTGGAAGGCGGTTCCAGTAAGGATTTTCGCACTATCAAGAAGATGATGTATCAGCAGCCCGATGTGTTGCACGCATTGCTTGACAAGCTGGCGGATGCGGTAATTGATTATCTGAACGAGCAGATTCGCAGTGGCGCCCAGGCAGTACAGATTTTTGATACCTGGGGGGGCGTGCTCAGCACCGGTCACTATGAAGCCTTTTCGCTGCAATATATGCGCAAGATTGTTTCCGGGCTGATCAGGGAAAATGACGGGCGCAGAGTTCCCTCCATTGTATTTACCAAGAACGGCGGTCTCTGGCTGGAAAAAATCGTCACTGCCGGCAGTGATTGTGTGGGGCTGGACTGGACCATCGAGATTTCAGAAGCAAGAGCGCGTATCGGTGACAAGGTGGCCTTGCAGGGTAACATGGACCCATCGGTGCTCTATGGCAGTGCTGAAGTCATTCGCTCAGAGGTCGCCAGAATTCTGCAGGGCTATGGAGAGGGCTCCGGTCATGTGTTCAATCTGGGGCATGGTATTGCGCTGGACGTGGACCCCGATCATGCAAAGGTATTTATTGATGCGGTCCATGAGCTGAGTGGTACTTACCATAACTGACCGCTGGCATTCACAACGAGCCGTCCGCACTACCGCCACAGCTGAAAGAGGCTGACCGGCTTTTCAGTTTGGGCTTTGCAAAAAAATGGGCCATTATATGGCCCATTTTTTTACCGGGATATTGGTAAGGCTTACGCTTTCTTTCTGCGCGCGATGCCCATGCCAATCAGACCCAGGCCGAACAGGGCCACAGAAGTGGGCTCTGGTACGGAAGTATCGCCGGGGCCAGTGCCTGCACCAACGCTGGTGATGCCGGTCAGGGTGACAGTCACCGGTGCGCTCATGGTGTCCACGCAGCAGCGAGTACCGGTGAAGAAGTTCCAGTCGCCGTTGCCGATAACCAGGGCGTCAGTGTAGAACCAGTCGCGATGCTCAGCGAGGCCGTTACCTGCATAGTCCCACCCGGTCAGGGTGCCGTCAGCCAGCATGTCGTCACGGTCGCGGTTATTCAGTACGCCGTTCCACTGAACAGTGTAGGGAGAGATGGTGCCGGACGTATCAGTGATGGTGATGCCACCGTTGTCTGAGAAAGAGCTGGTCTGGTCACCGTGCCAGTGCTCACCCCAGAGAGTGACAGTGCCGTCCATATTGTCTGTCCAGCCGAAAGATACCAGGTGAGCCTGAGCTGTGGTGGAGAGCAGGGCGGCCGCCGCAAACGCTCCCGAGATCAGGGTTTTTTTGGAAAACATAGATTACTCCTTGCAAGCCTATTTCCGTTAGTCGAAGTTTGAAGTCGAAGTCTTTGCCAGCACGCGGGTGTCGGCGACAGGGAGGTATGCAAATAACAGACCGTTAATTTAAGTTGTTGAAATTATGGGGATATTCGGCTCAAGACTTGTGGGTCAGCCGATTAGTGTCAGATGAATCGACAGGTGGGCTGCATTTTGATGAAAAAGCAATGTTTAGGTTTTGCTGTGTACCTGATAAAGCTGCTTTCTTCCTACTTTCGATATAATTCAACATTGAGTTGAGCAAAAAATTACACAATTAGTCTGTAAACTGAGTCGACACTATCAGGAATTTTCGTCCACCTGTTTTTTTAACAGACCGTTAATGTAATCCTGAACCGGTACCTTTTGACGCTCGGCCGCAACGCTGAGCCGGGCCAGCGTCTCGGAGTCTACGGAAATAGCATTGCCGCTTACCGCGGCATCCTGGCTTGCTGCGATGCGGGCTGTGATCTGCTCCGACACTTTGGCTACCTGATTGTTCAGGGCATTCAGCTGTCGCCACAGAAACTCCGAGTCGGTGTTTTTGATTTTCGGCTTATCCTGGGTAATAAAGCGGGTCTCGAACTGGCTGTCTTCAATGGCGCCGTGTTCTGCCAGCAGATCAACAAACTGCCCGGAAGCCCGCCGCAGCCGTTTGGTAATGGTTTTGATGAATCGCACCAACAACGCGCCCCACAGGCTGGGGTTGTTTTTGCGAAGAGACTCGAAGTCGGGTTCAGTAAGAATAAAAAGCTTGGCGTTTTCAGCGGTCAGTGCGGTGGCCGAGCGGGAACCACCGTCAATCAGTGACATCTCCCCGATCACCTGGCCAGGACCGATGATGGCAATGGTCTGCTCGTCACCATCATGGCCCTCCTTGCGGATTTCCACTTTGCCTTCCTGTATCAGAGCCATAAACACTGCATCGTCGCCCTGGCTGAATACCCGTTTGCCGCGGCCAAGGGTGAAAAAGTCCAGGTAATGGGCGAGCAATTCGATATTGGACCAGTCCATTTTGGCAAGCCACGGATTCTGGCCCAGCAACATGGCCCGTTCCGTTACGTTGAGCCTCACTCGCTGGGCATTGGGAATTAATCGCAGAAGGGGTTCCATGAACGGCCTCGTGTAGCGCAAAAACAGGGTGCTTTAATACAGTCTAGCTTATCTGTTGCCTTCTGGTGGTTATCGGAGAAACCCGGACCTGTCCGCCTGGCCTGGAGGTAACATCGATGATCCCGGTCAGCTAGTTGTCAGTCGTTTTGGCATTGCGCCTTGCCCTGATGGCGAAAATGGCCTCACCGGCTATTTCCATCATTAGCGTGTCTTTTTGATTCCCGGGAATCAGCTTGACGTGACTGCCTTCGAAAAGTGTGACGCTGGCATCGCTCACTGTTTCCGGCAGGGTCAGGGTGAGCGTGTGCCTGCGCCTGGACTTGTTGACGCCCAGAAACACCAGATATTCCCGGTCTTCACTCAGCATTGCCAGCAGGTCAATTTCCGGGTGGGGGTTTTCGCTGGCCAGCACCAGGTGGCCCAGATTCCGGTTGATAAACTCCATGGCTTTACTCACCGGCTTTTCCTGAAAGCCTTTGTGGCTGACGATGGCCAGACCTTTTTTGTACTTGGGGTCATCCGCTGCTTTGAACCAGATCAGCTGATCCAGCTTTCCCGGCTGGCTGCTCTGGATAACCACACTGGTCCACCAGAGCGCGGCGAAATCCGTTTCCTGCTCATAGGGGCTAAGACTTTTGCCACTGGAAATATTGGTTTGTCCGATAATCAGTTGCGGTTCCTGCCTGAATACAGATTGGTGCCGGTTTACCAGGCCGTCGGCGGCTAGAACTGCTTCCCGGTAGCGCCCCGTATCAATCAGATCGCGCACCATCCATTCATGCCAGGATATGGCATCTATCCATTGGCCATGCCGGCGAACCAGCTCCTCGGCCCAGTGAATACCCTTGCGATCCTCCGAGCCCCGGCGGGTAGGCCCATTGAGAAACCGGGAGCTCTGGGGAGCGGCAATCAGGGTCTGATTCACCAGCTTGTCGGGGTGCTGCTTGATGGCGGCGGCAAGGCGGGCAAACTGGTTTTCGAATTGTGCAAAGCCGGGGTAATTCAGGTTCGGTTCATCGGCAAACGCCAGGTAGGTATTTTCCAGCAGCCCCTGAGCATGCCGCTCTCTGAGGTAGCGGATCAGAAAGTCCCGGGTTTCCTCCACATCTTCGATCAGGGGTTTGCGGCCGGTTTGCGCCAGTATCAGGTTATTATGGGTAATGTTGAACCGGTTCTGGTAAAGCTGCAGAAAATCCAGGTCCATGCCGGGCTTGTCGGTCAGGGCATCAGAAAAAGTGTAGTGATTGGCTGCGCTGATCTGCCATTTTTCGATTAACGGGTAACTGGAGCGAGGGGGAAGGGTAAAGGGCAATGCCGCGCCGATGGCGGGCACCGGTCCTGCGATTTCATCGGAAACCCTGATAAGGGTTTGGCCATTCTCCAGATCAGGCGTGAACAAATCTTCCCTTTTCATGGCAAACAGGTTGCTGGTGCCGTCCAGCCAGAAGGAGACCTTTCCGTCATCTTCCCAGCTCAGCTCCCACACCGTGGGCTGATCAGCGGGTGCAACCGCCAGACTGTCAAACTGCCAGTGATGTTCATGGTCTTTTAGTCGCAAGCGACGGGCAGATTTTTTCGGACTATGGGCGGGTGTCAGTGCAAAGGCGCTGACGCCACCATGATACTTTCCTGAAAACCGGGGTTCTTCACCGGCCTCTGCCTGGAAATACAGTTTTCCACCAGCGGGAAGTGAAATGCTTTTATGTACCTTTACCGGTTCAAAAACCATGGCGATGTTTTCGGGCGCGCTGACACTGATGGTGCGAAAGCTGGCGCCGGCTACATGCAATTGATAGTCGCCGGTCTGATTCAGCGGGAGACTGGCTGTGCCCGGTGTATTGGCTTCAGTCAGCGTCAGTTTTGTCTGTAGCGAGCCATCCGGTTTCAGAAGATAGACATGGTCGGTCTGAGCTTCCGATATCCAGGCATCCTGCCATGATAATTTCAGCACAGGTGCGGCATTTTTGGGGGGCGCCGGCACTCTGATGTGCACCACGCCATCGCGGATATCCGGCCAGGTATTTGTGAGGGTGTTTCCCGTGCCGGCACTGCAGGCGGTTATCAGCAACAGTGAGATAATTGCGGCTGTTTTTACCATCATAGGG
>JAWVYU010000227.1:0-8431 GCA_033722575.1 Ketobacteraceae bacterium | reverse complement strand
TAGGAATTGCCATCATGGCTTTCATGAACGAGCGCCGTCCCTTGCTGCGCTTTGTGTGTTTACCCCCGGAAGAGGCTCCTTGATAGTGGTCCAGTAAGTCACTCATGGTGTCGGTCTCCTACGTTTGATTGACGTGGTTTTGATTGACTTGCCAATCAGTGTCTGCTCATTGAGGAAACCAGACCATTCGGAGGATGCACCATCCCCCTACGTAAAATGACGTATAGGAGATTACCCGCGCCGCCATTAAGGTCAGACAACGTAATGTTTTGTGTACAAACGATAGTCTGGTGTGGCTTTTGCTAATTCTTCTCACGGGTAAGCAGGAAACCAGTAAAAGAGGTGGCAACTCAGGGATGGCAGCCTAATCCGCTTGGCTTTGACAGGCAGTACCGGGGGGGACTGATTCCTAATCATGAATGCGCATCAAAAGGTGTTCCGTGTCAGGCGGAACTATAACCAGTGGGTTGCGAACCAGACACTGGAAGACTATGCATTGCGCTTCACTGCAAAAGGGGCACGGCGCTGGTCCGCCGCGCGTGTTTCCAATACCGCCCTGGGTGCCATTTCCTTTCTGGCACTGGAGGCCATTGGCGGCGCCATCACTCTGAGCTATGGCTTCAGCAACGCCGTTGCCGCAATCATGGTGGTGGGTCTCATTATTTTTCTTACGGGCATTCCCATCAGCTACCATGCCGCAAAACAGGGCACCGATATCGATTTGCTCACTCGTGGTGCAGGTTTTGGCTATATCGGATCCACCATCACCTCACTGATTTACGCCTCCTTCACATTTATATTTTTTGCGCTGGAAGCAGCCATCCTGGCGCTGGCCCTTGAGCTGACCCTGGGCATTCCCCTGTCCATCGGTTACGTCATCAGCGCGCTGATGGTGATTCCATTGGTAACCCATGGCATTACGCTGATCAGCCGTTTCCAGGTATGGACCCAGCCTCTATGGATCGTGCTGCAGATCATCCCTCTGGCCTGCATCGCCTATCAGTCAGATGAAGCTTTCAGTCTCTGGGTCAGCTACCAGCCCGGCGAGTCCGGAGAGGATACATTGACAGAGAGCCATCAGGGCGGCTTCAATATTCTGGCCTTTGGCGCAGCCTCCGCGGTGGTGTTTTCGCTGATTGCACAGATTGGCGAGCAGGTGGACTTTCTGCGCTTTCTTCCCCACCGGGAGAAGCCCGGCTTCCGCTGGTGGTTTGCCATGATTTCGGCCGGCCCGGGCTGGATCATCGTTGGCGTTCTGAAAATACTGATAGGCTCTTTTCTGGCGGTGCTGGCGCTAAGCCATGGTTTCGATATCACCGAGGCTACCGATCCCAACCGCATGTATCTGACGGCATTCAACTACATGACACAGTCACCGGAGTTCAACCTGGTGTTGCTGGGTGTTTTTGTAGTGGTGTCGCAGCTTAAAATCAATGTCATGAATGCCTACGCCGGTTCCATCGCCTGGTCAAATTTCTTTTCCCGCCTGACCCACAATCATCCCGGCCGTGTCGTGTGGCTGGTATTTAACGTGGTGATTGCCTTGTTGCTGATGGAAATCGGTATCTACCGCGTGCTGGAAGAAATTCTGGGCAGCTATTCCATTGTTGCCCTGGCATGGGTAGGTACTATTGTTGCGGATCTCACCATAAACCGCCCGCTGGGTTTGCGCCCCCGGACCATGGAATTCAAACGGGCCCACCTCTATGACATTAATCCGGTGGGTGTAGGCTCCATGATCATCGCGTCCATTCTCGGGTTCAGCTGTCATCTGGGCCTGCTGGGGGAAACACTTCAGGCTCTTTCATCTTTTGTTGCTCTGGCAGTTACCTTTATAACCGCCCCGCTGCTGGCCTGGGCTACCGACGGCAAATATTACATTGCCAGACCCCCGGTTATTTTTCCGGAACGAAGCAAGCTTGAGTGCTGCATCTGCAGTCATCATTTCGAACCGGAAGACATGACCCACTGCCCTGCCTACGCCGGCAATATCTGTTCGCTTTGCTGCTCTCTTGACGGTCGCTGCCAGGATATGTGCAAACCCGATTCCCGTTATTCAGACCAGCTGATCAACGCGCTGGGATTTCTGGTGCCGCAATCCTGGGTGAAGCTGCTGAATACCCGGATCGGTCACTTTATCGGGTTGTTTCTTCTCACCAGCATGGTGATTTCCAGCGTGCTCCTGCTGGTTTACTTTCAGATTACCGTGGACGAGGGGGTAGACAGGCCTACTATTGCCCACGCCCTTACCAACGTATTTTTTATACTGCTGATTGTGTTTGGAGTGGTGTCCTGGATGTTCACTCTGGCACATGATTCCCGTGTGGTAGCCCAGGAAGAATCGGATCACCAGACCAAGTTGCTGATGGCAGAGATTGAAGCCCACAAGAAAACAGATCTGGAGCTGCAGAAAGCCAAGGAAATGGCAGAGGCAGCCAACCAGGCAAAAAGCCGCTACCTGACAGGCATCAGCCATGAACTCCGCTCACCCCTTAATGCAATCATGGGTTACGCCCAGCTTCTGGAAAAAGACCCTGCAATTCCCGAGCAACGCCGGGATGCACTGGGCATTATCCGGCGCAGCAGTGAATACCTGGCCGATCTTATTGAAGGGTTGCTCGACATCTCGCGCATAGAAGCCGGCCGCCTGGATCTGGCAAGAAAAGACGTGAACCTTAACGCGTTACTGGATCAACTGGTCAGCATGTTTCGCATGCAGGCCAATAGCAAGGGTATTTCCCTGCATTATGAAAAGCTTTCCCTTTTACCGGAATATGTGAAAACCGACGAAAAAAGATTACGTCAGATCCTGATCAACCTGCTCTCCAATGCCGTCAAGTACACGGTGAAAGGTCGGGTGACTTTTACGGTCAGTTATCGCAATCAGGTGGCGGAATTTTCCATCAGGGATACGGGGCTGGGTATTCCCCCTGAAGAACTGGAGCGCATTTTCAGGCCCTTTGAACGTATCAGAAAACCCGGACAGCCCTATGTGGCGGGTACAGGCCTGGGGCTCACCATTACCCGGCTGCTGGTCGATATCATGGGCGGAAATATCGAAGTCACCAGCACCCCGGGTGAAGGCAGCGAGTTTATCGCCACCCTGATGCTTTCCAGCACCAGTCCCATCAACATTGGCAGGCAAGCCAAAGAGCGGGCTATCGTGGGTTACTCAGGCGAAACCCGGTCTGTGTTTGTGGTAGACGATGATCCGTCCCATCGTGGTATTCTGCAGGAAATGCTGAGCCCGCTGGGATTCCCCATCATACAGGCGCAGGATGGCGCCGAATGCCTCGATATGCTGCGCCATTGTCAGGTAACACCCCGGGTATTCCTGCTGGATATTTCCATGCCAGGCATCTCAGGCTGGGAGCTGGCGAACAAAATACGCCAGCAGATGCCGGAAGTCTGTATTCTGATGATATCCGCCAACGCCAATACCCAGTCACCCACAGAACCGGCACCTAACGACGGTTACCTGGTGAAGCCGGTAAAAAGGGACGACCTGTTGATACAGCTGAACAAGAAAGCCGGGCTCAAATGGCTTTACGAGGACGAACTGGAAATGCCCGTCGCCAGTAACAGCAGCAGTTCCTCACTGGCAACCCTGATCGATCACCCTACCCGTGATGAACTTATCCGGCTGGCAGAGATTGGCTATGCCACCGCAATTCGTTCGCGTCTCAATCAGTTACAGCAGGATAACACCCAAAAGGAGGCATGGAATTCCGGAGGCCACGATGACCTGCAGGAGTTGAAAAAGCTCGCCAGTCAGTTTCAGTTCCGCGAGTTTATTGAACAGTTGGAGGCGCTGCATGACAGCTGAGCAAAGAAAGGATGTGGTATTGGTGGTAGATGACTCTGCAGAATCCCTGAGTGTGATCAATGATATTCTGGATAATGCCGGTCTGACAGTACTGGTGGCACTGGAAGGCCAGCAGGCACTGAACATTGCCAGCAACATCACGCCCGACATTGTTCTGATGGATGCCATCATGCCCAATATGGATGGTTTTGAAACCTGCAAGAAGATGAAAGCATCCCGGGAGCTGACCCATGTGCCCATTATTTTCATGACCGGGCTGAGTGATACCGAGAGTATTGTGAGAGGTCTGGAAGCTGGCGGCGTGGACTATATTCAAAAACCAGTGAACGGCGATGAGTTACTGGCGCGCATGCGGGTACACTTGCATAACGCACGCCTTACACTAAGCGCCAGAACGGCACTGGACACCGCCGGCCAGTTCCTGCTGGCCACGGACCGTGAAGGCAGCCTGCTCTGGGCAACACCCCAGGCCCATCAACTGTTCGAACACAAGGGCGTGGACGACAACTGGTTCCGGGACACCTTACCAGAAACGGTGAAAAGCCTGCTGAGCTCCAGTCCGCCCACGGATAAAGGAATGGTGATTCAAACCCGGACTCAGCCCATAGAAGTGCGCTATATCAGCCAGACCAGCGTAAATGAATACCTGTTACGAATTATCGATCTCGAACGCCCCAGTGAAGTGGAAATGCTGCGGGCGGCATTCCCCGTTACCGGCAGGGAATCAGAGGTACTGCTCTGGCTGGCAAAGGGCAAATCCAACAGCGAGATAGGGCTGATTCTGGGGGTCAGCCCACGCACGGTTAACAAGCACCTTGAACAGATATTTCGCAAGCTGAACGTGGAAAACCGGACATCAGCTGCTGTTATGGCCCTGAAGGCACTGGAATACTGAAGGCCCCCAAGGCCTAGCTGCCCTTGAAATCCGGCTTACGCTTGTCAACAAAGGCGGTGATTCCTTCCTTGAAATCCTCAGTAAACGCACAGGCCCGGAAGCTCTGGGCCTCGGCTTCCAGCTGATCCGACAGACTGGTATATAAACTGTTATTCACCAGCATTTTACTTTTGCCGTAACTGAACGTTGGCCCGTCAAGCAGTCGATCCAACAGCTTGTCTACAGTCGTCTGCAATTGATCTTTCGGCACGGCCTGATTCACGATACCCATTTCGGCGGCTTCAGCGCCGGTGAACCGGTCCGACAGCATGATCAGTTCCGCCGCCTTGCGGGTGCCCACCAGGCGGGGCAGAAAGAAGGTCGCACCCCCATCCGGGCTGGTACCCAGACCGCTATAGGCCAGGGTGAATACTGCATCCTCGTGGGTCACAATAAAATCACAGGCCAGCATCAGGCTCAGTCCATAGCCGGCAGCACCCCCGGTTACCAGGCCAACCACCGGCTTGTACATATAGCGCATCCAGCGTATTGCCTCATGGGCGTACTCGATCAGCTCCCTGATTTCGTTCATCAGAGCCGGTTCATCCTGGTTACGAATCGGTTCTGCAAACCGTGGCAGATCGCCACCAGCCATAAAAAAACGCCCCTCGGCTTTCAGCAGTACACAGCGTATGGAATTGTCATGATAGATCTCGTCCATCACCGCGCTCAGTTCACCGGCCATTTCCACGTTAATGGCATTCAGCGCATCGGGTCGCGTCAGCGTCACCACGCCCAGGCCATAGTGGAGATGACTCTCGTCCTCGGAGCCCCGCTGATATTTGACATACTGGTTGTTCATGATTTCCTCAACTTCAGGTTTCCGGATTTTTTGACAGTAGCACCAGCGCCAACACCGTCAGCGCCCGCCGGAGTGTAACAATGTCACAAAATTAACGGCTACTATTCCACAGGTGATTGTTGCTGCCTCATTCATAATGTTCTCAATCAAGACATAACAGACAGGGAACAGACACCATGAATTTTGATTTTACCACCTTGATACTTGGCTGGCTGGCGGCACTGGTTCTGCTGGGTAGCGTTGTATTGACCTAACGGCCCGGTAATTTCACCTTAACGGTTTCACAGGGGTACGCAACACAGGCCAGTACATAGCCGTCTTCGGCCTCGCTCAGCGTCAGGGAATTTGGTTCATCCATCGTGACGGTACCACTCTTCACCTTGACTTTGCAGGTTTTACAGGTGCCCATTGAGCAACTGGAAGGAATCTGCAGCTTGTGATGCTGCGCCGTCTCCAGCAGGGTCTCGACCTTGCGTTGGCGGGTGTGGATGATACTGCCCAACAGGCCGGAACGAAAAAACGACACCACCCTGGGCTTTAACTCCGTATTATCCTCAATGGCAGGCGTGTTGCTGAACAGCTCCACGCTGACCCGGGATTCGGGTATACCAGACTCATCGAAAGCGGATACCATCTTGCGTGTCAGGCCCTGGGGCGCACAGATATAGACAAAGGTATCACCGGGATCGGCAATCTGATCCAGCACCAGTGCCGGCGTCAGCAGCCGCTGCCGGCGGCCTCCCTGCCGGGTATAAAAGTATTTGACGGTAAACCCCTTGTAATATTTTTCCATGTGATCCAGTGATTTCCGGTAAATCACATCACTGGTGGTACGATTGGTATAGAGCAGCGTAATATCCGCCTGCTCATTCTTGGCAAGCATATCCTTGATAAGCGCAAATACGGGGGCAATGCCCGAGCCACCCGCGATCATGATATAGCGCTTGTCATAGGGGTGATTCGCCGGCAGAACAAACTCGCCCATGGGGTCTTCAACAGACAGTACATCCCCCACCTTGATGCGACGGACCAGGATATTGGAAACACGGCCACGAAATACCTTTTTTACGGTAATCGCCATATCCTTCTCTTCGGGCGAGGAAGTTAATGAATAGCAGCGGCGAAAAATCGCACTGCCAATCTGTACCGCCACCCGGACATATTGCCCGGCGCGATAATGCAGGCGATAACCTTCCATGGGCTTGAAGCGAATGGTAACGCTGTTGTGGGTTTCCCTGAGAATCTGCGTCACCTGAACCGGATAGCTGGTATCCCGGATAGAGACTTTTTCGTTGGGCGCCTCCGCCGCCATCAGGGCCGGCACCCTTTCCAGAACCGCATCCGGAACCGTAGCGCGGATACGCCTGAGAAGATTTCGCTGCAATCGCTGGCGTACGGATTGCTGACTTTTAGTATTCAAAAACGCCCCCGGTCATCCCAAAAAGACTCCAGAAAAAACACGGTGTCAAACAGGGTTTGCTCACCACACGGCGATTCATTATGCTTTTTTCCTACCGTGAGTACTCAGCAAAGATCCTATGTTATGACGAACAACGCGCTTAACCAAGCACTTAATGGCCTATTGGCTGATCGTTTTTCCTGCAATCCGGCGGTACTTGATCACCACAGCCACGATGAATCCTGGCATTCTGCCTGCGCCCCTCAGGCTGTGTGTTATGCCACCTCCACCAGCGAAGTCAGCAGCATCATGCAGCTGTGCACCGAATACCAAACTCCGGTCACCGCATTCGGCACCGGCACAGGCCTTGAAGGTCAGGCAACGCCGGCACCCGGCGGCATCAGTCTGGACCTGTCGCAAATGAATCAGGTTCTGGATATCAACAGCGACGATCTCCTGTGCCGGGTACAGGCCGGGGTTACACGCAAACAGCTGAACCGGGCACTGGCAACCCAGGGCCTGTTCTTTCCCGTGGACCCTGGCGCCGATGCCTCTATCGGTGGTATGTGTGCAACCCGGGCTTCCGGAACCAATGCGGTGCGCTATGGCACCATGAAAGAAAACGTGCTGAGCCTGAGGGTGGTTACCGCCAGCGGTGATATCATTGAAACCGGCACTTCGGCACGCAAGTCCGCAGCGGGCCTCGACCTGACCAGTCTGATGATCGGTTCCGAGGGCACCCTTGGCATCATTACAGAAATCACGCTGAAAGTTCAGGGTATTCCGGAAACCACCGCCGTAGGAAGGCTGGCATTCGATGATCTGGCAGCTGCCACCCGGCTGGTAACCCAGGTACTGCAGTTTGGCATACCCATCGCAAGAATTGAGCTGATGGATACCGCTCAGGTTAAAGCCGTGAACGCCCACAGCGGACTGCAGCTTCCGGAAACCCATACCCTGTTTCTGGAATTTCATGGAAGCGATGCCAGCGTACGTGAGCAGGTGGAAGTGTTCGCCGGGCTGGCTGAGCCACTCACGCCCCACAGTTTTGCCTGGTCAACCCTTCAGGAAGAAAAAAACCAGCTGTGGGAAGCCCGGCATCAGGCCCTGTATGCCGCCCGACAACTGGTGCCAGGAGCCAGAGTATGGGTGACCGATGTCTGTGTACCCATTTCAAAGCTCAGTGAATGCCTGCTGGCCACTCGCCGTGACCTGGACGAGTCGGGTCTGCTGGCACCCATCGTGGGTCATGTCGGAGACGGCAACTTCCATGCGCTCATCGTATTGCCTCCCGGAGACAGTGACACAGTGCACAGGGCAGAGGCAGCGAATGAACGTCTGATCGCCCGGGCGATTGCCTGCGGCGGTACCTGTACCGGTGAACACGGGATCGGCATTGGCAAGATCCGGGCGCTGGAGCAACAGCACCCCGACACGCTGCCTCTGATGCGACAGATCAAAAAGGCGCTG
>JAWVYU010000226.1:0-8446 GCA_033722575.1 Ketobacteraceae bacterium | reverse complement strand
TGGCCGGCATCGCCAAAGCGATTGCCTGCCAGCATATCCTCAATGGCGGCGACGGCTTCCTCTTCGCTCTGGGCAAGAATCACGCCTTTGCCTGCTGCCAGACCGTCGGCTTTTACCACAATGGGTGCCCCTTTTTCCCGGACATAGGCAATGGCTTTATCCTTGTCCGTAAAGTTACCATACGCTGCAGTAGGGATGTTGTGGCGTGCCAGAAAATCCTTGGTAAATGCCTTGGAGCCTTCCAGCTGTGCCGCCCCTTTTGTGGGACCGAAACATTTCAGGCCGGCTTCCCGGAAAGCATCTACCACACCGGCTACCAAGGGGGCCTCAGGGCCAACGATCGTGAGCTCCACCTGGTTATCTTTGGCAAAGGCCACCAGTTCGTTGATGGCCAGTACATCGATTGCCACGTTTTCCACGCCGGACTCCAGGGCGGTCCCCGCATTGCCGGGTGCCACGTAAACGGTGTCCACTTTTTCTGACTGCGCCACTTTCCATGCCAGCGCGTGTTCCCGGCCGCCACCGCCAATGATCAGTACCTTCATGATGTTGTCCCTCTGTTAATGTCTGAAATGACGCATACCGGTAAATACCATGGCCATACCAGCCTCATCCGCAGCGGCAATCACTTCGTCGTCGCGAATGGAGCCGCCCGGCTGGATCACTGCATTGATACCGGCTGCTGCGGCGGCGTCAATGCCATCACGGAACGGGAAGAAAGCGTCAGAAGCCATGACTGAACCTTTGACTTCCAGATTTTCATCGGCTGCCTTGATGCCGGCAATCTTTGCACTGTAGACACGGCTCATCTGCCCCGCACCTATACCAATGGTCTGCTCTGCTTTCGCATAAACAATGGCATTGGATTTCACAAACTTGGCCACTTTCCAGCAGAATAGCAGATCACGGATTTCTTCGGCAGTGGGAGCACGTTTGGTAACCACTTTCAGATCACTTTCAGTGACGAAGCCGTTATCACGATCCTGTACCAGCAGGCCACCGTTGACCCGTTTGAAATCAAAGTCGGCAATGGGTTGTTCCGGCCACTGACCACAGGCCAGCAGGCGTACATTTTTCTTTTCGGCCACAATTGCCGATGCTTCCTGACTGACAGCGGGGGCGATAATCACTTCCACGAACTGTTTGCCGATAATATTGCGGGCTGTTGCCGCGTCCAGTTCCCGGTTAAAAGCAATAATGCCACCAAAAGCGGAAGTGGGATCGGTCTGAAAAGCTTTTTCGTAGGCTTCGTTGATATCGGCACCGATGGCCACACCACAGGGGTTGGCGTGCTTTACAATCACACAGGCGGGAGCCCCAAAGGATTTGACACATTCCAGAGCGGCGTCGGTGTCGGCCACATTGTTATAGGAAAGCGCTTTGCCCTGGAGCTGGGTGGCGGTGCCCACACAGGCCTCTTTCGGGTTGGCTTCTACATAAAACGCCGCTTTCTGGTGGGGGTTTTCGCCGTAGCGCATATCCTGCGCCTTGATAAACTGGCTGTTAAAGGTGTTGGGGAAAGCTGACTTGCCGCCATCTTCCTGAATGGTGCCCAGATAATTGGCAATGGCGCCGTCGTAGTGAGAGGTGTGCTCAAATGCTGCCAGGGCCAGCTCGAAGCGGGTGCGGTCTTTAACGGCACCGTTGTTTTCTTTCATTTCGGCGATGACCCGATCGTAGTCGGATGCATTGACAACAATGCTGACCCATTTGTGGTTCTTGGCGGCGGAGCGGACCATGGTGGGGCCGCCAATATCAATGTTTTCGATGGCGGTTGCCAGGTCGCATTCCGGGTTTGCTACAGTGTTCTCAAATGGGTAAAGATTCACCACCACCATATCAATGGGCGTAATGCCATGCTCGTTCATGGCGTCGTCGTCGGTGCCTCTGCGGCCCAGAATGCCCCCATGGACCTTGGGGTGCAGGGTTTTTACCCGGCCGTCCATCATTTCGGGGAAGCCGGTGTAATCAGACACCTCTACAGCATCAATGCCGTTTTCCCTGAGTAGTTTGAACGTACCACCGGTGGAAAGAATTTCCACGCCCATGGCCGCCAGCTCGCTGGCAAATTCGACAATACCGGATTTATCCGAGACGCTGATCAGCGCGCGTTTGATGGGGTTGCTCATGATGTGATGTGCCCTGAATTGAAAAGTGTCTTTTAAAGCTGAAAAAACAAGCAGCCGCGAATTCCGGCCGGGGGCGCAATTTTAGTCGTTATCGGCGCAGTAATTAAGGGCGCAGGGGTAAAAAATCGGCAATTTGCCCGCTTCTTTTACCGTAATATACCGTAAAGGTCAGCAAATAACCTGGAGGGTTTCAAGATGGAGGGTAAATCTTTGGGGTGCAGTAATCCGCACGTCCGCGCTGGAGGCGGAAGATGGGCTTCCACTTCCGGTCACTGACCGACGCAGGGTGCGTCGCAGTTGACCGGAAGGCTCAGTCTTGATCAGATCAGGCCGTAGATTTTCAGCTTTTTGCGCAGTGTTCCACGGTTCAGACCCAGCAGGATCGCTGCCTTGGTCTGATTGCCCCGAGTGTACTCCATGACTGTTTCCAGCAGAGGTGCTTCCACTTCGGAAAGAACCATCTGGTAGACATCAGTCACGGGTTGACCATCGAGGTGTGCAAAATAATTGCGCAATGCCTTGTGCACATGGTCACGAAGCGTTTGCGTTTCGTGATCAGAAGGTGCAACCAGGTGCTCGCGCAATAAATTGCTGCTCGCTGACTGAGAGTTGCTTTCGAATGTAGGATCTTCGTTGTAGTTGGTTTCGTTCATGCCGCCATTACCTCTCCCTCGATTAAATGCTCAAAGTATTCCTGAGCACTGGCGAGTTGCTCGGACGCCGTATCAAGAAGGTTGAATGTTTTCCTAAAGTTGGCTCCCTGTGGAAGGTTTTGAACATACCAGCCAAGATGTTTCCTGGCGATACGAATCCCCAAATACTCTCCATAGAAGCTGTGCAGGCTGGACAGATGTTCCATCATCACCTGTTTCACTTCCCCCAGACTGGGTGCTGGGAGCCTTTCCCCGGACGCTAAGTAGTGAGCAACCTCCTGGAAAATCCAAGGATTTCCCTGAGCGCTCCTGCCGATCATAATACCATCCGCAGCAGTATGGTCTAGCACTTCTTTGGCTTTTTCGGGGGTGGAAATGTCACCATTGGCAACCACAGGAATGGATACTGCTTCCTTGATGGCGGCGATAGTGTCGTATTCCACTTCACCCTTGTAGGCACAAGCTCGCGTTCGACCATGAACAGCAAGGGACTGGATTCCGATATCCTCAGCCATGCGGGCGATGGTGACACCGTTGCGTTGCTCCGGGCTCCATCCGGTCCGCATTTTCAGGGTCACGGGAACGTTTACTGCGTTCACCACTGCCGTGAGAATGGATTCGACCAGCTTTTCGTCTTTGAGCAAGGCTGATCCAGCCAGCTTTTTGCACACCTTTTTGGCCGGGCACCCCATATTGATATCTACAATCTGGGCGCCGTTGGTCACGGTGAGCCTTGCTGCTTCAGCCATCATATCAGGATCGCCGCCCGCGATTTGGACAGATCGCGGTTCCGGTTCTCCGTGATGGTCCAGCCGAAGTCTGGACTTGCGCGTATTCCACAGCCTGCTGTCACTGATCACCATTTCGGAAACTACCAGACCTGCGCCGAGTCGCCGGCAGAGTTTCCTGAATGGTTGGTCGGTCACGCCGGCCATGGGGGCAAGTAACACGGGGTTGGGTAGTTGGTATGGACCTATTTTCATGAATGATCTAACGCTGCAAAGTTGATCAATTTAGGTTTGGACCAATCCTTCACCTAATGTGCTTAAGTCTTGCTCAAAGAACGACCTATGATAACGGTAAGCAGGCTCAGGTTAAAGGCTCAAATGAAGGGTTTCGAAAAAAAATTATTTAGGAGCCCGAAATTTTGATAAATGACCTACGATGGGTCGGAAATTCAAGGGTTGTGCGCCAGACAAGTGCGTAAAAAACAGCTATTTCGTGCCACTCTGTGCCAGAAAATCAATCTGGTAATTCACCGCACTTTTACCAGGGTCAACAATTTCCAGGGTAAGGTGAACCGGCGTGTTGGGCGGCATTTTCTGGAAATCTATCTGCTTGTCCTGAATGTATTCAGAGGGCGTAAAGCGCCTTGAGGCAATGGGTTTACCATTAATGTCCTGGAAGGCCAGCTTCAGATCGGGATAGGGCTGAGCGTAATTTGCTCGATTGTACACTATGGCATCAATTACCAGGGCATCCGGCTCCATTGGATGGGATCGGACCACCAGGTTGGTGCCCTGGATCTTGGAAATATCCACCCGTGTGGGCAGTTCACAGCCGAGATAATCGCAGGCCATTTTGTAATAGGGGCGATAGCTCTCCTGTCGGGCGAGTTCATCAAAGTTGAAGTAGGCGTGCTGTGCGGCAAGCCCGCCCAGGGCGATAATGTTCAGCAGCACCAGCGCGGCTGCTTTCAGGCCTGAACGGGGCTTTCTGGGTTCGTCACCAAAGTGTAATTCGCTGACGGCCAGCTGTTCCTCGAGAATATCCGTTTGCCTAGGGATTTCAGTGGCGGTTGAGGTGTGATGGGAGCGGGACGGGTCCTGGTCCGCTGCCATTCCTTCCATATCGCCGAGGTCGAAGCTGTCATCGCCAAGGTCGATATCTTCAGTCAGTGTGCCAAAAAAGCTGTCTTCTGCCGGGGCTTTCGTGGTTTTTGCCGGCTTTTTGCCCTGCTTCCGCTCCTGCTCGCGCTGGCGCTTGGCTTCCTCGCGAGCTTTTTCCCGGGCCTGTGTAATAGCGTCCTTGGCGCTGCGCGACACTTCCTTGGCTGCAAACGGGTTGCTGGATTTTTCTTTTTCCGGTTCGCTGTCATCCAGGATCGAGAGTTCTTCCAGAGAAGGTGGCCTGGGAGCCTCTTCGGCTTCCAGTTCCTCGAGCATTTTCTGGGCCCAGCTTTCATCGGTGTTCTTTCCGGTGGGCTCATCGGCGTTGTCGTCTACACCGAACTTGTTGAATCTCTCGTAGTGCAGGTCGCGGAAAGTATCGCTGATCTCGTCTTCGTCGTCTTTTCCGGCGAATTCATCCTCGAAAGCACTGCCCGAACTGGTGATGCTGCCGAATCCGGTATTGGAGGCGAAATCATTGTCCGCATCGGGATCGTCCTGAATAAGGCCCTCGGGGTCTTCGTCTTCATCCTCCCCCAGCTCTTCGAGCATGGCTTCGGCCCAGGACTCATCCACTTCGTGCTTGTCTTTTTTCTTTTTCGGGGCAGGTTCGGGCTCCGGATCCAGGCCGAACTCCTTGAGTGTTTCCGCTTCGTCCTCGGTAACGTAATTTTCCTCGAACAGATCTGCGTCCGGATGTTCATCGGCGGACCAGTTGGGGGCTTCCTCGTAGGGGTCGCCGTCGTCCAGATCAAATTCCTCGAACGGGTCTGGCGGCTCTTCACGGGCGGGTTCCCGGCGGATTTCTTCAATGACGGATGTTTTGACGATATGCTCTTTGGCGTGAAACACCTGATAACAGGATCCGCAGCGCACTGCACCGCCGGCAATTTCCAGGTGTTCCTGGGAAAGTCTGAAGGTGGTGCCGCAATGGGGGCATTTGGTCAGGAGTTGTTCTGTCATACCGCTGCCGGTTTCCCTTGGCAATCAAACTCAATACTGATGGATTATCAGAAACCTTAGTTGGAATAGCATGTTAACCCTACTAAATGTAGTTGGGAAACGCTTAATTTGCGTGAAAACTGTTGAAATCGCCACATTTTTTGCAAAAAACACGGGCTCTGAGTCTATGCTCCGCGGCGCATGCCACTGATTCTGACCCAGTCCTCTTTTTGTTCAGTAGGGTCGAAGTCAATCCAGGGCTCATAAGCCTGTCGCACAATTTGTGCCTGCTCCGCCAATATCCCTGACAGGGCCATTCTGCCGCCGGGTTTTACCAGGGTAGCAATGCGGGGTGCCAGTTCGATCAGTGGTCCGGCCAGGATGTTTGCCACAACAAAGTCCGCCTCGCCGGGGGTAAAGGTTTCCGGGCTGAAGACGTTTATCTGTGACGACACCCCGTTGCGCTCGGCATTGGCCCGGGTGGCAATGAGTGCCTGGGGGTCATTATCAATGGCCTGAACCTCGCGGCAGCCCAGTAATGCGCCGGCCACCCCCAGAATTCCGGAGCCGCAGCCATAGTCGACCAGCAGGCTGCCCTCCAGGGCCTGTTGATCAAGCCACGCCAGGCAGAGGTGCGTGGTGGGGTGGGTGCCTGTACCGAAGGCGAGCCCCGGGTCCAGCAGCAGGTTCACGGCGTCGGTTTCCGGCGGTTCGCACCAGCTGGGGCACACCCAGAGCCGCTTGCCGAATCGCATGGGCCGGTAATGGGTCATCCACTCCCGTTCCCAGTCCTTGTCCTCCAGTGCCTCCACTCTCAGAGGTGGCAGATTGTCTGTACCCAGGCTGTTCTTGAGGGAGGCCAGGATCAGGTCGCTGTCGGCGGAGGCGTCGAACAGACCAATGACACGGCTGTCGTCCCATACCGGTGTTGCTCCCGGGGGCGGCTCCAGCAGCGGCTGATCGGCATTGTCCATCAGCGTCACGGCACTGGCACCGGCGGCCTGGAGCGCGTCTTCGTAGCGCTCCGCCGCGTCACCGGGAATCTGCAGAATCACTTGAATCCAGGCCATGGCTTATTTGAAGGTACTGATGATTTTTTCCAGGTAGTGGATATCCACACCGCCTTTGGCAAAACCACTGTCACGCATGATCACATCGCGGTGGAGTTCTATATTGGTATCAATGCCTTCCACCAGAATTTCATCCAGGGCGTTGCGCATTCGCTGGAGTGCGGCTTCACGACTTTCACCCCAGGTGATCAGTTTGCCGATCAGGGAGTCATAATAGGGGGGTACGGTGTAGCCCTGGTAGATGTGGCTGTCCATGCGCACGCCATTGCCGCCGGGGCAATGCCAGTACTGGATCTTGCCGGGGCTGGGCAGAAATGTCCGGGCATTTTCGGCGTTGATGCGGCATTCACAGGAGTGCCCTGTGACCTGCTCGTCGTCCTGAGTCAGCCGCAGGGGTTCGCCGCCGGCGATTCGTAATTGCTCTTTGATAATATCGACGCCGGTGACCATTTCGGTGACCGGGTGCTCTACCTGAACCCGTGTGTTCATTTCAATAAAGTAGAAGCTTTCGTTCTCATAGAGAAATTCGAAGGTGCCCGCGCCCCGGTAATTGATGCGTTTGCAGGCTTCCACGCAGGACTCGCCAATCTCGCGACGCAGATGGTCCGGAATGCCGGGGGCAGGGGCTTCTTCCACCACTTTCTGATGGCGCCGCTGCAGGGAGCAGTCGCGGTCTCCCAGGTAAATCGCATTGCCCTGGCCATCGGACAGTACCTGGATTTCAACGTGTCGTGGCGTGGTGAGAAATTTTTCCATGTAAACCGTGGGATCGCCAAAGGCGGCCTTGGCTTCGGCCTGGGTAATGGAGACCGATTTGATCAGGTCCGCCTCGTTTCTTACCACGCGCATACCCCGCCCGCCACCGCCGGACGCGGCCTTGATAATGACCGGATAGCCGATTTCCCGGCCCAGCTTGAGGATCTCGTTGTTGTCGTCGGTCAGGGGGCCATCAGAGCCGGGTACGCAGGGGACCCCGGCGACTTTCATGGCTTCGATGGCAGATACCTTGTTGCCCATGAGGCGAATGGTTTCCGCTTCGGGGCCCACAAAGGTAAAACCGCTGTCGGTAACGCGTTCGGCAAAATCGGCGTTTTCTGCCAGGAACCCGTAGCCGGGGTGAATGGCCTGGGCATCAGTGATTTCGGCAGCGGTGATAATGGCAGGAATGTTCAGGTAGCTCTCGGCAGCAGAGGCGGGGCCGATACAGACGGCCTCGTCGGCCAGGCGCACATGCATCAGATTGGCATCTGCCTGGGAATATACCGCGACAGTGGGTATGCCCAGCTCTTTACAGGCGCGAAGTACCCGCAGCGCTATCTCGCCACGATTCGCGATCAAGACTTTTTCGATCATGTCCGTGTCTCTTTTGGGTGGCGATGGGGTTAGTCTATGACAAACAGCGGCTGGTCATACTCAACAGGTTCGGCGTTATCCGCCAGAATGGAACGAATCACACCGGAGCGGTCAGCCTCGATCTGGTTCATCATTTTCATGGCTTCAACAATGCACAGGGTGTCACCGGCTTTGACGGTCTGGCCAACTTCCACGTAGGGTTTTGCGTCCGGTGTCGGGGACCGGTAAAAAGTGCCCACCATGGGGGAGCGGAGCTTGTAGCCTTCGGGTTCGCTGCTGGCGGGTTCACTGGCCACCGCCTCCTGTGCCGATGCCGATGCCGGTGCGGGTGCGGGTTGCGGGGCGGGCGCGTGATAGGCCATGGGCTGGGCCATGCCGCTGTTGCGGTTGCGGCTTATCCGCACCGATTC
>JAWVYU010000225.1:0-8547 GCA_033722575.1 Ketobacteraceae bacterium | reverse complement strand
TCGGCCCATACGGAATGCCGGAAAAGCTTCAGCATTCTGATGACCGACGGCTACTGGAGTGATGGCACTGCCAACCAGGCAACCACAGCGGCAGCCCGTGCCGATAACGACAGTACCAATGGAGTGACTCACGTAAACGCGCTCTCTGATAATTTCGTGGAGCGCGGCACGGGTAATTATACCGGTTATCTGGCTTCTGATCCTTTTCAGGATAGCAATGCCAATACCCTGGCGGACGTGGCCATGTATTACTGGAAAAACGACCTGCGCAGCGATCTGGACAACCGGATTCGCGTCACGCAGCAGGGCGATGGCACCCAGGAAATCGCCAACCCGGCCTACTGGCAGCACATGATTACCTTTGGTGTGGGCCTGGGTGTAACCGGAGCCCAGGATCCCGATGCCGCCTTTCAGGCAGTGAAAGACGGCACCGCTATCAGCTGGGGTGATCCTACCGATGCCAGCAATATCGATGCCCAGAACCAGGCCAAACTGGATGATTTGCTCCATGCGTCCATCAACAGCCGCGGCGGCTTTTTCAGCGCCGCCAGCCCCGACGAGTTTGCAGCCCGCCTGCGTGGCATTCTGAACCAGATTGCCAGTGATGAAAGCTCATCTTCCTCCGCGGTGGCCAACACCACGCGGCTGGATACAGATACCCTGATCTATCAGGCCAAGTTTGACCCGGAGAACTGGTCCGGCCAGTTGCTGGCCTACACCATCGAACCCGACGGCAGCGTGGATGAAGACAGCCCCGCCTGGGATGCCGATGACAAGTTGCCGGGTCATGATGCCCGCACCATTCTGACCTACCGCCCGGGCTCCGGCGCCAGCGCCGGTGGCGCTCAGTTTGAGTGGACCAACCTGACCAACACCCAGAAAGCCTATCTGAACACCGATATCTTTGGTAATACGGACGGAGAGGGACAGAACCGGCTGGAATTCCTGCGGGGCGACACCAGCATCACCGGTCCGGCCAGCAATCCGTTCCGCGACCGTACCGCGTTAAGCACTAAAGATACCGATGGCTATGACATTCTGGGGGATATTATTAACTCGGATCCGATTTATGTGGGCACCGGCGACTTTGGTTACGGCCGTGAATCCAGTGGCCTGACCGCCACGGAAAAAGCGGATTATAACACCTTCCGTAGCAACCCCACCTACCGGAGCCGGGACGGTATGATCTATATCGGCGCTAACGATGGTATGTTCCATGGCTTTGACGCCACGACCGGCCGGGAAAAATTTGCCTATATTCCCAATGCACTGTTCCCCAAACTGAGCGCGTTAACCAGCCCGGATTACACCCACCAGTACTATGTGGATGCCACTCCGCACATGGGTGATGTGTATATTAACAACAGCTGGAAAACCGTGGTTACCAGCACCCTGGGTGCCGGTGGCAGGGCCATTTTTGCCATTGATGTGACGGACCCCGACAGTGTGAGCGCCAGTGATGTGATGTGGGAAGTGGAAGCCAATGATGCTGACTCCAACCTGCGCCATATAGGTTACATGCTGGGTAAACCCCAGATGGTCAGAACCAAGTCCGGCGACTGGGTTGTGTTGGTGGGCAACGGCTACAACAGTGCCGACCACCAGGCGGCCCTGATTGTGCTGGATGCCGAGGACGGATCGGTACTCAAGGTAATCAACACCGGGGTGGGTAGTGCCGCTGAGCCTAACGGGCTGAGTACGCCCCTGGCGGTGGATCTGGATGGCGATCGTATTCTGGATAATGTCTACGCCGGGGATTTGCATGGTAATCTGTGGAAGTTTGATCTGACTGCCAATAATCCCAGCAACTGGGGTATTGCCCTCAAGTCAGGTAACAAGGTGGAGCCGTTATTCCAGGCCTGTGACGGTACTGGTGCTTGTACCGCAGCTACCCGGCAGCCCATTACCGTGCAGCCCACTATCGCTTCCCATCCTGAAGGGGTGATGATTCTGTTCGGTACCGGCAAATTCTTTGAAACCGCCGACGCCACTGTTAGCGCCAGCCCGCGGATTGAATCCCTGTATGGCATTTTCGATTGCGGTGCCGACAGCCTGCGCAGGGCCTGTAAAGGATCCACTGTGGTGAAAAGTGAACTGGTACAGCAATCCATTCTGGTGGAGGATACTTTGACCACGGCTTCTCTGAGTATTGATTATCGGGTAGGTTCTGATGAGGATGTCACCATCAGCAACCGGGTTCAGGGCTGGTATATGGACCTGATTCCCCCCGGCACCGTAACCGGTGAAGGCGAAAGGATCGTAGCGAATCCGGTGCTGGTGAATGACGCAGTGCTGTTCGTATCTTTCATACCCGACGGTAACCCCTGTAACTTTGGCGGCTACAGCTGGCTGATGGAGTTTGATCCCAAAACCGGTGGCCGGTTCGATAGCCCCAAACTGGACGTGAATGGAGACGGTATCATTGATGACGATGACCTGGTGGCGGACCCCAATAATCCTACCGGCGATAAAGTCGCTCCCTGTTGTATCGGTCAGCCGGAGAAACGTTCTGCACCCGGTATACTCCATGGCGGTGGTCCGGATGGTAAGACCGTATTCAAAGTGTTCTCCGGTTCCAGCGGTAACATCGATGTGGAGATCAACAAGGGTGTTAACAAGGCCGGCCGTCAGTCCTGGCGTCAGCTCCGATAATTGAAAAGAGGTGATATGATGAAATTACTGCTGAAAGTGATCTCTGTTGGGCTGCTGCTGTCGGGTTCCGTTCAGGCAGAGATGCTGCCTGAAGTGACCCCGGTGGGAAACTATGTGATCAAAGACAACAATATAGTGGCCATTAACGGTAAAACCATGGTCAAGAACAGCAAGACGGTGCTGTATGACTGTTCAGGCAACAGGGTGAAAGCCCTGTACACCGGTGCCAGCGTCACCTTTACCCTGCAGGAGGACGAAACCGGCCCGGTGCCGGTGCTGGCAGAAGTCCGGGAAATCTGCAGCTAGCCGGAAAAACCAACCACAGTGTTACTCCGCGGACAGGGACGTCCGCTCCTGGTTGTCACCGCCCGAACCTGAACTAGACTTAAAAATATTCAGCTTTCAAGTCCAGTTCATTGAGGGAGTTTCAGTGGCAAACCCGATCACCCGTATTATCGAATTTTGCACGCCGCAAGGCGGCTATGATAACCAGAACGATGACATCCGGGCCCGTGCCCTGCTGTTTTTTGCCACCTTTGGCTGTCTGGCGGGCCTTTACAGCTTCATTAAATGGTATAACTCTGGCGTGATGGCGCTGGCACTGGGGTCCCAGTTTTTGGTGCTGGGCAGCCCGTTGGTGATGCTGCTTAACCGCTATCGCGTGTTTTCCCCCCTGGTACTGGCCAATATGGCCGTGGGCTTTTTCTGTCTTTATGTGTTCATGCTGATTTACCAGCTTGGCGGTATCAAGTCAGACCATATTTTCTGGTCCCTGGGGATCATCATTTTTGCCTATCTGCTCACCGACAGCCGCTCTGCCATGTTCTGGTCCGTCACCCAGCTGTGTTTTGTCATCTATCTGATTACCGGGCATCAACAGGGTTGGGAAATACCAACTGTGGAAATGACCGCCAAACAGGCCGCGGTGAATATTTATTCCGGGTATATCCTGCCCATCGTATTGCTGACCCTGGCACTGGCCTACGCCTACAAGATCCGTAACGATGCCATTGAAGAGGCCAACCGGGCGGCTGATACCGCCAGGCACACCAGTGAAAAGGCCGAAAACCTGGCAGACGACCTGAGCGTGATTCTGCGGGAAGCCACCCGGAGTGCGGAATCCCTGTTGCAGGTGTCCAATGAACTCACCGCCATGGTGGGCAGTATGAAGCAGCACAGCGAATCTATCGGCAACAGTGTGGACACCCAGGCCAGCTCGATATCCTCAGTGAGTTCCACCCTGAGCCAGATGGCAGAGTCTGTTAATGCCTCTACCCGGATCATTCAGGAAATCCGCAATAACGCCAATTCGGCCGAAGGCACCGTTGCCAACAGTGCCAAGGAAATGAATGAGGCCATTGCCTATATGGAAGAAATCACCAGCAGTAATCACAAGATTCGCGGTGCCATGGATGTGATCACGGATATTTCCGAGCAAACCAACCTGCTGGCGCTGAATGCGGCTATTGAGGCGGCCCGGGCCGGTGAGCAGGGGCGTGGGTTTGCCGTGGTGGCAGACGAGGTCCGCAGCCTGTCCATTCGCAGCAATGAATCCGCTGCCCAGATACGGGGCATTCTGGACAAGGCCACGGACGACGTGGAGCAGGGGGCCATTGTGGTAAAAAGCAGTGGTGACAAGCTGCATTCGGTGGTGGATTCCGTGCAAAGTATTACTCAGCAGATCAACAATGAGGCGGAGCGCCTGTCGCAGCAAAATGAAGCCATCAGTGAGATTGTCGGCGCCAGCGAGGAACTCAAACGCATCAGCCAGACTAATTCCGAGGCGGCCCGGGAGCTGATCGCCAACGCCGGCAACCTGGAAAACCTGTCGGCCCATGTCATGGAAATCTCCAGTCGAATGCACAGTCTGGTGAACCAGTCCAAGGATTATTAAGCGATCTGCTAATCAGACTCTCCCCGTACCCGGCTGACCAGGTTGTCCATACCCCCCTGGAGCCAGTCGGGTAACCCCGCGTCTATCCTCCCGCTTCCCTGTTTACGGCGTGAACCCACTTCCTCCGCTGGTCCGGACCGGATAAATCAATTGAAATGATCTGGTGAACTGTCTTTAATGGAGCGACTCGCATTCATCAGGGGAGAGGGAATGAAAAGCACAATAAAAAAAGGGTTTTGGTGGTCTTTGGTACTGCCTGGACTGCTCGGTTTGACTGCGCCGGCGTTTGCCGGGATCGAAGAGGTGCCGGACCTGACCGAGGCGCAAACCAATGCGGCCATCGCGGTATCCAATATTTTCAATGAACTGGATGCCCGTATCAGCTCCGGAGAGACCCTGTCAGAGGAAGAGCAGGCCCTGTACGAAGGCGCGAAGGAAATCGTGCACACCGGCAACCAGATACTGAACGCGCTCTTTGGGGATTCCCTGCCCACCGAGGACAGCCTGAACCTGGATGCCGAAGGCTTTGCTGCCGTTCTGCAGTGGGTTACCCATGAGGAAATCGGCGCCCAGGGAAAAATGACCTCCGAAGCCCTGGGAGCCCAGACCGCCAATATCGGCGCCCGTATTGATGCGCTGCGTATGGGGTCCCGGGGGTTTCAGATGGCCTGGCACCAGCAGGCCTACCCTGACGGCAGCTATTACCGCGGTGGTAATGCCGGTGCGGAAGCAGGGGTGTTGTCGAAGTGGGGGGCTTTTCTTAATGGAGGCTACAGCGAGGGCGAGCGGGACCCTACCGATCGCGAGGATGCCTTTGAATTCGATACCTGGTCGGTTACCGGCGGCGTGGACTACCGGCTGCAGCCTTCACTGATTGTGGGGGCGGCTATGGGCGTTATCGAAAGTCAGGTGGACTTTGATGGCTCAAAAAGTATTGTGGCTGGCGAAATTGAAAGTGAAAGCTGGCTGATCACCCTGTTTGGTGCCGGCGAGTGGCAGCAGTTTTACGGCGATGCGTCCCTTACATTCGGACAAACGGATTTTGATATGGAGCGGCGCATTTCCTATCCCTCCAATAACGCCCTGATTGCGGCTACCAATGAACTGGCCCTGTCCAGCACCGAAAGCGATCAGCTTAGCCTGACAGTGCAGGGCGGTTATATCATCAGCCAGGGCAGCTGGACCTACGGCCCCACCTTTGCCATTGATTACGTCAATACCGAGATTGATGGTTATACAGAAACCAATGCTGACGAACTCAATCTTACCGTTGAAAGCCAGGATATTGATTCCCTCACCAGCCGCCTTGGCGGCAGGGTGCAGTTTGTTGCCAACCAGTACTGGGGTGTGCTGGTGCCCCAGTTTGATCTGGAATGGATTCATGAATTCGAAGATGACGCCCGTGAAATCGGCGCCAAGTTCGCTGACGATGTCACCAACAGCTTTTTTAATGTGATTACCGATGAACCCGACAGCGATTATTTTCTTGCCGCCCTCAGCGTCAGTGCCGTGTTACAGAATGGTGTTCAGGCATTTTTCAGCTACAAAACCCCCCTTAAACTGGATGAAGTCGACAGTGCCTATTTTGCCGGCGGTGCCCGCCTGGAGTTTTAATCATGACCCTTATAAAAACACTCACCCGGTTTCTTTTATTGCCTGCCATGATCAGTTTGCTATTCGCCTGCGGGGGCGGTTCATCCGGTGGTAATGATTCACCAACGGCGAACGCGGGCCCCGATATCAGGGCGCGGTTCGGCTCGGAAATCACCCTGAGTGGCCGCGACAGTTACGATAACGACGGCCCTGTCATGGATTTCCGGTGGGAACAGGTATCGGGCCCGACGGTTGATCTGGCGGTGGTCAACAGTTCCACTGTCAAGCTGACGCTGCCCACCGCCAGCGAAGACACCGACCTGGTTTTTCGCCTGACCGTGGAAGATAACGGCGGCAAAACCGATTCGGATACGGTAACCGTCTCAGCCGTTGGGCCCGTGGATCTGAACCGGTTTCTTACCTATTTCGACGCGCCGGATGATTACGTGGTTGAGGTTGCCCTGGATGACGGCGTGGCGCCCTTGGCGGGCGATGTCAGTTTTGATCTGGTAATGACGGTTACCCAGCGATACCAGCGCCTGAACGGAACTACCACCACCCGTACCCTGCTGACGGAAACCCGCAGCGGATCCTGGACAGCGGCCCAGCAAAGCAGCAGCAATTTCCCCCGCTTCAGTTTCGACATACCTTCGGCCCGTATCGAGGACCTGGTGGATGTGAATAAAAGTGCACGCAATGATATTGATGTGATCATCGGGCTTTCACTGGAGAATGTGACGGCTTCTGTAGACTATGTGATTCAGGTGCTTGACAGCGGTGGCGAACCCATAGCCGCCAACCTGATTGAGCCGCCGGTGGCTCTGGGCCTGAATGCACCGACGCCCGATGGCATCAGCGTGGACACGTCGCTGTTGCTGGATAATCTGGGTAATGCCCTGGCGGAGAGCAAAACCACGGCGCTGGCCTATTATGCCACCATTGATCCCGACAATCAGAAAACCACGCTGCAGGACTGGCTGACCGCCAATGGCTACGACGCGGCCACCGCAACGCGGGCAAAATACCTTAACGGTTTTGACCTGGCCTTTGGCCGCGATATGCGGGTGTGGTCCAACGAGCAGGGGCACCTGTTTGCCTTTGTGGAAAATTATCCCAACGTGGATTCCCTGGTGGACGGTTCCAATCACTTTGGTACGGTGGCGATGGAATACAGCCCCGGTCCGGGCGGTGGTGACCCGTTCACCAAGTTCTATACCTTTATCCGCGATCCATTAACCGGCGTGCAGAAGCGGGTGGTCAGCATGGATTTTGATGGCCGCGGTGAAAAGTTTACGCCCGGTAACTGTACCGTTTGTCATGGTGGCACGCCGGCAGCACTGGTGGGTGGTGAATACCCCAATGAAGGCGACATCGGCGCCGGGTTTTTGTTATGGGATGTGGATACCTTTGCATTTTCCGACGCGGCCTATGAAGGCCGAACCCCCTTTGATGACGAAAAATTCCTGACCAGATCCGATTACAATGCTGCCTTTAAAACCCTTAACAGGATGTTGAAGCTGACCAATATAACCGATGCCCAGCTGGACCTGATTAACGGCTGGTACGGTGGCGAGGATATGCCTGATAACAGCTTTAACGGCGAATATATTCCAGTGGCCTGGCGCTCGCCTGCCGATGGCGGGCCGGAAACCAACCCGGACAATGCCTCCGAATTTTATCTGGAGGTGTTTGCCCCCACCTGTCGCGCCTGTCATAACGGCCTGGAGAATGAAGAGCTGCAGTTTGCCACCTACCAGGGCTTTATTGATCGCCGTGATGAAATCATCCAGCGGGTTTTTGTGGAGGGCACCATGCCCATGGCACGGGTTACCATGGATAATTTCTGGGTGGGCACCCAGTCTGAATCCGGCAGTGTGGCCCAGACCCGGGCAGAATTGCTGGCGGCCCATCTGAGCGTGGATATTGAGTCGCAACAACCCGGAGTGCCGCTGGCCATTATCAGCAGTACGGCAAAAAATACCATAACCACCGTACTGCAGGATTCTACAGAGCAGAGTCAGGCAACGGTATCGCGGGGCGACCGGATTGAGTTGTCAGGGTTAAGCAGTCTGTTCGCTGATTCCTTTGCCTGGTCGCTCACATTGCCGGATAACAGCAGCGCGGCGTTAAGCAGCACTGATCAGGGGGCCAGCAGTTTTGTGACGGATATTTACGGTGACTTTGTTGTGAGTCTCACCGTGGAAAATTTCGCAGGTGTGACAGATCAGGTGAATTACACCTATCAGGTGCCCAATCTGCTGCCGGTTGCCGGTGACTTCTCTGCGTCCATCAAGGAAGACGAGACCATCAATATCGACCTGCTGAGCACACCCACGGTACTGGGGGACGGTGAAGCTGCCGATCACGCTGTTTCCGTGTCGAGTTCCTTTGGTGGTACCGCTACGGCC
>JAWVYU010000224.1:0-8613 GCA_033722575.1 Ketobacteraceae bacterium | reverse complement strand
TAAAGGAATATGAAGCGGCTTCCGGTGCGAAAGTGGTATGAGCGTCGCGCGGGTTAATATTTTGGAATGGAAAGACAGGAGGATACACAAGCATGGATGCTGTCAGGAACGAGGTGGTAGGAGTGAAAAGAACATCGCTTAAAGAACAGGACCCGGAGATCTATGAGGCGATACGCTGCGAGATTAAACGTCAGAACGAGAATATAGAACTGATCGCGAGTGAGAACTTCGTATCCTATCCAGTGTTGGAAGCACAGGGTTCGGTTTTGACCAACAAATACGCCGAAGGATATCCGGAAAAACGTTGGTACGGCGGCTGCGAATTCGTGGATATAGCCGAAAGCCTGGCCATTGAAAGGGCCAAGCAGTTATTCGGCGCCGAGCACGCCAACGTACAGCCGCACTCCGGATCGCAGGCAAATGTCGCGGTTTACCTGTCCTTTCTGGAGCAGGGCGATAAACTTTTGGCCATGAACCTGGCCCATGGCAGCTGGGCTCTGGGGCGCTAGGCACAACTATCCCGAACATCAGTTTCTTGATCAACCTAAGTAACGCACAAGGAGAACAGAGTATGTCAAAACTATCAGAAGCTCCGTTAAAAGCAGAAACAGAAGCCCCGACAAAAACAGAAAGCGCCGATTTGTCTGGCTGGGTCGACCCGTCCCTGGATTCTGTGAAGGGAACGGAAACCCCAAAGGACCCGAACAAGGGTTACATTGCGCTGCTGGGGTGGAGCCTGAATGCCATCAAGGCCGCCCAGAAATTTGATCGACGTTACGTGGTGGTGGCGCCCGACTGGGCTGAGGATTTTTGCACAGCGAACAATATACCCTACATCAAATGGGATTTCTTGCGGCTGAATGATCGCTCTCTGGAAATCGCCGAGCGGCTCAAAGCCGAAGGCGTTGATGTGGCCATTCCATTGTTTGAAGAAACCGTTGAGTGGTCTGGCGCAATCAACTCAGTGCTGCTGGACAATCCGCGCATGTATGGCCAATCCGTTCTGTTCAGAGACAAGGCGTTAATGAAACGCCGCGCCCAGCTCGGTGGCATACGCGTCGGCATTTTCGAGGAAGCCCATGAGAAAGAGGATGTTATCCGCTTTATGAAACGCGTTAATCAGACGCTGCTCAAACTGGACGGCGACCCGGATGACCCGATTCACGTCAAGGCCTTCGACAAAGCAGGCTGCCTCGGTCACCGCATGATCCGCAAGCTTGAGGATATCGATAACATACCGCCCGAAGAATATCCGCTGCTGATGGAAAGTCACCTCAGTGGCTGGGAATTTGCAGTTGAAGCCTGGATACATGACGGAGAGATCAAATTTCTGAATATCTCAGAGTACGTCACACTGGGCTATTCGGTATTTGTACCCGCCACGAATGAACTGGAGAGCTGGCGCAATGCGATCACCCAGCAGATCAAAAAACTGATCAAGACCTTCGATATCAAGTTCGGCCTGATTCACCCGGAATATTTTGTTACCGCCGATGGTGAAATGTACTTTGGCGAGATCGCCTATCGCCCACCCGGCTTTAAAGCGTTCGAGCTGATTGAACGCGCCTACGGGTTCAGCGCCTACCAGGCATCCATGCTGGTGTTCGATCCCAAGAGCACCAAAGAAGAGGTGGATGCGTTTTTCCCCAAAGAAGTGGAAGGTGCCAAGGGCTACGCCGGGTGCTTCGGTGTGTATCCGCGCCGCCGTGTCATCAGCAAACTGGAAATGCCCAAGGAAACCATTGAGCATCCTTACTTCGAGTCGCATGAACTGCAAGAGCCATTGGAAGAAACGGTGCCAGAACGGTCGGCTTTTGGTACCCACTGGGGGCTGGTGTTCTTTTTTGGCGATGACCCCATCAAGATGCGGGATCTGCTGAAGGCGCAGGAGGAACTGGACTTCTACGTCTAAGGAGAGATTGGCGGTTCAGTGGCGCAGAGCTCTCCTGTTCTTTCCGTTCCACCCACGCAAAGAAAATAAGGTTAGGAGGGCTCACGCCAGGGCCATTGGGATGGCAATAATAAACAGCATGCCAGGAATATAAGACACGATGGCAAAGCCTCTGGTAGGAATCAGCAGCTGCCTGACCGGGCAAAAAGTCCGCTACGACGGCGACCATAAATTCAACACATGGATTCACACGCAGATCGCTCCTTACGTCAATCTGCTGCCGATCTGCCCCGAGGCCGCCATTGGTATGGGCATTCCCAGACCGCCCATTCAGATCCGGCATACACCCACCGGCCTCAGAGCCCTGGGCAGAGACAATGCTGACATCGACGTCACCGACCCCCTGTTGCATTTTGCGGACACCATCAACCGGGTATACCCGCATCTGTGCGGCTATATCTTCCAGAGCCGGTCACCCTCCTGCGGCTTTCGCACTACGCCTATCTACAACACAGAACAAAAGGAAATCGCCAGGGGCAGTGGCCTGGTGGCCCGAAGACTGTCAGAACAACGTCCGGACCTGCCGATCGTCAATGACACCGACCTTGACGAGGCAGGAACGGAGCGCTTTCTGCGGGAAGTGATGAGCCGGTTTAACCAGCACAACCCGGGGATTCCGGAACCGGGCTATTCCAGATAGGTATAACCGGTAAGGCCCTCTTTCAGTTCTGCCATGCATTCTGCCTGCTCTTCCGGCGACAGGTCGCTGTGTATCAGTTGCTCATGCAGTGACTGCATCAGTTTGCGGGGTTCGTAGTTGACGTACTCAAGAATCCGGTCAACGGTATCCCCTTTACTGGGATGTTTCAGTTCCAGCCTGCCCTGCGCATCCACATCGGCATCCACCGCATCGGTATCACCGAACAGATTGTGCATGTCCCCCAGGATTTCCTGATAGGCACCCACCATAAACATCGCCAGCGGCAGCTGTTCATCGCCATCGTATTCGGGCAGCGGCAGGCTGGTTGAGAGTCCGCCACTATCCACATAACTGTCAATGCGGCCATCAGAGTCACAGGTAATATCCTGGATCACACCCCGGCGCGTCAGCGGTTGATCCAGCCTTTCCAGCGGCAGTACGGGGAATACCTGATCAATGCCCCATACATCCGGTAGCGACTGAAACAGGGAGAAATTCAGAAACACCTTGTCTGCCAGTTTTTCATTCAGCTGATCCCGGATCTCCTGATGAGTGCGGTTCAACGGGTCCAGCTGCTGGCGGATCTTTTCGCAGGCGGCAAAGTACATCTGCTCGGCCACCGCCTTGTCCGCCAGGCTCAGGTCGCCGTGGGTGTACATGTCGTGGGCCTCCGACAGACGGAATGCCACCTCATGATACAGCTCGGTGATAGCGTGACGGCTGTCATTGGCGACGATAAGCTCAAAGCAGCGTGCCAGATCACGGATGACCAGGGGCGCATCCGCCGCCGCAGCCGGTGCCTGCTGCCCCAGCACGGTTTCCCGGCCGATCACGTTGGCCACCAGCACCGCATGGTGGGCCGTCATGGCCCGGCCGGATTCCGTAATGATGGCCGGTTCCGCCAGTTCATGGTGCCGGCAGACATCCTGCACTGCCGCCACAATGGCACAGGCGTATTCATACATGGAGTAGTTCATGGAGCAGAAACTGCGGGTACGGGTACCCTCGTAATCCACTCCCAGGCCGCCACCCACATCCACGGTATCGATGGCGGCGCCGGCCATATTCAGTTCTGCAAAATAGCGGGCGGCTTCTTTCATACCCTTCTGGATATCCCGGATATTGGAAATCTGGGAGCCCAGATGGAAGTGCAACAGCTGCAGGGCCTGTAACTGATCACAATCCCTGAGCCGGGACAGCACCGCCAGCACCTGAGCCGCTGACAAACCGAATTTGGACTTTTCACCACCGGTGTTCTGCCAGTTCCCTTTACCGATGGAGCTGAGCCGGACCCGGAGCCCGATCCGTGGCGATACCTTGAGTTGGGCGGCTTCCTCCAGAATCAGCTCCAGCTCGCTGAGCTTTTCCACCACGATATACACTTTGCGGCCCACTTTTTCACCGATCAGAGCGAGCCGGATGTATTCGCGATCCTTGTAGCCGTTGCAGACAATGGTGCCGGCATCCTGACTCAGTGCCAGCACCGCCATCAGCTCCGGCTTGCTGCCCGCTTCCAGCCCCACGCTGCAACCGCTGAGGCCCACCTGTGTGGAGATGATTTCCTCCACCACACGACGCTGCTGGTTCACCTTGATAGGATAGACTGCGGTGTAGTCCGCTCCGTAGCCAAATGCCTGCCGGGCCTCATGAAATGCCTGACAGAGGGATTTTACCCGGTCCTGAAGAATACAGCCGAAGCGTATCAGCAGCGGCAGTGTGAGCCCCTGGGTTCGGGCGGATGCCACCACATCCACCAGGGGAATCTGATGGTCGCTGCCGGGCACTCTCAACAGTGCCTGGCCCTTATCGTTAATATCGAAATAGCCAGCGCTCCAGTAATCCACACTGTAGGTACTGCGGCTGGCCTGAACAAAATCAGCGCTCATAGATGCTTCCAAAAGGCTAAATTCACATTGACAAGCTCTGCGCTTGCGTTACATTTGCGGCAAATTCCGTTGTTAAAGCTAAGGATACAACAGCATGTCCCAGGATGCAGAACAAGCTTGGTTTACAGAAGTTTTCGGTGACGAGGGTACCTCTTTCGGGCTCGCCATTAAAGGGAAGCTCCACGAGGAACAGAGCCAGTTCCAGAAGCTGGAAATCTATGACACGGAAACCTTCGGCAAACTGATGGTGATTGACGACTGCGTGATGCTAACAGAACGGGATAATTTTCTGTATCACGAAATGATGGCTCATCCGGTGATGTTTGCCCACCCGGCGCCCCGCAAAGTAGCCATTATCGGCGGCGGCGACTGTGGCACCCTGCGGGAAATCCTGAAACACCCCGAACTGGAGCAGGTGTGGCAGATCGATATTGATGAGCGGGTGACTCGGTTATCGGAACAGTATTTTCCGGAATTGTGCGAAAGCAATGGCGATGCCAGGGCCGAGCTGTTGTTCGATGACGGTATTGCCTGGATCAAAAACCGCGCCGACAACAGCCTGGACGTTATTATTGTGGATTCCACCGACCCGGTGGGCCCCGCCGAAGGCCTGTTTGCCGTAGATTTTTACCGGGATTGCTGCCGCGCCCTGAAACCGGACGGCATTCTGGTTCAGCAGACAGAATCCCCGCTGCTCCACGCCAGCTCCATTATCGCCAAAGCCCATGACGACATGGGTGCCGCCGGATTCCGGAACGTGCAGACCCTGCCCTTTCCCCAGCCGGTCTACCCTACGGGCTGGTGGTCCTGCACCATGGCCAGCGCCGAAACCGATCTGCAGCAATTCCGCCGCGAAGCGGCCGACAGCAAGGCCTTTGCCACAGAATACTACAACGCGGCAATCCATCAGGGCGCCCTGGCCCAGCCCGAATTCCTGAAGCGCGCCCTTGGCAAATCCTGACACAGAGCCCGGATCACTGTTACAAACCGAACAAATATCGACCACACCGTTACAGGGATCCGGGTTATAGTCGGCTCATCAGCCAAAGATCGGAGCCACCATTGAAATCCTGCAAAACCGGAAGAGTAACCGCTTTATGGGGTAGCCTTGGCGCCCTGCTTCTTATAGCGGGCGCCGCTCAGGGCGCGCCCCTCTACGAAGGCTATCATCACGGCATTCTCAATCATGTGATGGCCAGCCCCAACGGATTGCAGACCACCCGTGCCGGGCTGGTGACGCGACAGGCACAAAAATCCTATGGACCCGGGACCATCGCCGGCACCCGCCTCCCTGCCATCACTATAGATACCATCAATCAATTGCCCGCCACCGCAGCGGGAAACCGTAAATCCCTGCTGACATCGCCCCGGGATTACGGTATCCGACCGTCACCCCGGCCCTGACACCTGGCGAACCTCCCCCCGTAACGATGGACAGAAGCCCCTGAGTAACACAAAATGCCCTGTGATGCGGAGAGTAAAGAGCGATCGCCAATCAGGGAGACAATTCGTGAAGGTACTGCCTTTAGCCACTGTTATTACGGTTTTTGCAACATCCATACTCAGCGCCAGTGCGGCAGAATCCACCCAACAGCAAATCGCGGAACTCAAACGTCGCATCGAAGCCCTTGAGCAGCAGCAACATGAAGAGCAACCAGGGACTGTCCGCTGGTCGGGTGCGCTGGAGCTGGAAGCCCTGTACGAAAAGCAATACGATGAAAACAGTACCAGCGACCTTCAGGTGGCCACTGCGTACCTGGCAGCTGAAAGCAGACTGCAACCGAATCTGCTGGCCGCCGTCTCCTTTCTCTATGAAGAAAACGAAACCTCCCTGGAAATTGACGAGGCCTATCTGAGTTATGGCGTGAGCGAAGAGTTTGCCCTCACCGTGGGACAGCTCTATCTACCGTTTGGCCAGTTCCGGACGTCCGTGATCAGCGACCCGCTGACTCTGGAACTGGGGGAAACCCGGGAGACCGCCGCTATGATCACCTTCAGACAGGATCAATTAACGCTTAAAGGCTATGTTTTCCGGGGCAACAGCAGCGCCAACACAGATGCTATCGAAAGTGGCGGGATACGGGTTGCCTCGGAGTTTCGCCATGCGGATGGCAACGGGTTTGTCTCATTCGATTTCATCAGCAACTTGCTGGACAGTAGCTCGCTGAGTACAACCGGTATCGATTTTGACGATAAAGCCGAAGCAATGGCAGCGGCCTTTTACTGGCAAAATGGCATCTGGGGCACCTCGATGGAATACATGACGGCACTGTTTGATATTGACAGCGAAACGCCGGGGCTGGTGGACGATAAAAAGCCCGCCGCCATACAGCTGGAGTGTTTTTATAACGACACTGTGAAAAACCACAACGTCACCCTTGCGGCCAGCGTTCAGCAAACCAGGGATGCGTTGCTTATTGGCCTGCCGGAGCGCCGTTGGGCGGTTTCCGTTGCCGTGCCGCTCAGATCTGATCTGGCAGTCAGTGCACAGCTTTATGCTGATGAGGACTACGGACAAAGCGACAGCGTTGCCGGCACCAGGGGAACGGGAGATACCGCCAAAGGTGTTTTGTTTCAGATCGCTGCTGAAATCCAGTGACGAATAGCCCGGGTGCTACCGTGGTATCACACGGGCGCTCCACCTCCCGGCGACCGCAAGCCTCACAACTGTTTTCTGTAGTGGCTGGGCGACAAACCGGTCAGTTTCTTGTAGGCATAAGAAAAACTGTTCTGGTCGGCATATCCCAGCAGCTCTGCTATTTCGCCTATGCTGCGGCGGGTTGTGGAAAGATAACGGTTAGCCAGCTCCAGGCGAACGTTTTCCAGTATCTTTTTATAGGATGTTTCGCTTTCCTGCAGTCGCCTTCTCATGGTTCTGGGGGACATATTGATTTTATCCGCCATCTCCTCCAGCTGGGGAAAGTTGCGCCGTGAAAAAAACAGTATTTCATGAATTTGCTGGGCAACCGTTTTGGGCTCATAAATTTTTTTAATAAGCGCATCGCATTCCGCTTCGACCTTTTCCGCTATCGCAGGGTTTGCCATTAACTGTGGTTTTTCGGCAAGCTTTTTGGGTATGCGAACCTCATTTACCCCACATTCAAACCTTACCTTGGCCCCAAACACCTCTTCGTAGCATTCCACATACTCGGGTGGCGCATAACTGAAATCCAGCTCAATCGAGCTGATATCATCCTTTACCATGAACTTCAGAATTTCACAGAAAAGGCTCATGACCATTTCGATCACAACCGGATAAAGAGAGCCGGACAGATAAGCGGTGTCAAACCTGACGGCATTAAATTCCTGTCGCTCATCAAGCCTGATATCCACAACCTGATTGGCAAGCCGGGAAAACTTGAGCCCCAGCTTCAGGGCATCCCAGACGGTGGGAAAGCTCAGAGCCGAATACGCGAAGGTACCATGATCACTGAACTGAATATCCTTACCCAGATAAAGGCCAACAGCGGGATCACTCACCGACTCGACAACCCCACGCAGCAAAGCCTCGTATTGAGCCAGGGTAATAAACGCAAGCGGATCCTTGCCATACTGCTTTCTTATACCCGCCTTTCTCAACAGCGCCTCGCTATTACCGCCACGACGATCTATGAGATCAGCCATGACTAGCACATAACTCATCGCAATGGCTTTGTTATTCGCAAAAGACACGGTCATGATCCCGGTTTTCCAGTGGCCTAAATTCCAAGAATCCTGGCCAATCTTAGAATGGATTACAGTAACGGTGCAAGCTACATTGCTGAACATAGCCATTCAGCAACTCACTACGACGGAGAACAATAATGACCAGCACAGCCCAGGGCATATCCACAGCGAGATATACGGAACCACCCATGGTCAGCCGCCGGCTTCCTGTGATCGGCCACTCTCTGGAGTTCCTGTCGGACCCTCACAAAGTCATCCGCCGCGGTTACAGAGAGCACGGGCTTATTTTCACGCTGGACCTGGGGCTGCGCAAAGCGGTGGTAATGCTCGGACCCGACTATCACAAGTTTTTCTTCAAGGAAACCGATGGCGTTTTTTCCATGCGGAAGGGCTATGACACCTACAAAAAAATGTTTGATCAACAAATGCTTATGTTTACCCATTCTACGGAATACAAAGAGCAGATGGGG
>JAWVYU010000223.1:0-8614 GCA_033722575.1 Ketobacteraceae bacterium | reverse complement strand
GCAAACAACAGCGTAATAAAATCAGCGTAGGAGATAACCCACCGTTCGTGATTCTCTTCCTCTGGTATGTGCTTGCGCCTGATCATGATCCGCCTCGCTACCTGCCCGGGTTATGTCACCCCTACTGGGTCAGGTAGCCCTCCAGTTTTGATTCGATGGTACGGGGGTTTTCACCGTCTGCAATGGCGATCAACCCCTCGATCATCATTTCGCGCTGATTGCTGCGGCTTCGCACAACACTTTTGATTTTGCTGGCAACAGGCAGGAATATGAGGTTGGCAGCACCTACACCGTAGATCGTGGCAACGAACGCCGTGGCAATGCCGCCCCCCAGCTTGCTGGGATCTGCCAGGTTACCCATTACATGGATCAGCCCCATCACTGCGCCGATAATGCCAATGGTGGGCGAGTAACCACCCATGGCCTCATACACCTTGGCGGCCTGCATGTCCCTGTCTTCCTGGGTGAGTAGCTCTACCTCCAGAATACTGCGGATATTTTCCGGTTCGCCACCGTCTACCAGCAACTGCAGGCCTTTGCGGGCGAAGTGGTCTGTCTCCTCTTCCGCGACCGCCTCAAGGCCCAGCAAGCCCTCCTTGCGCGCAGTCATGCTCCAGTCGATCACCTTGACGATATTTTCCCGCATGGGAATGTAGGGAGGAAAGACTATCCAGCGAACCACTGAAAAAGAATGGAAAAAAATATGAAGCGGTGTTTGCAGCATGGCGGCACCGAATGTCCCCCCTAGGACAATTAATGCCGCCGGCGCATTTGCCAGGCTCGATATATGGCCACCTTCTAACGCGTTACCACCAATAATGGCAACCATTCCCAGGACAAGTCCCGCTATGCTTAGAATATCCATCTTTTTTATGCGTTGCTCTAGTGAAATGGTTAAATAATCTGTGACAGTTTCTGAGCAAAGCTTTCAATGGGCAGGACTAGATCGGATAAACCTGCTTTGGCCACTGACATTGGCATACCGTACACAACGCAGGTTTCCTCATCCTGAGTCCAGACATTGGCGCCTTCGCGCTTCAGCATTTTGCTCCCTTCGCGGCCATCATGGCCCATGCCGGTTAACACCAATGCAAGAACCTTGCCTTTTAAGGCACGTGCCGCAGATCCGAAGGTAACATCCACGCTGGGCTTGTACTGAAGACGGGAATCACTTTCCATAACGGTCACGGATCTGCCATTCGATGCCAGCAGCATCTGCATACCTCCGGGGGCGAGCAGTGCCATCCCCGGCTGCAACGGATCGTTATCCTGAGCTTCCTTTACCCGTATCTGACAGACACGATCCAGACGCTGGGCAAACGCCTGGGTAAAAGTGCCCGGCATGTGCTGCACCAGCAAAATGGGTATGGGAAAGTTTCCCGGCAGTTCACTGAGTATTTTCTGGAGGGCGATAGGGCCACCGGTGGAAGCACCGATAATAACCACTCTGGGGCGGTTTCTGCGAACCACCTCCACTGCCTGATCGGCAGACCTGGATCTGGCCGGTTGCGGTCTTTCCTCACGAATGGGGGCGGCGGCTGGCGCCGGTGCCGGGCGGGTGGGTTGTGCCGGAGCAGGACGCGCCGGTGTCGACGGTGTTCCGGCCGGCCGTTCAGGACGGGACCAGGATGCCGCGCGGCGCACCTGCGAGCGCGCAATGCCAGCCACCTTTTCCTGCAACAGTCGCGCACTTTCCTGTGCATTAGCGGTCATGGATTCAAAACTCTTCGGCAGGTAATCCACGGCACCGGCATCCAGTGCATCCAGGGTTACCCTGGCCCCCTCGTAGGTGAGAGAGGAAAACATCAGTATGGGCGTAGGGCACTTTGCCATGATTTCACGAACTGCCGTGATGCCATCCATGATGGGCATTTCGTAGTCCATGGTGATGACGTCAGGCTTGAGTTCCAGCGTTTTTTCAACGGCGGTGCGCCCATTGTCTGCGCCGGCGATCACCTCCAGTTGCGGATCCTTTTCCAGAATTTCCTTGATACGACGCCGGAAAAATGCTGAATCATCGACAATCAAAACTTTTAAGGGCATTGGTTCCCCACTCACCCGGCGTTAATTATTGGAACGAGCGACTCGCGTAGGCCTTGAGCATACTGGGCACGTCCAGAATCAGGGCAATACGCCCGTCACCGGTTATCGTGGCGCCAGCCATGCCTGGCGTTCCGTGCAGCATTTTACCCAACGGCTTGATAACCACCTCTTCCTGACCAATCAGCTGATCCACCACAAAGCCCATTTTCTGGGTGCCCACCGACACGATCACCACATGAGCATCTTTCTGCTTTTCCTGATGACTGTTAATGAGCCAGCGCTTGAGATGGAACAGTGGCAGGGGCCGTTCACGAACTACCACCACTTCCTGACCATCCACCACATTGGTTTTGGTAAGGTCCATATGGAAAATCTCATTGACGCTGACCAGCGGCAACGCAAAAGCCTGTTCCCCCAGCATCACCATCAGGGTGGGCATGATCGCCAGGGTCAGGGGTACCTTGATGGCGATCTTGGTGCCAACCCCTTTCTCGGACTGGACATCAATGGTGCCATTGAGCTGACTGATTTTGGTTTTCACCACGTCCATGCCCACACCCCGGCCGGACACATCGGAAATCTGATCCTTGGTGGAAAATCCCGGATGGAAAATCAGGTTAAAGGCCTCGTGATCGCTCAGACGATCCGCCGCCTCCTGGTCCATCAGACCTTTCTCTACCGCTTTGCGACGCAGCACTGCCGCGTCCATGCCACCACCATCGTCGGTGATAGACAACACAATATGGTCGCCTTCCTGCTCTGCAGCGAGCACCACTTTACCTGAGCGTGGCTTGCCGGCCTGTTCACGGGCGTCAGGGCTCTCGATACCATGATCCACCGAGTTTCTGACCAGGTGAACCAGGGGATCAGCCAGTGCTTCCACCAGGTTCTTGTCGAGATCGGTTTCTTCACCTTCCAGTTCAAGGTTGATTTCTTTCTTCAGGTTACGGGCCAGATCCCGCACCACTCGCGGAAAACGCCCGAATACTTTCTTGATGGGCTGCATCCGGGTTTTCATGACCGCCGTTTGCAGATCGCCGGTAACCACATCCAGGTTGGCCACCGCTTTCGCCATGGCTTCGTCAGCGCTCTTCAGGCCCAGCCGTACCAGGCGATTGCGCACCAGTACCAGCTCGCCCACCATGTTCATGATGTCATCCAGACGCTTGGTATCCACGCGTACTGTTGTTTCTGCAGGCACCGCGTCTTTTGGCGGCACAGCGGGCTTTTTGGCGGCCGCGGGTGCAGCGGGTTTAGGCGCTGGTGCAGGTTTGCTGGCCGCCGGCTGCTGCGCCGGCGCAGCGGGTTTGGCCGCTTCGGTTTTGGCCGCTGGCCTGGCTGGTTCGGGTTTGGGTGGCTCGGGAGCTTTGGCCGCCGGGGCAGCAATCGCGCCGGTAGTTGGCCCCTTGCCTTTACCGTGCAGTTCATCCAGCAGGTTTTCGAATTCATCGTCGGTGATAAGATCACCTTCCCCGCCTGCTCCGCCTTTCGCAGCCTCGGGCTCCTGGCCACCGGAAGTGCTGGGGCCTTTGCCCTTGCCGTGGAGTTCGTCCAGCAGGCTTTCGAATTCGTCTTCGGATATTTCATCGGAATCACTGGCAGCCGATGACGGTGCCGTTTCCGCCACTGCCGGCGCTGCGTCACCGGATTTGCCCGGGGCCCCGCCCGTGCCGTGGAGCTGATCCAGAAGGGCTTCAAATTCATCTTCGGTTATTTCATCGGAATCACCGGCAGCAGGCTCGTCGGCTCCCACGTCAATAAAGCCGTCATCATCTTCCGACGCCGCCTCCGCAACTGCCTTTTTGGTTCCCTCGCCATCATCGATGGCATCAAGAAACATTTCGAATTCTTCATCGGTGATATCACCGCCGTCGCTTTCCGCGGCGGGTTGTGCCGGCACAGGTTCCGGAGCCGGTTCGGCAGGTGCAGATTTGGCAGGTGCGTTGCCCTGAATAATATTGTGCAACGCTTCCATTAACTGCGGATCGGCGGCATCCGGATATTCCCGGGCATTCACCTGAGCGAACATGGCAACGACGCTGTCGAGGGCCTGCAGTACCACGTCCATGAGTTCTGCGTTCACCGTGAGTTTGGCGTTCCGGAGCATGTCGAACACGTTTTCCGCCGCATGACAAAGATCTACCAGAGTGTCGAGCTGCAGAAAACCGGCACCGCCCTTGACCGTGTGGAATCCCCGGAAAATGGCATTCAGGAGTTCCACGTCATCAGGGCGGTTTTCCAGCTGCACGAGCTGCTCTGACAGCAGCTCGATGATTTCACCTGCCTCGACAAGAAAGTCCTGTAATATTTCCTCGTCTGCATCTAAGCTCATGCACTCTCACTCCGTTAAAAACCAAGACTCGACAATAAGTCGTCTACGTCGTCTTGACTTGTTACCACATCATCCCGTTTCTCCGGGTTAATGACTGGCCCTTCCGGACCGATATCTTTTTCATCGGCAGCCGCAGCCACCTTGGGTTCTTCGTCAGGGTGGGAAATGCCGGCCAGATGGTCCACTGTGCCCGCCATCCGCACCAGTTCCACCAGATTGGACTCCACATCCTGTACCAGGGTGATCACTCGCTTGATCACCTGACCTGTCAGATCCTGAAAATCCTGAGCCAGCAGAATATTGGAAAGATTCTGGTCGATCCTTGATGACTCTCCTGATGCATATTCCAGGAAGGCATCCATCTGCTTGGTCAGCTCTCGAAACTCTTCGGGCTTCATTTGTTTGTTAAGAAGCCGCTGCCACTCGGACTTCAGGCTTCTTGCCTGATCTCCCAGGTCTGCTGATATAGGGATGGTCTCTTCCACCAGATCCATGGTCTTGTTGGCTGCCGTTTCGGTTTTTTCGATGACGTAATTGAGGCGGTCCGAGGCATCAGCCATTCGGGAAACCTCTGCACTGGCGCCCGCCTCACCGATGGCATCAATGGCAAAGTTGCGAATGGCCTCGTGGAGACTCCGGGTCAGTTTACCGACTTCCTGATACAGGAACTGGTCACGTTTCAGGTGCAGCGTGGAGATTGTCTGCATCGCATCAACGGAGTTACCGTTTTCCAGCTGGCTGAGCAGCTCTTTCGCCTGCTCAACCAGGGAATTTTCGTAATTGTTCTGATCTGACGTGCTCATTCACCACCCTTCACTATTGTGGCCGGTTATCCATCGACCCTTTCAAAGATCTTTTCGATCTTTTCCTTCAATGCTTGGGCAGTGAACGGCTTCACCACGTAACCATTCACTCCTGCCTGAGCCGCTTCGATGATCTGCTCACGCTTGGCTTCTGCGGTTACCATCAGCACGGGTAACGATTTCAGTTTTTCATCAGCGCGCACGGCTTTGAGCAGCTCGATTCCGGTCATGCCAGGCATGTTCCAGTCGGTCACCAGAAAATCGAAATCCGAGGACTTCAGCAAGGGCAGCGCCGAGCTGCCATCGTCAGCCTCCTGGGTATTGGTAAAACCAAGATCACGTAACAGGTTTTTGATGATTCGTCTCATTGTGGAAAAGTCGTCCACAATAAGAATTTTCATGTTTTTGTCCAAGGTCGCCTCCAATGAACCTTATCAACACCTTTGAGGTTGGCTAGACCTACTCTTTAGTAAGTCTAGACGTTGAATTCCGGGTATCCAGTTTTTGCTTTCAATGAAACCTTTTTCTTTTAATGTCACGCACTTAATCGATTTCGAGTGCAACTTTCGGCGCCGGGAAAAGACGCTGAAAAAAGCTGCGGGAGTGACGCTGGCCAGGACGGCCGGAAAGGGTCGGAAGCCGGGGCAGGAAGGGTCAGGCCCAGGCTTTGAGGCGAGATCGGAGGCGCTGGGCAGCCTGGCTGTGAAGTTGACTGACCCGGGATTCACTCACGCCTAATACTTCACCAATTTCCTTAAGGTTGAGCTCCTCATCATAGTAAAGCGAAAGCACCAGCTGCTCACGCTCCGGCAACTGGGTAATGGCCAGGGCCAGCTGCTGGCGCAAGGCCTCCTTCTGCATACCCTCATAGGGGTTTTCCAGATCGAGATCAGTGGCCGAGGTATCGATCTGTTCATCCGGCGCCACCATCTCGTCGATACTGAACAGGCGGGTGGCCATGCTGTCCTGAAGCATGGCGTAATAGTCGTCCAGCTCAATGCCCAGCTCTTCCGCCACATCCCGGTCCTGGGCGTCCCGGCCGGTGCGGGTTTCCACGGGTCTGATGGCATCCTGTATCGCGCGGGAATTGCGGTGCACCGACCGGGGCGCCCACTCGCCCTTGCGCAGCTCATCAATCATGGCGCCCCGTATACGGATTCCCGCATAGGTTTCGAAGCTGGCACCCTTGGAGTGATCGAATTTTTTACTGGCATCAATCAGGCCAATCATGCCTGCCTGGATAAGATCTTCTACAGATACACTGGCAGGCATACGCCCCATCATGTGATGGGCAATACGCTTCACAAGATCGGCATGCTGCTCGATCAGTTCGTTGAGCGATCTTGACGTGTCATCGGCATACATTGAATACCCGCCCGCCATCATCTAACGCGCTGCCGCTCCCTGAACCAGCCGATCCACAAAGAACTCCAGGTGGCCTCTTGGCGAGGTGGGCAGCGGCCATGCATCAACTTTGTTTGCCAGTGTCCGGAAGGCCAGGGCCGCTTTGGAGCGGGGATAGGCTTCTACCACGGCTTTCTGGCGCTGGATTGCCTTGCGGACATAGTCATCGTAGGGAATACAACCGGTGAACTGCAGCGCCACATCCAGAAACCGGTCGGTTACCTTGGTGAGTTTGGCGTAAAGATCACGGCCCTCCTGCTGGGAGCGCACCATGTTGGCTACCACGTTGAAACGGTACATGTCATAGCTCTGATTGAGAATCTTGATCATCGCATAGGCGTCGGTAATGGAGGTGGGCTCGTTGGTGACAACAAACAGGGTTTCCTGGGCTGCCGTCACAAAACTCAGCACCATATCGGAAATACCCGCCGCAGTGTCGATAATCAGCACATCGATGTCATCGCTCAGATCACTGAAAGCATGAATGAGTCCCGCATGCTCCCGTGGCCCCAGTTCCACCATTTCCCTGGTGCCCGAGGACGCCGGCACAATCTTCATGCCACCCGGGCCTTCCACCAGAATATCCCGCATGGAGCATTGCCCTGACAGAACGTGGGAAAGGTTTTCCCGTGCCGTCAGGCCCAGCAGAATATCCAGGTTTGCCAGGCCAAGGTCTGCGTCAAGCAATACAACTCTTCTGCCCATTTCAGACAGACACATCCCTAGATTCAGGGAGACGTTGCTCTTGCCGACACCGCCTTTACCACCAGTAACTGCAATGACTTGTACCGGATGTGCACTCATATAAAATTCGCTTTTTATTCCGTTTTCAAATAAAGCTTTCATGTTAACGCGCCAGTTCAGCCTACCATAACCTCGGCAAACATATCTGCTATTTCCGATTCCTCGTAATCCGCGTCGCGACTCAGTGATACTGCCAGATTAATCAACTGATTGGCTTTGGGCCTCTGAATATCATCTGGAATATTCTGGCCATTGGTGACATAAGCCATCGCCAGGCGGTTTTCTATAATGACGCTGAGCGCCTCTCCCAAACTGGCTGATTCATCCAGTTTAGTCAAAATTGAGCCTGTTATTTTTAAATGTTCATACTCCTTCACAGTTTTTTCCAGAATCCGGCGCTGATTGGTACTGGCCAGCACCAGCCAGGTTTTCATTTCAATACTGGATTTTTCCAGCAGCTTCATTTGATGATCGAAGGATTCATCCCGGGAAGTCAGCCCCGCCGTATCGATAAAGACCATTTTCTTGCGGGACAGGCTCCTCAGCACCGCATCCAGGGGATTCTGCTCGTTCACCACCCGTAGCGGTACCTTGAGAATCTGGGCCAGCGTGCGCAGCTGTTCATGGCCGGCAATGCGGTAGCTGTCAGTGGTCACCAGCGCCAGAGATTCCGGTCCGTGGCGCAAGGCATATTCAGCGGCAAGTTTGGCTATGGTGGTGGTTTTGCCCACGCCCGCGGGCCCCACAAAGGCCACCACCCCGGCATCGTCAATAATCGGATCCTGGCTGATGGGAATCCGACGGCTCAGGTCTTTCAGCACTTTCAGCCAGGCCTCTTTCTTGGGTAGTGTCTCATCCACCTGGTTCAGCAGACTCCGGCACAGTGGCGCGCTCAGGCCGATCTTGCGCAGCCGTTTGAAGACCGCCGCAGCCAGCGGGTGGCGATAGCTGTAGTCACCCCAGGACATGTTGTTGAGTTGCGTACTGAGCAGATTCTTCAGCTGGTCCAGCTCCTGTTTCATCGCACTGATGTCTTCCGGGGAACTGTTCCGGTCAATACGGGCTTCCACATGATCCTGGAGGGATTGCACCGGATCCGTAAACGCATCTGTTTCCTGAACTTCACGCCGTGGAGCCGGCTGCTCCGGTTCAGCTTCCTGATGGGGATCATAGTCATAACGGGACCGGGAGGTTTGGGTGTTTTCCACCAGCCCCTGATGCATGGCAAATCGCTTGTTGCGTTCCCGTGCAAAGCGCTCGCGTAATTCCTGGCGCGATGAGGCTTCCT
>JAWVYU010000222.1:0-8617 GCA_033722575.1 Ketobacteraceae bacterium | reverse complement strand
CGTTCCTTGTCTGATGATCATCCACAGCGTGGGGATAGGGCACCAGTAGCGAACCAACGCCTGCCGCTGCCAGCTCGGCAACAGTCAGCGCGCCAGAACGACAGATCACCACATCAGCCCAGCCATAGGCGTCCTGCATGTTCTCGATAAATGGCACGACCTCGGCTTCCACACCCAGCTCAGCATATTTTCGGCTGGCAATCTCATGATTTTTTCCGCCAGCCTGATGCCGAATAACAAACTGATCCCTGTTTTTCATTTTGGCGAAGGCTTCCGGAACCACGTTGTTCAATGCTACCGCCCCCTGGCTTCCCCCCAGAATCAGTACATGTATGGGACCGTGCCGGTTAAGGAAACGGTCCTCGGGGGCTTCAAGGTCAGCGATTTCCTGTCTGACCGGATTACCCGTGGTGGTGACCTTGTGCGGGTATTCAGGGAAGGTGCCTGGGAACGCTTCAAAAACATGATTCGCGATTTTCGCCAGCATCCGGTTGGTGAAACCGGCAATGGCATTCTGCTCATGGATACACAGGGGCGTTCGCGACAACCACGCACCGATACCACCAGGCCCGGTAACAAAACCACCCATTCCCAGTACCAGATCCGGCTTGAATTGCCGGATTAACCGCAGCACCTGCCAGACAGCACTGGCAATCTTCAACGGTGCCATCAGTAAACGCTTGATACCCTGACCACGCACGCCGGCAACATCCAGATAGACAATATCAATCTGCTCGGCGGGTACAACACGCGCTTCTATTCCCGCACGGGTTCCCAGCCATTTGATCTCGGCACCTTTTTCCTGAAAGGCCTTGGCTACCGCAAGTCCGGGAAATACGTGACCGCCAGTACCACCGGCCATAATCAGCACCCTTTGCAGCGCTCGTTCTGTCATACGGACTGCCCTCCCCGCAACCAGCGTTGCAGAAAAGCTTCCCTGACGCTTTGTGGCGCTGATTTGCTGCGCCCTTTCGACGACTTTCTGCCGGATTCAGCCAGCTCTGGCACCTCCAGCTGTCCCGCAGACATGAGCTGGTTTTCCCGGCTGATACGCAACAGAAGCGCCACAATGACAGCATTGACCACCAGGCTGCTGCCACCGTAGCTCACCAACGGCAGCGTCAGCCCCTTGGTGGGCAACAGGCCACTGCATACGCCGATATTGATCAGGGACTGCAAGCCGATCATGGTGCCAAAACCATAAGCCAGATACGCATTGAACAGTGCCCCCAGCTTCTCTGCTTTCCTGCCAATGATCATCGCCAGACAAAACAGCACAATAAAGAGTGCAATTACGCCCAGAGCACCCATCACCCCGGTTTCTTCTGCCACGATGGCAAATACAAAATCCGTATGGGCTTCCGGCAGATAAAACAGCTTCTGAATTCCATTACCCAAACCCAGGCCAGCCACATCACCCCGTCCGAAGGCAATCAGACTCTGGACAAGCTGATATCCCGAAGAAAACTGATCAGCCCAGGGATCAATGTAACCAGTAATGCGACGCCAGCGATATTCTGACGAGAGAATCAGTGCGGTACCTGCCAGCAGGCTGCCGCCCAGCACCGCTGCAAACTGCAGGAACTTGACGCCACCAAGAAACAGCATGGCAAAGACGGCCGACATGATAACAACCACCGCACCAAAATCCGGCTCCATCAGCAACAGCATCACCATGAGTGAAAGAATCAGCATCGGTTTGAGAAATCCCCAGAACGAGCCCTGTACCTCATTGCGCCGACGCACCAGATAGCCGGCTACATAAACGAGCACAAAGATTTTTGCGAGCTCCGACACCTGTACCGTAAACAATCCCAATGGCAGCCAACGGGTACTACCATTGACTGTTTTACCAACGCCCGGGATCAGAACGATGACCAGCAGCGCATAGGCAATCAGCAGCAGCAACGCACCGCTACGCTGCCAGACTTTCATTGAGACCTGATAGGAAAGTACTGCTGCAATGATACCAACAATCAGATAGATGCCATGGCGCTGCGCAAAATAGAAGGGATTACCATAGTTGCGATCTGCCAGATCTATGGATGCCGATGCCACCATCAGCAAACCAATGGCGGCCAGCGTACTCGCCACCAGCAACAGCAAGGTGCCAGCCATATTCGATTGCGGTTTGACTGTGACTCTGGCCATTATGTCCGCGCCTCCAGACCATGCACCAGCTGCATAAACTGATTCCCACGGTCTTCAAACCCATCAAACATGTCAAAACTGGCGCAGGCGGGCGAAAGCACAACAGCATCCTGCTTTTTCGCCTCGTGATGTGCCAGTGATACCGCCTCCTGCAGATCTCGTACCCTTGTCACATCGGCGTCAGCTGCAATCTCACTGGCAATCAGTGCAGCATCGCGCCCGATAAGAATCACTTTCCTGACATAACGTTTTACCGGTGATTTCAGTAGAGAGAAATCCGCATCCTTACCTTCACCACCCGCTATCAGAATCAGCTTTCCCCTGGTATCGGCGCCAATGCCATTGATCGCAGCCACCGCTGCACCCACGTTGGTACCCTTGGAGTCATTAAACCAGTCCACACCCTGCACATTGGCTACCCACTGACAACGGTGGGGCAAGCCCTCAAACTCTTCCAGCGTGCAAATCATGGACTCCATGGGAATAGCGAGCGCGTGCCCAATAGCCACCGCCGCCAGCGCATTCACCTGGTTATGACGACCCTTGATCTTGAGGGCACTGGCTCTGATCAGAGGTGAATGATCCAGAGAAAGCCAGATCTCACCGTTTTTATCAATCAGCCCAAAAGAAGCCTCGCCCGGGGTTGAAGCACCAAAATAAACTTTGTTCTTAACCTGAGTGACGGGTTCAGAGTGAGGGTCATCCCGGTTAATGACCGCTGTTTCACAACCTTCATAAATCCGTTGCTTTGCCCGCCCGTATTCTTCCAGGCTCTCGTAGCGGTCCATATGATCCTCAGACAGGTTCAGCACGGTGGCCACTTTGGCTTTAAGGTCAGCCGTGGTTTCCAGCTGAAAGCTGGACAACTCGAGAACGTAGACATCCGCTCTTACACCCTGATTGAGCAACTCCATGACCGGAATTCCGATATTACCGGCAACCACAGCGTTAATACCGGCATCCTGTAGCAGCTTACCCACCAGTGAGGTGACCGTGCTCTTGGCATTGGATCCGGTAATGGCAACAATGTCATCCTTTACATAACGACGGAATAGCGCAATGTCGCCGATAACCGGCACGCCCGCTGCGAGCGCTGATTGCAATGCCGGTTCCCTCATGGATAATCCCGGGCTGACAATAATCTCTTGCGCCTTTTCCAGCAGTTCACTGTTCAGCGATCCGCCCCGGAACTCAAGATCCGGAAATTCGCGGACCAGTTCATCCAGTCCGGGAGGCCGGTTTCGGGTGTCAACAGCAACCACCGCTACGCCTTTGTTTTTCAAAAAACGCACGCAGGATTTGCCGGTTTTTCCCAAACCGACAACCACTGTGTATGTTGCGTTCTTTTCAGTTGCCATTAACTGTGTTTTCCTTACCGAAGTTTCAACGTCGCCAGACCGATCAATACCAGAATGACCGTAATAATCCAGAAACGGACAATAACCTTAGGTTCTGCCCAGCCTTTCAATTCAAAATGATGGTGGATGGGCGCCATACGGAAAATCCTCCGACCGGTGAGCTTGTAGGAACCTACCTGAAGAATGACAGAAACGGTTTCCATCACAAACACACCGCCCATGATAAAAAGTACAATTTCCTGGCGAACAATTACTGCGATAACGCCCAACGTTGCGCCCAGCGCCAACGCGCCCACATCCCCCATAAATACCTGAGCCGGATAAGTGTTGAACCATAAAAAGCCCAATCCCGCGCCCACCAGCGCGCCACAAATCACAATAAGCTCCCCGGTGCCGGCGATGTAGGGAAACTGAAGGTATTCTGCGAACTTGAAATTCCCCGTTACGTAGGCAAATACCCCCAGGGCGCCACCCACCAGCACCGTTGGCAGAATTGCCAGGCCATCGAGGCCGTCTGTGAGGTTCACTGCATTGGATGTACCGACGATCACGAAATAGGTTAACGGGACATAAAGAATGCCCAGCTCCCACTGCACGTTTTTGAAAAACGGCAGCAACAGTGAAGTCTCTGCCGCAGTCGTGGCATCAATGTACAGGAAGATCGCAGCACCCGCCCCGGCAACGGACTGCCAGAAATACTTCCAGCGGGCCGGCAAGCCACGGGAGTTTTTCTGAACCACCTTGCGGTAATCATCCACCCAGCCAACGGCACCGAACACCATGGTGACAATCAGCACCACCCACACATACCGGTTACTGAGATCTGCCCACAACAGGGTGCTGACAGAAATAGCCACCAGAATCAGGGCTCCACCCATGGTTGGTGTTCCCGCCTTGCTCAGGTGAGTCTGAGGTCCGTCATCCCTCACCGCCTGTCCAATCTGGTGAAAACTGAGCCGCTCAATCATGTAAGGACCCACCACCAGCGCAATCGCCAATGCCGTTAATACTCCCAGTATTCCCCGAAACGTGAGGTACTGGAAAACATTGAATACTGATGCATATTGCGACAGGTAGTCAGCTAACCATAGCAGCATTAATGGTTCCTCTTGTCATTCGCATCTGTTCCACACAGAGCATGTACCACGTTTTCCATGGCCGCGCTGCGCGAACCTTTTACCAGAACTGTTTCCGGTTTTTCCTGCTGCAAATAGCTGGCGACTTCGTGAAACTCATCAAATCGCGCGCTTTTCTGCTCTATGCTCTGAAACTTGCTGAAACCCACCAGGTAATCTGCCGCATGCTTTCCTTTTGCCACCAGATATTCGATACCTTTAAGGGCAATATACTCTCCCACCTCCCGGTGCATGGATGGCGCATGGGTGCCCAGCTCCGCCATATCACCGAGTACCATGCAGGTTGTCACATCCAGTTCAGCCAACAAATCTGCCGCGGCTTTTACTGATGCCGGATTGGCATTGTAGGTGTCATCAATCAGAATGCCGCCGTCCAGCGGAATCGGATATAAACGCCCCCTGATGGGCTCAACCGACTCAAGGCCACGGCGAACGGTTTCCAGATCCACATCCAGGGGAGCCGTCATGGCAGCGGCATTGATCGCGTTAAGAACATTGTGTGCCCCCAGAAGCTTTAGCTGCACCAGGATACTGTCGTCGCCCACATGTAACCTGAACCCGTACTGCCCTGCCGTATTAACGTTGATATCGCTGGCATAAACATCTGCCCCTTTGTTTTCCAGGGAAAAACTCATTTTTGCATAGCCCTCGGTGATACTCTGCCAGTACTCGCAATAGGCATCATCCATGTTGATAACCGCGGTACCGTTAGCCACCAGGCCCTGATAGATTTCTCCTTTGGCTTTGGCAATATTCTCCCGCGACCCAAAGCCTTCGATATGTGCACTGCCTGCATTCGTAATAGCCGCCACATTGGGTTTCACCAGGGACACGGTATAGGCGATTTCACCAATATGATTGGCTCCCAGTTCTATGACTGCATACTGGTGCTTGTCTGTTAACGAAAGCAAGGTGAGCGGTACGCCAATCTCGTTATTGAAGTTGCCTCGGGTTGCCAGGGTTTCACCTTTAAGAGACAGGATGGCAGCCGCCATTTCCTTGACACTGGTTTTTCCGGAACTGCCGGTGATCGCTATGGTCTTGATGGTAAACTGCGCTTTCCAGGCTGCGCCCAGCGCACCGAGACCAGCGAGCGTATTTTCCACCCGAATCTGCGGCAGGTCGGTTTTTACCTCTTCACTGACCATCAGTGCTATGGCACCGGAATCCGCAGCCTGTTGCACATAATCATGGCCATTGAAGTTAGGCCCTTTCAGCGCCACAAACAGATCACCCGGCTGTATTGTCCGGGTGTCCGTGCTTACTGATGAAAACCTCAGGTTATCACCGTGCAGGGTTCCTTTTACTGCTTTGGCTGCATCTGCTAGGTACATGATGATCCCGTATCCTGTCGGCGTTTTTTCAACGCTTTTTTGGCAACTTTTACGTCACTGAAATCCGTGCGCTCCCCGTTCACTTCCTGGTAGTCCTCATGGCCTTTGCCGGCTATCAGAATCCAGTCCCGGGCCTCTGCGTCCATCACAGCCTCCACAATAGCTTCCTTGCGGTCCTTTTTAACAAAGTAATCGGTGGTTTCCGGAAAGCCCGCCTCAATATCCGTAAAGATATCTTCCAGTTTTTCTGTGCGGGGATTATCGCTGGTCAGCACAATACGATCGGCATAACGGGCGACCATCTCACCCATCAATGGCCGCTTGCCCCTGTCCCTGTCTCCTCCACAACCGAATACGCACCACAGCTGACCCTGGCAATGGGTACGCACTGCCTGCAGTGCGTGCATAAGTGCATCGGGCGTGTGCGCATAATCCACCAGCACGGTGGGAAAACTCTCACCGCCTTTTTTCAGCGACACCATTTCCATCCGCCCCTGAATAGGCTGCAGGCCGGGCACCAGCTTCGCGATCTGTTTCAAACTGCAGTCTCGAAGAATAAGCACTCCGATAACCGCCAGCAGATTGGAGAGATTGAAACCACCGATAAGCCCGGAAGTAATAGCGACACTCTTACCTTTGTATTGAAGGTCAAACGCCAGCCCTTGCTCGGTGTAACTGATGTTATCTGCCATCAGGTCGGCCTTGTTCCCGGACATTGAATAGGAAATCCGGCGCACATCTTCCGGCGCTTTGGCTGCCATTTCCGCTACCCGGGAATCATCGGCATTCCAAACCAGCTCCCGCAACTCAGGCCAAATCACCAGGCGCTCCTTGGCTTGCTGGTAGGCTTCCATGGTGCCGTGATAATCCAGGTGGTCACGACTGATATTGGTCAGCACTGCAGTACGGATACAGGTACCATCCAGACGGTACTGCTCCAGACCGTGGGAGGATGCTTCCAGCGCAACGGCTCTGATGCCTGCTGAAACAAAGTCATTGAACAACCGCTGCACATCAACAGGGCCGGGGGTGGTGTTAACTGTGGACAATAGCTGGCCCAGCGGCCCATTGCCCAGCGTACCCATAACAGCAGCCGGCCCTTCGATCATGTTCTGGGCCTGGGCAATTAACTGGGAAACACTGGTTTTACCATTGGTACCGGTTACTGCCACCACATCCAGCTGGCGGGAGGGGTGCCCATAAAAGCCGGCAGCGATCACACCCACCTGTGCACGCAACCCAGAGACTTCTATAACCGGCGCATTTTCAGTTTGCAGCCATTGCTTCTGCTCGTCAGATACCGCTTTTTCAGCGAGTACTGCAACCGCACCACGATCTGCGGCATCCCGGACAAACTGACGGGCATCCACAGACACACCTGGACAGGCGATAAACATATCCCCTGGCTGTATGCTGCGATTGTCCGTCTGTAGCTGATTCACAATAATCTCTTTCTGTTTATCCGTTAATGACAGATTCAAAAATTCCTGTAATGCTTTTCCGCCTCGTGCCACTTGGTCAGCCTCAGGTGTTGGGTATAGCCTGCGAAGCAGGCTTTACCTGGACCCACTGCTCGGGAGCACGATCAGGTGCCACGTTTTTTACCCGCAGTAACCCGGACATGACACGCGAAAATACCGGTGCAGCCACCTGGCCACCGTAGTACTGATCCCCTTTCGGATCATCGATCACCACAACCAGGGCAATCTTGGGATCGTTTACCGGGGCCACGCCGGCAAACAGGGCCAGGTAGCGATGATCTTCATAGCCCATGGCTGACACCTTGTGTACCGTGCCGGTTTTTCCGGCCACCCGGTAACCGGGAACCTGGGCGCGGGTAGCAGTGCCGCCATCCGCCGTTACGGTTTCCAGCATCTCCAGCACCTGATTGGCTATGTCCTCGCTCAATACGCGATGACCTTCCCCGGGTTTCTCCTGTTTCAACAAAGAAAGCGGTTTTTTCAAACCGCCTGATCCGATCACTGAATAGGCCTGGGCCAACTGCAATGCGGTCACCGATAAACCGTACCCGTAAGACAGAGTGGCAACTTCAAGGGGCCGCCAACGTTCCTTGAACGGCATAATGCCGACACTCTCCCCCGGAAAACCGATGCCGGTAGCTTCTCCCAGGCCCACCCGGCGAAATATGTTGCTGATGGCGTCCGGCTCAAGTGACAGCGCCAGCTTGCTGGCGCCCACATTACTGGATTTGGTGATAATCCGGGTTACCGGAATGACACCGTAATTACTCATGTCCCGGATATGTTTTCTGCCTACCTTGATAAACCCCGGACTGGTATCAACGTAACTGTTCGCTTTCCATTTGCCGCTTTCCAGTGCTGCAGCCACGGTAAAGGGTTTGACGGTGGAGCCTGGCTCAAATACATCCGTAACGGCACGGTTACGAAAATTCGGCACATCACGGCGAGAGCGATTGTTGGGGTTGTAAGAGGGCTGATTGGCCATCGCCAGAATTTCACCGGTATCAATGTCCAGCGCCACAACGGTCCCGGCCTCTGCCTTGTACTCGTTCACCGCTGTCAGCAGCTCCTTGTAGGCAAGGTACTGGGCGCGCAGGTCAATGCTCAGGGTGAGATCCTTGCCAGGCTCGGCACTGTCAATCAGACCGATATCCTTG
>JAWVYU010000221.1:0-8649 GCA_033722575.1 Ketobacteraceae bacterium | reverse complement strand
TTACCCAGGCCGGTGCGGATATCACCCTGGAATCCCTGAACATTGGTGCCTTTGATTTTGTGGCCAAGCCCCGCGAAAACCTGGGCAAGGGGCTGGCGGGATATCAGGAAGAGATCGCCGCAAAAATACGGGCTGCGGCGAAAGTCAATATAGGGGAACTGGAACGCCGGGCCCAGCGGTCCCGGCAGGAACCGGTAACACCCACCCGGTCGGTATCCGGTTATACCCCACGGGGTGGTCAGATTATTGCTATTGGGGCGTCAACGGGCGGCACCGAGGCCATCAAGGACGTGCTTTCGGGGCTTCCCGAGAACTGTCCGCCCATCGTGATCGCACAACATATACCCGTCAACTTCAGTGCCTCCTATGCCGCCCGGCTGAATGAAAATTGTGCTATGCACGTTCAGGAAGCCCAGTCAGCGCAGAAACTGCTGCCGGGGAATGCCTATATTGCCCCCGGCGATCAGCATATGATCGTGAGAAAACGAACCAACGGACTGGTGGTGCAGCTGCTGGATTCCGAGCGGGTCAACCATCACAAGCCTTCCGTGGAGGTGCTGTTTGATTCCATTACCCAGCTGGAACTGCGCAGCACCATCGGCGTACTTCTGACCGGAATGGGGGCGGACGGTTCACAGGCTTTGCTGCGGATGAAAGAGATTGGCTGCCATACTATTATTCAGGATGAGGCGACATCGGTGGTGTGGGGCATGCCGGGGGTGGCCTATAAACTGGGGGCCCACACGGAGGTCAAACCCCTGGGCGCCATTGCCGGACGCCTGTTGGAGCTGACCAATAACAAAACCGCTCAGAGGGATGTCAAAAGCAGCGCATGAGGGGAATATGAAACGCCTTTTTGTTGCCAAGATTATACTGCCATTCAGCCTGTCACTGGCGTTGATGGTGTTCCTCTATTTCAATGAAAACCTGCCCCGGGATATTCTTGTCTACGTGGCGCTGACCTATTTCGTCTGGCTGGTGGCTGCCTGGTGGGCTCACGAATTACCCTATCGCAGCCAGGCCAACACCGTGAAAAGTGCAGATTACGATGACAAGGAAAAGTCTGCCCTGGGAAGCATGTCGGAGGTGGAGAAATATTTCGTGCGTCTGCTCCACTGTCTGGACCAGGCTGCCGAATCCCTGCGCTATTCCCTGCATTACACCCGCGAAACCACAGAAAACATGCATGTCGGGGTGGTGCGGGCCCATGAGCTGGCCAAGAATACCGGGTTGCTGGCCACCAACGCCATGATTTCGGCGTCTTCCTGTGGCGAAGTAGGGCGGGGCTTTGTCTCGGTATCCAAGGATCTGGTGAAGATCAGCGAGCGGTCGGAGCAGGACCTGGTTCAGCTGGAAAGCCTGCTGAAAGGAGTGGTTTCTCTGTTAAAGTCCACTGGTTTTCTGACGCCTGATCCCGGCTTTCAGTGGCTGGATGCCCAGCTGGCGGGCCGCAGCACCAGTGCTACCCTGGCGGAGCTGGAAACCCTTCTGATCCGCTTACACGGTTATCAGGAAATACTGTCGGAAATTAGTGATCATTATGCGACCACTTCGCAACTGGATGTGCGCTGGTTACAGCTTGGGGAAGCCATCAAGCGGGTAATTAATGAGCTGAACCGGGCTTTGGACGGGTTAACAGAATCTGCAGAAAGTTTCGCAAAAGAAATGCGAATTCTGCAAATCTCAGATAAACTCTCTGAAACTCAACTTCTTGAAATAAAAGAAGGTTTGACGAAAACTGAGCAATACGACAAGAATTTTGAGGAAAATACAGGTTAAGCTTTACCGCTTCCAAAAAATTGGTCTATGCTCATTATTAAAGGGTTTTTGCCCCTTGTTTCAAGGGGATGGGAAAGATAACTCTCTGAACTTAGAGGTGTAAGAATGGCTATATGGTCCACAGAGGCTCCAACTGGCGAACTGACCATAAAAATTCAGGGCCGTTTTGATTTTAGTGCCCACCAGGAATTTCGCGATGCCTATGAAAAAGCGAAAGAGGATCCCAAAGGCTATATCGTGGATATGAAGGAAACAACATATCTGGATAGTTCGGCGCTTGGTATGTTGCTGTTGTTGCGGGACCACGCGGGGGGAGATAACTCCAACATCGAAATTGTGAACTGTAATCCTGATGTGAAAAAGATTCTTACCATCTCGAATTTCGAACAACTCTTTACGATCAAGTAGTGCCACTCCGACCATGTGCCTCACAGGTATCGCTCATCCCAATGACGCAGTGTGAGGCATAAAAGGTTTCGTCATGACCACCCCAGAAACTTCCGTCATTACTGAACAACCCGTCGATGAGGTGCTGCGTATCCTCATTGCGGACGATAATGATTCAGATCGCCTGATTCTTCAGACTATTGTACGCAAGGAAGGACACAGTGTTTACACTGCCCGGGACGGACAGGAAGCCATCGATATTTTCAAGGACCAGTCTCCGGACCTGATTCTCATGGATGCGCTGATGCCCAACGTGGATGGCTTCGAAGCAGCCAGAACCATCCGTGACCTGGCCGGCGAGAACCTGGTTCCCATTATCTTTCTTACCTCTCTTAAAGATGCTGCGTCCCTGGCAGACTGCCTGGATGCCGGTGGTCATGACTTCCTGAGTAAACCCTACAACCGCATTATTCTGAAAGCCAAAATCCAGGCTTTTGCCCGTATGCGCAAGCTGCATGAAACGGTTCAGGCTCAGCGGGATGAAATCATCATGCACCACGACCGCCTGCTGCATGAGCAGGAGGTGGCGAAAAAGGTCTTTGATAATATCGCCCACCCCGGCTGTATAGATGCCCCCAACATCAAACACCTGTTGTCACCCATGGCAGTATTCAATGGGGATCTGGTGCTGGCCTCCCGCAAGCCCAATGGCGGCATGTACGTTTTTCTGGGTGATTTCACCGGTCACGGGCTGCCCGCAGCGATTGGCGCGATGCCGGTGTCGGAAATATTCTATGGAATGGCGCTGAAAGGGTTTTCCATGCAGGACATCCTGCGGGAAATCAATAAAAAGCTGAAGCGTATCCTTCCGGTGGGCGTGTTCTGTTGTGCCTGCATGGCGGACCTGAGCTTTCGCAAGGAAACCGTGGAATACTGGATTGGCGGCTTGCCGGATATCTTTATATATCGCAAAGAGGATCACAGTGTTGAGCACTTTGCGTCATTCAACCTGCCCCTTGGGGTGCTGTCGAATGACAAGTTCAACACCGAAACCAAAGTGGCCCCCATGAAGTACGGCGACCGGATTTATATCTGGTCTGACGGCATTATCGAAGCCACCAATGACAAGGACGAAATGTTTGGTGAAGAGGGCATCCACCGGGTATTTGAACAGAACCAGCGGGTGGAAAGCGTTTTTGATGAATTGCTGGCGGCGGTAGAGCGCCATACCGGCAAAGCCGAGCAGGATGATGACTACACCGTTGTGGAAGTGACCCAGGTAACCGAAGAGTCGCTGGGTGAGTATTTCGGTGAGCGGGGTATGAGCGGCAGTATCGGCGGTGGCCCGGTGGACTGGGCGATCTCCTATGAGTTACGCCCGCGCACTCTGAGGGATTTCAATCCACTACCCCTGATCACTCACCTGCTGATGGAAGTGCCCGGGCTGCGTCCTCACAGCGGCAAGATCTACACGATTCTCGCAGAGTTGTATTCCAATGCCCTGGAGCACGGGGTGCTGGGTCTGGACTCCGAACTGAAAGCATCCCCTACAGGGTTCGCCCAGTATTATGCTGAGCGAACCCAGAAGCTGCACACACTGCAGGTGGGACATGTGAAATTTGTGCTTGATCACAAGCCCACCAGCAATGGTGGTGAACTCAGTATTCTGGTGGAGGATACTGGTCCGGGCTTTGACTGGCGGAAAAAACTGGAAGATGCGGAACATCGCACCTCAGGGTATTGCGGCCGCGGGCTGCCGCTGATTGCCACAATGTGCAAATCGGTTCAATACCTGGGAGAAGGCAACCAGGTGGAGGTTGTCTTTGAGTGGGAAGCCGACGACTGATATCGTGTAATTCCGCCCGGTGGCACCTATAGGCAAGACCCGTCATTGCCTGCTAATCTTAAAGGATAGACGCCGCACTGTGTTCCTCTATTGAGTGTTCTTGTTTGGAAGGAAAAGTATATGGTAAATCCGGCAGATCATGTTGATGTAGAAGCTCTCGCTGAGTTGAAAGACATAATGGAAGATGAGTTCGATATTCTTATCGACACTTTTGTGAGCGACTCCGAAGCCAAGATTTCGACATTGTCTGAGGTCATTGCGGCGGATGATGCCGAGGAGCTTCGCAAGGTGGCCCACAGCCTGAAAGGCAGCTCATCCAATGTGTGTGCTGCACAGTTCTCGGAGCTGGCGAGACAGCTGGAACACATGGGCAAGGAGGGCACCACAGAGGGTGCGGCGGACGTCTTTGAGCAGCTTAAAGTGGAATTCAACAACGTGGTGGACACCCTGCGGAACCACATCTGACGCAGGTGAGCACGCTTTGGTTCCTTTCGGCGCTATATCTACTAAAGAAGCTCCCAGAAGGGAGCTTTTTTAGTGGGAGAAAGTTTTCCTGACAGAAAAGGGTTAACCTAAATAAAAGACATCACCAGCGCGATGACACCGACCGCAATACCGACGATACCGAAGATTTTACCTGTTTTGGCCTGTTGCAGGCCCGCCTGAAACTCGCCCATCAGCTCCTCTTTCATATTCATCAGCTCTTCCTGGGTGATGTCCTGGGCAATGGTGCGGCTTATTTCCTCCGCAGCTTCGCGGGCAAGATCGCCAGCCGTATGGGCCGATGTGAACTGGGCGATATTTTTTACCTCATCCAGCAGCTCTGGCGATGGCTTCTGGGCTTTCTCTATTTCCTTTTCAAAGCCGTCGAGCCGACTGTTAACGTCACTCATAACGGTACTTTTCAGTTCGTTGATCCGGTCGTCAAACAGTTCCCGGGCCACGGTTTTGCTGACCTTGGATACGGACTCGTTCACTGCCGGTTCCATGCCGCGCATTACATCCTCTTTCAGGGTTTTACGCAGCGATACCAGGCTCACATCCAGTTGATCCGCCACCCGTTTCTCGATGATATCCTCGGCTTTTTTGCGAATATCCTGGATCTGGTCCTCGATGATTTTCTTCACCAGATTTTCGATGGCCCGCTGACCCAGTCCGCCACCGGACGGTTGTGCCTGCTTGCCAGCGGCGGCTTCTGTCTCCGGCTCTTCCGCTTTGGTTTCTCCCGCCAGTTTCGACTGTATCTGGTTCAGCACCGCTGTCAGGGTTGCTGCGGGTGCCGGTTTGGGAAGAATCGCAATGGCCCCGTGGGACATGGCTTGCTCGGCATACTCGGTCCCTTCCTTGGAGGTGCACATGATAATGGGGATATTCTTGGTGTCCGGATTGCCCTTGATAGCCTTGGTGGCTTCGAAACCGTCCATCCCCGGCATCAGATGATCCATGAAAATCACGTCTGGACGTTTCGTTTCCAGGTAGTTCAGGGCATCCCCGGCAGATTCGGCGAAATCGACCTGCACTCCCTGCTTTTGAAGTAATTTTTTCAGCGAAAATCTGGCCGACTTTGAGTCATCAACCACTAGAGCGTGTTTTATCTGCATAACAAAAAGAAATGCCTTATCTGAATGGAGTTCGGGCGTATCATGAATTTAAGTATATATGCTATCGCACTGATTTTCGTCTTTTTTAACGTACAGTTACAGGGGCAATACCCTGCAATTTGCAAAGGTTGGTACAATACCATGTGCTGCTTATACATCTGTGGTTATAACGGGAGATTTACTTGAACATCAATGGTTATTGTCAGCCAGCCTTTGATTCGGTGAAACAGCGGTTTTTATCCCACTTTGAAGAGGGCCGGGAAGCCGGTGCCGCCCTGGCGGTCTGGCATCGTGGTGAGCTGGTGATCAATTGCTGGGCCGGAACCCGTGATAAATCAGGCACGCGTCCCTGGACTGAAAATACCCTGGTGAATGTGTTTTCCACCAGCAAAATGATCACCGCTATTGCTGTGCAGAAAGCACTCGATAACGGTGATATTGACATTCACCGCCCGCTGAAGGACCTGTGGCCGGAGTTTGGTTGTGAAGGCAAGTCAGACATTCATCTGGCCTGGTGCCTCAATCACCGGGCCGGCTTGCCCGCCATTCGAGACCCTTTGGATGACGAGGCATTGTTCGACTGGGACTACATGTGCGGGCGTCTGGCGCGGGAGCGCCCCTGGTGGGAACCCGGTACCCGGCATGGCTACCATATGGTGACCTTCGGCTGGCTGGTGGGAGAAGCATTCCGGCGGATGACTGGCGTCACCCTGGGGGAGTATATTGCCCGGGAGATCAGTGAGCCTCTGGGTCTGGATCTCTGGTTGGGGCTGAACCAGCGGGATGTTGAGCTGGCCGATCTTCATGGTCCGAAGGAAATGCCCCGGCAGGATCGGATATACCTGTTCGGCAAGGTGCTGGCGGACCGCAACAGCCTTACGGCGAAAGCGCTGACCAACCCCGCCACCCTGATGACAAGTGCCAACAGACCGGAGTGGCGGCGGATGGAGCTGCCGTCCGCCAATGTTCATACTAACGCTGCAAGCCTGGCGCGGCTGCTGGGTGAATGCCTGGCACCGGAGCAGGTGATTTCCCGGAAGGCACTGGCGCGCCTGTTGACAGAGGAGAGCGCTGGCCCGGACCCGGTATTGACCACACCTACCCGGTTTGGCCCCGGGGTAATGCTGCAGCAGGCGGGCGACCCGGAGGCCGGCTTCGGCAACGGGGTCAATGGCTTCGGGCATCCCGGCTCGGGCGGGGCGATGGCATTTGCTGATCCGGAAAACCAGGTGGCCTTTGCGTATGTGATGAATCAGATGGGCCCGTACCTGCTGGTGGATCCCCGCCCCAGGGCGCTGGCAGATGCAGTCTATGAGTGTTTGGCGGGTAAATAGTCGACTTTTTTGGCCTGGGTCTGATCGACCGCCAGATAGGGCTGGTTAAGCCATTTCAACAACAGGGACTGAATGACTTTCTGGTTGATGGGTTTGGGTACAAACCCGTTCATGCCAGCGTCATAACACTGGGCCTCGTCCTCCGAGAGGGTGTTGGCGGTAACCGCCACGATCGGCACGTGCTGGTTCCCGTTATGCATCTGCCGGATTTCACGGGTGGCCTCGAATCCGTCCATTACCGGCATCTGGCAGTCCATCAGCACAAGATCCACTTTATAGTCCTGGAGCAGCTGCACCGCCTGCATGCCGTTTTCGGCAATCAGCGTTGAGTACCCCTGTTTCTCCACCATTTTGTTCAGCACTTTAAGGTTCACGGGGTTGTCTTCAACCAGGAGAATCTGTTTGTTTCTGGCGGGTACCGGCTTCGGGCGGGTGATCAGGGCTTGTGGCAGCTCTTCATTGGCTGCTTCCCGCGTGTTGCCGGTGTCCCTGATTTTCAGGCTGAGGGTAAAGGAGCTTCCCTGGCCTGCACTGGATTTGGCAGACAGGGTTCCCTCCACTTTGTCCATCAGGGACTTGGCCAGCGACAAGCCAATGCCCAGACCCTCGTACTGGCGTTTGAAGGTTCCGTCGCCCTGCTGGAATGCGATAAACATGTCCTTTAATGTTTCCGGCTTCATGCCAATGCCGGTGTCTTTAATTTCGATAGCCAGCTTGGTTTTTTCCGGGTAAAGAATATTCTTGTTGATCCGGGTGATGACACTGATTTCACCCCGGCTGGTAAATTTGAGGGCATTGCTGAGCAGCTGGCTCATGGCTTTCTGGATAATGCGGGGATCAGCTTCGTAGACCCTGCACAGCAGCTGGGGGTCCGCCGGGTCCAGCTCGAAACTGAAGTTCAGCCCTTTGCGATGCGCCTTGCCTTTGAATTGGATAATCAGGGGTTCCAGCAGTTCACTGAGAGTGAACGCCTTATTGATGGGGCGGAAATCGCCCGACTCCACGTCCGTAAAATCCAGGATATTCTCAACCAGTGACATCATTTTGCGGGAGCTGCGATAAATATCATTGATGTACTGATTGCGTTCCTCTTCGGAGTCACAGTCACTCAGCAGGTCGGTGGCGCCCATGATCCCGTTCATGGGTGTTCTCAGCTCATGGCTGGCGGCCGTCAGAAAGTTGCGCTGAAGCAGCATGCTCTTTTCCAGCTTGAGATTGGTTTCGTGCAGCAGAGCATTGGCTTGCTCCTGAAAAGCTGCTTTTTCCTGACGCATCCGGTTGATCCGGTCTGCCAGCGCAAAGGACAGCAGCAGCACCTCGGCAAGCACGCCCACGTGCACGAAATACTGGGTAAGGCTGGATTCGGGAGCCAGCCCCAGATAACGGAGGCAGCTGAGAAAAATACCCAGAATCAGCGTGGACCAGGCCAGCAGAAAATATTTGCCGGTACGGCTTTCCATCCGTGTGCAGATAATACCGGCCGACAGGGCGCATGCGCCCACTACCGCCATGAGCAGTGTGGCAATATACGTAAGGGTGAAGTTATCTACCAGAAATACCATGGGCAGCAACGCCACGGAAATCAACTGCAGGCTTTGCAGGATTCTGTCCAGCTGCGGTGCATGCAACGCCAGTTCCAGAAAGTCCCTCATAAACCAGGCGGCAAAAAGTGCACACAGGCACACACTGAAATAAATGCTGT